>JAUNNJ010000031.1 GCA_030531495.1 Bacteroidales bacterium
TTTCTCATCTTGCCTTTTTGGTATTGACTGCTGGGATGGGGCGTGAATAACTTTGCGCCTAAAAAAGCCATGAAACATTTCACACTTGAAGAACTCACCCGTTCCACCACTGCCTCACTGCGAGGCATTGACAACACACCCTCAGCTGAAGCCATCGGTTGCCTTGAGCAACTCGTGGAGCACATCCTCGACCCTCTGCGCGAAGCTTGGGGAAAACCCATACACGTGAATAGCGGCTACCGCTGCCCACGCCTCAACAAGGAGGTGGGCGGTTCGCCATCCAGTCAGCACATGAAGGGACAGGCCGCCGACATCACCACAGGCAACCCCGCCGACAACCGCCGGCTCTACCACCTACTGAGCACGCAGAATCTGCCAGTGGACCAAGCCATCAACGAGCGCGACTTTTCCTGGATTCACCTCTCCTACGGTCCTCGTCACCGCCGCCAATTCTTTGCCATTCGTTAACCCCTAAATCATCACTCACCATGACCGACAACACAGCTATTCTGAAAGCGGCATTCACTGCATGGAGCGCCGCAGCCACCCTTCGCAACCGACGCCTTCGCAACAAGCGATTCACCTACGGCGACCAGTGGTCAGACCCTGCAACCGATGCCGAGGGCAACACCACTACCGAAGAAGCCATCATCTACAAGAAATATGGCACAGCACCCATCACCAACAACATGCTCCGCCAAATGGTGAAGACTATCGTGGGCCGATTCCGTGCCGAGCATCTCGCCCGCATCAGCGAACCAGAAGCTCAGAAAGCGACATTCGACGACAATGCCATCAACGAGCTCGACAGCCGAGCACTTGAAGAATTTCTCATTTCAGGCTGCTGCATTCAGCGCGTCGACACCACCGAAAACCTCGGCAAGAAGAATGTAGAGGTGAGCAATGTGAATTTTGCGAAGTTTTTTACCAACCACACCACCGACCCGCTCAACCGCGACTGCGAAATCATTGGGCAAATCCACGACCTCAGCATTGCCGAGCTCATCAAGCGTGTGGCTCCTGGCAACAAGAAAAAGGCGGCTTGGGTGCGACGGCTCTACAGCGACTCGCCCGACGAACGTACGCTCCAATTCTGCGCCAGCATTGGAAGCGACTCACAAAGCGGCATCGACTTTTGGTTCACACATACCAATAAATGTCGCGCCATAGAGGTGTGGACGCTCGAGAGCCAGGAGGTGCTACTCTGCCACGACCAAGCCACCGCCAAGGTGTTTGTGGCGCCTGTGTCGCAAGAGAGGAAAATCAAAGCCGACCCACTCATCACCTACCGTTGGGACATTGCCACCATGTGGCGATGCCGCTGGTTCACCCCGATGGGCGACCTACTCGCAACTTACGAATCGACAGCCAAACATCGCCAGCATCCTTTCGTGGTGAAATTCTATCCGTTGACCGATGGTGAAGTGCACGGTTTCATTGAAGATGTTATCGACCAGCAGAAGTACATCAATCGACTCACCACCATTGTGGACCGCATACTGAGCAACAGTGCAAAAGGTGTGTTGCTCTACCCCGAAACTGCGAAGCCCAATTCGCTGAACTGGAGCACCATTCTACGCATCTGGAACGAAACAGGCGGTGTGCTACCCTACAACCCCGACGACGGCACCGCAAAGCCAGAGCAGGTGAGCCACGACAACACCAACATCGGCATCTTCGAAATGATTAACCTGCAAATGAAAATGATGGAAAATGTGTCGGGAATCACGGGCACGCTACAAGGACAGAATGTGAACACATCGGGTAGCGCGTCGCTCTACCAAATGCAAGCATCTAACTCAAGCATCGCACTCTACGACATTTTCGACACCTTCAACAATTTCCGCCATCTCCGCAACAAAAAATTAATGGAAGAAGGTGAATAGATTTTAGAGGTTAGAAGTTGGAAATTAGAGGGCTTCGCCCCGGAAATGCCGGAATCTTTGGAATATCCGGAATCTCTGGGGCGAAGCCCTCTTATCTCTTATCTCTAATTTCTGATATCTAAATCATGGTTTGAATTTTAGGGTTACTTTCTGATTGTCGACTTTCAGTTCGACAGGGCAACCTTCAACGAGTGGAGTGTTCCACGATTCGTCGTGGCTGGTTGGAAAATCGTAACAAATAGGAATATCGTATTGGTCGAGATACTCATGGAGCATCTGATTCATATCGTCGTAGCCCGACAGACTTGGCACATCGGTGAAGCGGCCCACGATAATGCCTTTCACATGGTCGAGCGTGCCTTTCAGCTTCATCTGGAAGAGCATACTTGCCACGCGGTCCACATTCTCGCTCACGTCTTCAAAGAAAAGAATCACATTTTTTCGCTTAACAAAGTCGCGGTCCAGGAAATCGTAGTGCTTCGAGCCACTGATAAGGGTGAACACACTCATATTTCCTCCCACCAGAATGCCACTTGCCTTACCTGTGTGGTTGAGTTCATGCGATGCGACTTCCACATCGGCAATTTCTTCTCCAAAAAGGATTTTACGCAAGCGCTGACTGTATTCGTCGGTGCCGCCAGTAGATGCCAAGCGGCCACACATGCTGCCGTGAATGCTCATGTGTCCCGAACGAACCATGGCACTATGGAGCGCTGTGATATCGCTATAACCCACAATCCACTTGTTGTATTTCTTCAAAGTGTCGATAGGCACATTATACAATAATTGCGCCGAGCCATAGCCGCCACGCGAGCAGATAATCGCTTTAATCGACTTGTCGCGAAGTGCCCACATCAAATCCTCTTCGCGCTGCTTGGCCGTACCAGCCCAACTATGATAGCGGGCTGTGACATGCTTTCCTTCCACAGGATTCAATCCCCAACCTCGCAACACTTGCATGGCCCGAATCACCACAGAGTCTTTTGGAGTGCTACCAGGAGAAATAATCGCCACAGCATCGCCAGATTTCAGCGCAGGAGGCATCACAATTCCGTATTTGCCCTTGGCCATCGCCAATACCGATGTAGCCAACAGAGCCAAAAGTAAGATTTTCTTCATTGCCTATAATAATTTTATCTTCACTACAAAATTACAAAACTATATCCAATTCCACAAAAAACTTGTGAGGGCCACGCAACTCTGCGCCAGCCCTCACGTCAAGTATTTCTCAATACTCAAAAACCACAAATAAAAATACTACAGCATTTACAAGGACCGAAAAAAATTAAACAAAGGAAACGAATATTTGAGAATCGGCCCTCTTTGATCTTTAGTATCGATCACGCTTGTTAATCTTTGAACAAAAACCTGTTCTGTTTTTGTACGCTCGTTTGACTCCCCTATGCACCAAAGAGTTTAAAACGAAACGGGTCGTTAATGTTTTTTTACAAATACCCAAAAAGTACCCATCACCCCAAAGAAAACAAAATCTTTCACCCATCCGCATTTCCCCTTTCTCACTCCGACACTAAAAAACACCTCCCACATTATTATAATTGTAAAAAATCGTGAAAAAGCGAACCAAAAACAGCCAAAAAAGTTGCGTTTTGAAAAAAATGCGTTCCAATATGAAACTTTTTATGTATTAAATTTTGTTATTAGGGCTAAAGTATCTACCTTTATGCGCTCATTTATAAATGAGCGCCTTAAGACTATGTAAATAGCCACGCAAAGAGTATATTTATTATTAACCAACTATAACTTAACAAAACAATGAAAAAAACCTTCGCCGCACTAAGTGCGTTCGTGCTTCCACTTGTTATGCAAGCAAGCGAAGCAGATCTTAAGATGCCTGATGGCTTCAGCGAAAAAGCGAGTATCCTCTACTGGGGATTCCTGGTAATCGTGCTGGGCATGCTTTTCGGTTTTTGGCAATTCATGAAAGTTCGCAAGCTCAAAGCCCACAGCTCAATGCTTGAGATTGGTAACGTAATCTTTAAGACTTGCTCTACCTACCTCAAACAACAGGGCCGCTTCCTTGCTATCCTGTTTGCCTTCATCGGATTGGCAGTGCTCCTCTATTTCAAGGTGCTCTCTGGTATGGAATGGGGTTCAGTGATTCTGATTCTCGCCTGGACAGTGATTGGTGTGCTTGGCTCTTATGCAGTGGCTTGGTATGGTGTGCGCATGAACACCTACGCTAATGCCCGCATGGCTTTCGCATCGCTCCGCCGTCAACCACTCCAATTGCTCAACATCCCTCTCACCGCAGGCATGAGTATCGGTATTTTGCTCATCTGCGTGGAATTGGTGTTGATGCTCGTCATCCTCATGTTTATGCCTGCCGACCTCGCTGGTAGCTGCTTCATCGGTTTCGCAATCGGTGAATCGCTCGGTGCTTCTGCACTCCGTATCGCAGGCGGTATCTTCACCAAGATTGCCGACATCGGTAGCGACTTGATGAAAGTGGTATTCAAGATTGGTGAAGACGACCCTCGCAACCCTGGTGTAATCGCCGACTGTACGGGTGATAACGCTGGCGACAGCATTGGCCCTACTGCCGACGGTTTCGAAACCTACGGTGTGACTGGTGTGGCTCTCGTATCATTTATCCTTTTGGCTGTTGCTCCTGAATACCAAATCGACCTCCTCATCTGGATTTTCGTGATGCGTATTCTCGGTGTAGTAACCTCTGTAATTTCTTACTATATTAATAATGTGGTTTCAAAGGCTCGCTATAGCAATGTCGACGACATCGACTTCGAAAAGCCTCTCACCTCACTCGTTTGGATTACTTCTATCCTCTCTATCGCAGCTACTTTCGGTGCAAGCTACTGGTTGCTCCAAGGTCTTGGCGGTAGCTACTGGCTCGGCCTCGCTGCTATCATCAGCTGCGGCACACTCGGTGCAGCTTTGATTCCTGAATTCACAAAACTCTACACCTCTCCAACTTCAGCTCACGTGAACGAAGTGGTGAACACTTCACGCCAAGGTGGTGCTTCACTGAACATCCTCTCTGGTCTCGTGTCGGGTAACTTCGGTAGCTTCTGGACTGGTTTCGTATTCTTCATGCTCATGCTCATCGCTTACTTCGCTTCTACAGCATTCGGCATGGACAACATCCTCGGTCAATATTCTTCTATCTTCGCATTCGGTCTCGTGGCATTCGGTATGCTCGGTATGGGTCCTGTGACTATCGCTGTTGACAGCTATGGCCCTGTAACCGACAATGCTCAATCAGTTTACGAACTTTCTCTTATCGAAGACGACAAGGAAAAGGCAAAGAAGGAAATTGAAGACCAATTCGGCTTTACTCCCGACTTTGAAAAGGCTAAATACTACCTTGAAGCTAACGACGGTGCCGGTAACACCTTCAAGGCTACCGCTAAGCCAGTGCTCATCGGTACTGCTGTGGCAGGTGCTACCACTATGATTTTCTCTTTGATTCTCATGATTCAAAAGACTTTGAACATCAACCCAACCGACACGCTCAACCTCCTGAACCCATACTCAATGCTCGGTTTCATTCTCGGTGGTTGCGTAATCTTCTGGTTCACCGGTTCTTCTATGCAAGCCGTTACCACTGGCGCACACCGCGCTGTGGAATTCATCAAGGGCAACATCAAGCTCGACAGCAACGCTCCTAAGAAAGCCGACATCGCAAAGAGTCAGGAAGTGGTTAACATCTGTACAAAATACGCACAGAAGGGTATGCTCAACATCTTCATCAGTATCTTCTGCTTCGCGCTCGGTTTCGCTTGCCTCAGTTCTCCTGCAAGCATCGGCGGCAACGCAGCTGTATGTCTGTTCGTAAGCTACCTTATCTCAATTGCAGTATTCGGCTTGTTCCAGGCAGTATTTATGGCCGACGCCGGTGGTGCATGGGACAATGCTAAGAAGATTGTAGAAGTCGACCTCCAAGCAAAGGGTACCGACCTTCACGATGCTACCGTAGTTGGTGACACCGTAGGTGACCCTTACAAGGACACAAGTTCTGTAGCGCTCAACCCAATCATCAAGTTCACCACCCTCTTCGGTGTATTGGCAATGGAAATCGCTATTAGCGAAAGCTTCCGCGCCATCGCTCCTTACTTCGGTGTGGCATTCGTGATTATCGCGCTCTACTTCGTATACCGTTCGTTCTACAACATGAAATCAGAATAACATTCATTCTTTTCATACCTATAATTGTTGCGAGCACCCTCAGAAGGCATCATCACCTTCCGAGGGTGCTCTTTTTTATGAAAGCGGCAAAATGCCAAATCACACTCCTCCAAATTCGAAGCGAAATATCTGCTCGGCCACAGGTGGATTTTTTTGGATAAACATCAGCATATAGATTGGTAGATAAACCCTATTGCCAAGCACTTCAACATTACCATTACAAAACACATAAGCCTTTTCTATGCCATACACAAAGTTGCTCAGCACATTGTTTAAAGCGTTGTGCCGCTCATAATCCTTCCCAGATTTCACTTCAATAGGCACAATGTTGGCATTTTGTTCAATCACAAAATCAAGTTCACCTTGCTTTTTATTATTGAAATAATATAATTCATAATCGTCGCCACCAAACCCATGACAATTCAACTCTTGCGCTACAAGGTTTTCATAAATAGCACCATAATTGATGTTAACATCCCCACTCAACAACTTTAATTGTATACCAGAGGCATACTGAGAAGCGAGCAAGCCAACATCATTCTGAAACAACTTAAGCAAGTTGCGTTGTTCGTTGAGTTTTAGTGGAATTCTGGGCTCAGTAATGTTATATACAGGAATTGCCACACCTGCATTTTTCAGCCAAAGAAAGCCATTTTCATATCTTGAAAACCTGGCATGTTCATTCAGATTCTTAAGTATAAATCGCTTGTTTTTAGCATTAAGTTCCGACGGCAGCAATCTAAAAATCTCGTCAACCTCTAATTTGTTATCTTTGTCGTATTTACTAATATCGATACGATATAATTTCAGAATATCGCGCTGCCGATCTTCCACCAAACTCAAGTCGTTAGTATCTAAATATGCCTGAACCGCGGCGGGCATCCCTCCGACAACAAGATACAAATGAACCATCTTAATCATTGAACGATGAACGACTTCATCTACAGGTTGGCACAGTTCCCAAGATTCTCTGAGAGCGGGAAATACATTATCAGGAACCCCAATGGCCCTGGCAAACTCTTCAAGGTCGAGTGGAAAAACCTCCTTTATTGACAAATATCCAACAGGAGCACTTTCAATATTCTTCAATTCAACACCAAGAAGACTACCACTTAAGGCATAACGACAACTGCCTTCATCAACCAGGAATTTTATCCACGTGATTACTTCTGGACATTTCTGAACCTCATCAAAAAAAATCAATGTTTTGGGATGTGATATCTTACTTCGGGTGTGCGCAGAAATTCGCAAAAGCACATCGCTTGCCGAAGTAGAACCAATAAATATTTTTTTTGCTTCCGCATCTTCATCAAAATTAATTTCTATCAGATTGTATTGGTGCCTCTGTGCAAACTTTCTAATAGCGAATGTCTTACCCGTCTGTCTCGCACCTTTCAGAAGAAGCGCAGCCTTACTGGTAGCATAATGGCGCTCTATATAAGCATCTAACTTTCTATCAATCATATAGCTACAGATGTGTTATATTCTTGTACTTCAAAACAATTTACATTTTTCCAAGGCAAAATTAGCACATTATTTACATTTTTCCAAGGTGATTTCTGTTAAAATCTACATTTTTCCAAGGTGATTTCGAGCGAATTTTTACATTTTTCCAAGATTTTTGGGTGTATTTTTGCTACGATAGGCGTAATAATGGTGCATTATAACACACTTGGCGGACCGCCCCCCCCAAAAAATAAATGCACCCTCAGAAGGCATCATCACCTCCCGAGGGTGCTCTGTATTCAATTATGTGTGAACACTTTGTTACAGCATCATATTATAAGCCCAACCGAGCAGCATAATCATTAGGGCAACAGTGCCGAAGAAGATGCCTATCAATTTCCAAGTCATCACTTTCTTGAGCATTGTGGCCTCGGGGAGCGATAATCCCACAACCGACATCATAAATGCTAATGCGGTACCAAGGGGCACGCCTTTCGCCACAAACACCTCCACCACGGGCACTATACCAGCAGCATTGGCATACATCGGAACGGCCACTATTACACTGGCTGGCACGCTAAACACACCGGCACTCTGCATAAATTCAGCAAAGAATCCCTCTGGCACATAGCCATGGATCGCTGCGCCAATGGCAATGCCTAATACCACATACAGCAATACGCCTTTCACTATGCTAACGGCATCCTTGGCAATCACAGGCAAACGCTTCACGAATGGCAAACACCTTTTTTCGAAGGCTGCATCGGTCTCCATCTGCATTTTCTGCATCTGCAAAATCCAAGGCGAAAGGTGGCGTTCGAGTTTCATTTTACCAAGCACGAAACCGCCTATCATGCCCATCACCACACCGCTCGCCACATAAATGAGCGTAATTTCCCAACCGAAAGTGCCAAGAAACATGGCCACAGCCACCTCATTCACCAGCGGTGATGTGATTAGAAATGCGAATGTCACACCTAAAGGTATTCCCCCTTTCACAAATCCAATGAACAGAGGTATTGAAGAACAAGAACAGAAGGGCGTAATGGCACCGAACACGCTCGCCAGAAAATACTGAAATCCGTACATCTTGTGAGTGGAAAGATAATTGCGCAATCGCTCTATCGGGAAATACGCATTAATCACGCCCATCACCATACTGATGCAGAATAGTAGAATAAGTATTTTTATCGTGTCGTACACGAAAAAGTTAAGCGCAGCGCCTATCGACGAGGATGCTTCCAGCCCCATTAACCCATACACTAGAAAATCAGCAAATTGTTGTATCATATTCCTTTAGTTTAGGTTTACCACACTATCCACAGCACTCACAAACGGGCATTTTCAGTCCTTTCACATGTTCTAAATAGAATTGTTGCATACTGTGCTTTATCTCATTTCTCACACGGCGAAACACGCCCATAATCTCTTCTTGCGTGCCCACAGCGGCGGCAGGGTCATCAAAACCGATATGCACCAGTTTGCCCACTTCGCCCACAAACATTGGGCAAGTTTCTTTGGCTCCGCCGCACACGGTAATCACATAGTCCCATTTATCGTCCATATACTCATTCACACTTTTAGGAAAAGCTGCAGAGAGGTCGATGCCATCTTCTGCCATTGCCGCAACAGCATACGGATTTACAGCCTCCGCAGGCTTGGTTCCTGCAGAGCACACCACCATATTTTTGTCAAATGTTTGCAGATAGCCCATTGCCATCTGGCTGCGACAGCTGTTACCTGTACACAAGATTAGTATTCTTTTCATTATATCAGTTTTTTTATAAAAATATCATTGCGGAATAATAAATCCCCACACCTACAAACACCAATGCCACCAACCGATTGAACCATTTTTGAAAAGCAGAAATCTTTCCCATCACCTTGCCAATCGAGTTCACACTATAGGCCAGCAACCATGCCACGAGTAACACAGGAAGCGCAGTGGCAACAGCATAAACCAATGGCAACAAATAACCTGCCGACGATTCCGCCGACATGGGAATGAGCATCCCAAAATAAAGCAATCCGCTCGTTGGACAAAAGGTCAGAGCAAAAAGCAAGCCCAGCACCATACTGCCCCACGCACCCCTTTGCTTGTCGGCCAAACGACCTCCTTTAAAGCCAAACTTCCCTCCTATTTCCACAAACTCTGCGAGTAGCATCAATATACCAACGACCACCAATGCAGGGCCCAGTAAACGTTCGCCCCATTCGCTCACAAATTGTTGAAGTTTGAAGGTGTCTGTCCCTTCCCTAATGGCAAATATTAAAATTGCACCGAGAACCGTATAAGCCATGATTCTCCCGAGTGTGTAAAGCACACCTCTCCACAGTACGGCATACCCATTGGTGGCATCGCCACCATTTCGGGATATATAGCCTATTGCCGTTACATTCGTGGCGAGCGGACATGGGCTCAACGCTGTTAGCAGCCCGAGCAGGAACGCTGTGAAGGTTGGCACCTGACTACTATCGAGTAATTGATTAAGAAAATCCATACCCTTCTTCTACTTAATGGCTTTCATCACTTTCGCCTTCACTTCACTTCGGAATTTTTCGGCATTATTTCTGGCATTCCCAAATGCAAAGCGAGTGAGATCTTCCACTTTCTCGCCCTTTTCTCCGTTGGTCACAATAAACAGCGACGAGAATGTCACTCTATATTTCGCAGCCAATTTCTGACCACTTCCTCTTGAGATATCAACTACTTTGAAACTCACTTTACCACTTTTCACCAGACTGGCAAGTTCGCCTTCAACGAGTGCTTTGGTTTCCCTTTCAATCGCCATACAAGTTAGACACCTTTGCTTGCTATGGAAATATATCACTTGCACAGGGTGGCTTTGCGCCACAACTGTCTTATTTGTAGTTTTCGATTTCTGATTGCCCGAAACTGCAACTGCACTAAATGAGACGGCAGCAATCACTGCCATCAAAAAAATTATAATACGCTTCTTCATTTTGCTGTAATTATTTAATTAAATCAACAACTTCTTTTTCACTCAAATTGCCTTTTCCAACCACAACTCCGTCGACCACAAGCGCAGGTAGCGTCATCACACCATATTGCATCACCTGCATGATGTCGGACACGATTTCCACTGTGGCATCAATGCCATTGCTTACAACCAACTGCTCCACAAGAGCAGCAAAGTTCTGACTGCACTTGCAGCCACTCACCAGTACTTTAATCTCTTTCATTTGTAATTAATTTAATTGTTTGTAGTTCGTAAAACAACGAACACTATTTATATTAATAAAGGCGAGAACACCTAAAACGGGCCTTTCACGCCTCCTTTATTACTTTCCTGGGCATCCGCAGCCACCCTCGCTACAGATTTCCATATCAAAGAAATCAGAAAACAGGTGGCGGGCATTCTCCCATTTTTCGCGGTTGATACAATAGCGCACCTTAGGCGTTTCGATCTCGCCTTGAATCAGCCCCACCTCCTTCAACGCTGCGAGGTGCTGGCTTACAGTGGCCTTTGCTATTGGCAGTTCTTCGTGAATATCGCCAAAATAGCAAGAACTGCGTTTTGCCAAAAAGTTCATAATGGCAATGCGTGCCGGATGACCCAACGCCTTGGCTATCTGAGCAATCTCCTCTGTGCGAGCACAATATTTTTTTTCTTCCATAATACGACTCTAATTATTGTTCGCAAATTTACGAACAATATTACAAATCATAAACTCCCGTTCCAACTTTTAACAAATAATTAACACATCCGCATCGGTAGCCGCAGAAGGCTTCGCCACCTCCCGAGGGAACGTTTTTAGTAATCTTCTAATCCGACAATACTGTGTTAATTTTAGTTAATTATTGTATAATTTTATACAAAAATATCAGGCGTCTTGTTATTATTTCCTAAATTTGTAGCGGTTTTTGGAATTGATATTACAAAAACATATTGATTCCGCCTAAGAAAACCACGACATATTACAATGAAAGCGATTCGCTAATTATCTTTAAAGAAATTCGCCAAAACACCTTTAGTACGGATAAACAGCAGCTCGCATTCACCTTTCTTTCATGACCAGATTTAAGGTATATGAAGGATTCGTGTACATGTAGGTTTCGCACCCGCATAAGCAAGAGCGACAATGATATAGGCGTGAGGAGATTTCTCTTAAAAGATGAAATAGGGAAATTTCCTCACGCTTTCTTTTTTACGAGTGTGTATCATAACCATGTTTCAAGAGAGGAAAGAGAAACACCATTTGTTTTAGGTTTTAGGTTTAAATTTTAGATTTTGTTTTAGAAAATGAAAAAACTACTAATTGTAATTGCAATAGCAATTATTGGCATCGGAGTTTGCAAGGCATCCATTGTACTCAACGAGCAAAACTTCCCCGATGCGGCATTCCGCGAAGCCGTTTCCATCAAGACCGGTATGGCGGTGGGCGCTACCATCACCGACGACATCATCAGCAGCCAAACCGACTGGTCGACAGGATTCGCTAATTCAAACATCAAGAGTGTGAAAGGCATTGAGCACTTCACAGAGTTGACGAGCCTAAACATCAACGGCAATCCTATCACATCCGTTGATTTCAGCCACAACACCAAACTCACCACGCTGTCGGTCGATGGCACGCGGCTTGTGCAACTCGACCTCACGGCATGCCAAAATATCACCACCCTACATGCCAACACCAGCCGGTTGATGGAGGTGAAAAACACCTACATCCACGGCGAGCGACAACAAGGAATAGAAATGCCCACCATCAGCAATGGTGACAAAGAGAACTTCATCAACGACGAATCAAGAAACCTGTATATCACTTCTATCAGCGAAAAGGGGGCGACAATCTACAATAACGATGGCAAAACCTACATTCTGCTTGGCAATAGTAGCTGGAGCCGAAAACCAAAATCACTTTCCTATGAATATTCCGTTGGCAAAAACGGTATGAAAATGAGTGTGACAATTAATTACACTTATTATTCACCCATATACATCAACAGCAGCACGTTCCCCGACGAAAACTTCAGAAATTATATTTACAACAACATCCCAAGAAATTACCCAGAAGTGCTCACACAAGAAGAAGCATGGAATGTGGAGGAAATCAACTGCTCAAATATGGGCATTAGCGATATCAGGGGAGTTGAAAACTTTATCCTTAAGAAATTCAATTGCTCGAACAACGACATTAGGCAAATCAGCTATATACGTTCCGACAGTCTGACCTCAATTGACTGCTCGTACAACCAGCTCTCCTATTTAACCTCTCTGTCAGGGAATAAGTTGAAAAAAATTGACTGTTCGCACAATAACCTAACCTATATCAGCATAAGTTCATACAGTCCTGTAGAGGAGTTGAATTGTTCAAGCAACCAACTAACGTACCTCGGCATAGGCGACTTCCCAAAAGCAAAGTATATAAATTGCAACTACAACAATATCGAAAGAATATCCTCATGGAGCAACACCGAGCTAATATCTCTACAGTGCGGCTGGAACCCACTATACATCCTTGAACTTCAAAACTGCAATAATCTCAACGAGCTTGTCGTCAATGAGACAAAACTGATACAATTAGACTTACGAAACACGAAATTCAAAAGTTTCAGTGGCCCTTCATATTCTGAAAGCCCAATCACACGAACAATGTTGGCAAAAGAGATTGTTGTCGACGGAGAGAAAAAATATCGTGTTGATATGCCCTTCGGCGATTTCAATTACGATATGGATGAAACCCATTATGATTGGAACAAGCATTCAGAACGATTCATCAACGATGAAGCAGAAGGTCTATACGTTGAATTCACTTATGGCGATGGTGTAACATGCCACAAAAACGAGGACGGTAGTACCTACTTCTTGCTTCCCGCCGATAGACCCGAATTCTTTTCATATGCATACAAAGTGGGCATTAATAGCGCTGCGAATTTACATGTAAGAATCAATGTCTACTATCCAGATTACGTATTCCTTGACAAAGAGACATTCCCCGATGTCAAATTCAGGGAATACCTGTCAAATAATTTCACACACGCCAATCCTGATTGTTTCACTGCAGAAGAAGCCAAAGACATCACCCGGATGGAATGCAACTACATGAACATCAAAGACCTCACCGGCATTGAGCACTTCACTTATTTGGAACACCTTGACTGCTACGGCAACGAATTGGAGCACATTGATTTGAGCCACAACACCGGGCTCTGCCACCTCAACTGCTCCAACAATGAGAATCTTGCCGACATGAACATCGCTGGTTGCGAAAAATTGACATACCTCGATTGCTCACGCTCAAAGCTCACGTCACTTGATGTGACACACTTAAAAGAACTCACCTTCCTTTGCTGCTCATTTAGCCAAATCAAGGAACTGGATGTGACCAACTGCCCAAATGTCACATTGTATGAAGGCAACGAATCGTCAAGAATTATGACGGCAGAAGAAACCTATGAGGGAGATTTTGCTATCTATTTACCATCTGTCAGCGCAGGTGATGATGAAGACTTCGTCATTGACCAACAGCGAGGATTGTATGTTAGCAATATTTCGGTTTCAGGCATAGAGGTGAAGCAGGACGCTGATGGCAGATACTATTTCTACATTCCCTACAGAAATAGAACAAAGGATTTCAAATACTATTACCACACAGGAAAGGACAATCTGGGATTTTGGGTGACTATCCACCCCGATTACACCGACGGCGTGTATCTCTACGAGAGAAACTTCCCTGATGCCAACTTCAGAACAAGATTAGCATCAATATTAAAAGTAAAGGACGGTGACTTCGTAGAGTCCATTGTAATCAACAAAACCGAAACTCTCAGCATAGGATACGCTCAAATATCCGACATCAAAGGTATCGAATTTTTCAAAAACCTTCTCTATTTATATTGTTATTACAATGAAATTAAAGCTTTTGACCTGAGCAAGAATAAAAAGTTGAAAATACTGTACTGCCAAAGCAATATGTTGGAGAACATTGACCTGAGTAACAACACCGAACTCACAAGCCTGTCGTGCACCGGACAACTACGCAAGTATCCAAATAGCACCTTCACAGATGCACTACAGAGCCTCAACATCAGCAACTGCACCGAGTTGACCAATCTGAATTGCGACGACAACATCAATCTTCGTTCGCTGGATTTAAGCCATAACACCAAGCTCCAAAACATACATTGCGAAGGAACAAGGGTCGACACAATTGACGTGAGCCACTGTCCCGACCTCTATTACCTCAACTGTGGCAGCCAAGATTATTACACAGGATATTTAAAATCGCTTAATGTGACCAACTGCAAAAAACTGGAAACATTAATATGTAGAGCTTATAATTCCGGCTACTTGACATCACTCGACCTCAGTACCAACGAAGCGCTCACACACCTTAATTGCGGTAATACAGAGATTCGCACTCTTGACCTGAGCCACAACACCAAACTGCAAAAATTGGAGTGCTATGGGTGCGGTTTGAAGGAACTCGACCTCACATACAATACTGAACTGAAGTACCTTAATTGCGGATGGAACAGGAGTAAGTTTAACGAGTTGGGAAGATATTACTATCTTGAAAAAATCAACAATTTAGGCAATTGCACTAAATTAAAAGAATTGTATGTCCGTCTGAACAAACTGGATTCTTTGGATTTATCGCAATTCTCCGAACTTGAGTATTTAGATTGTCGCAACAATCCGCTGAGCTCTTTGGATTTGAGCCACAACAGCAAACTAAAAACTCTCTATTGCGGTTGCAACTACCTCGATACTCTTGATTTAAGTCATAATCCTGCAATCCAATATGTGGATTGCAATGGATACGGCACTGGCAAAGATTATGGCTACACATGGGCAAGTATCAAACACATCAATCTGAGCAACTGCACCCAGCTCTCATCACTTTATTGCAACTACAATCAATTGGAGAACCTAAATTTGAGCGACTGCAGCAATCTGCAATATCTAAATTGTGCGCAAAACAAGTTGACTTCGCTCAACCTCGAAAATAACAAAAAAGTGTACTCTGTGGATTGTAGCGAAAATCACATCATTCAGTTCGACACTTCTATTTATCCTTCCATCTCCTCATTCACTGGCACCAAGCAAAAACGCTCCATGTATGCAGTGCCTGTAATAGTAGATGGCAGCGAGTTCTATCAGCTTAAAATGCCTGCCACAGTGGAAGGCGACGAGGAAAACTTTGTGAACGACGAGACGAGAAATCTTTATGTATCAGCCGTTTCCAATTCAAAAGTCACTTGTCACAAGAACAATTACGGCTCCACCTACTTCCTGCTCCCTGCCAACAGAGAGGAACTTGAAACAAGCGGCTATTGGAATGACTTCAAATTCACTTACGATTACGCTACCGGCACCACCAGCAAGAAGTTGAGTGTCGTCATCAGCCCCATCTTCGTGGATATTGCACTGCAGGAAAGCCACCGCGCTCAAGTGAAGCCAAAGCAGCTCATCAATACATACAAGAATGAACTGACGGTGAAACTCTATGATGCCTACACCGAAAGAGAACCTGGCACTTCGCTCGAGCTGATGCGCTGCACAGCCGATGGTGCCGACACCACACACATTGCCACCCTCAGCATCAATGCCAAAGGCGACACATGCCACGTGCAGTACCACACCGACATGAACAAGAACATTGAGGCTGCGAACCGATTCGACACCGACACCTGCACAACAATGGCAGTATATGACCGATATAATCATTACAACTACAAAGGCGTTGTAGTGCCTATCCAAGACTATTTCACAGGTTCAACCACTACGCCTGTTGATGGATATCGCTACTGGATTCACTTCGGACAAGGCATTGGCAATGTGGGCGTGAATGTGCCAGTATATGCACCAGAAATGTCGGCAAAACCCAACAACGCCCACACCACCGAGGAAGTGGACAATGATGTGGAAGGTAACCTTGCCGCTTCCGACGCTGTGCTCATCAGAGCAACTGGCAACTCAGAAGCCACCAACTACAACATCTACCACAATGGTACATGGGTGGCCAACAAGGAGTCCTTTATAGGCCTTTGCGACGAAAAATACTCTGCTTCGTTCCAAATTGGCGACAACACCTACGGTAGCATGGAAGTGTCGGGAGTAATTCCTGAAGTGGAAGTAGGAACCGATGTAGAAGAAACCGGCCACTCTGCTGTGTACACCAGCGCCGACGGAAGGAAGGTGACTTTCTACAAGGCAACGATAAACATCACACCTACACTCACCGAAGGTGCCGAGAAAGTGTACTACTATCGTATCTGGCGCGAGATTCCAGACGGAGAAGAGTCGGTCAACTCACAATCTACGCTTCTCAACGCCCTTGAGGAAAACATCGGAACGGGATGGGCTACCAACTATGGCGACATCAAAAAGACCTATCCAGAGGAACAGCCATCCATCGTCGACATTTATAGGGATTTGGCACCCGTCGATGGCATTGACAGAATCGTTCGCTACAGAGTGCGTCTATACGCTTGCAACGACGTCAACGCCGACAACGGAAAGCAGATGGCTCCAGCCAACGACATCAACTGCTACATCTCGGAATCGTTTGTCGACATCGCATACGATGCATCTGTAATCACGTCTATCGGTGATGTGATAATGGAGCGCGAAGTGGAATCTGTGCGCTACTACAATGTAGCCGGCATTGAAAGCGAGCAACCATTTGATGGCGTGAACATCATGGTAACCCGCTACTCTGATGGCACAAGCTCAACAAAAAAATACATAAAATAAACAATAATATTATAGCGTACTTTTAAAACGAAAAACACTATTGAGTGGAAATCTCCGTGAGGCGCTATCCGCTTTTTATCCGCAAAAAAAACGCTCCCGCTGCAGTATTCAGCAACGGGAGCGTTGTTATTTCTTCACCTATGAGGCTGTGTCATAATTGATAATTATGGTCCTGAAGAGGCACTCGGCTTGAGTGCCCGTGTGGCGAATTCGTTGTTTATCAATTAAGTATGGCGGACGCTCAAGCTGAGCGTCCCTACAAAAACAACTCAATTTCGTGTTATGACACAGCCCCCAGGTGGGGAATGTTATCTTTTTTTGCCTTTTGGGGATGGGCCTTTGCCGCCTTTTGCCTTTACTGTGGCTTTTCCGGCGGGTGCTGCAGCTGGTTCAACAGCCTTTGGCTCTTCAGCTTTTGGCTCTGCTGCTTTTGGCTCGAAAGTTTCGATTTCGAATACGAGGGTTTCGCCTGGGTAGATGGAGAATTCACCATTCTGGCGACGGCCTGCGCCATTGTCGCCATAAGCGATGTCGCTTGGGAGAATTGCAATCATCTTAGCGCCTGGGCTCATGAGCATCAAGGCTTCCTTGAATCCTGGCACCACGCGGCCAGAGTTGAGCGCTGTGGTGTCGCGGCTCTTGTCGAACACTGAGCCATCCACATGCTTACCGGTGTAGAGCATGCGCACGTCTTCATTGTCGCCGAAGTTCTTGCCATTGCCGTTTTGAAGCATCTTGTACACGAGGCCAGAGGCGGTCTTCACATAACCCTCGCCCGATGCAAGCATCTTTGCCACATATTCTTCACCGGCCTTCTTCATCGCAATAGTTTTAGGATTGAAAGAGCGGCTCATCACTTCGGTGCTTTGTTCGAGCACAGCCATGTCGCTATACACGCGGCTAACGGCACTTTGGTCGAGGCCCTTGGTGTTCACTGCATCCTTCAATGCCTGAATCATAAGGTCTTTATTGAGCACAACACCCTTTTGATTCTTGTTTTGCATCATCTTGCTGGTCAATTCCATACCCACAAACAGGCCATTCATATAGCCTTGGTTTGCAGTGTCGGCCTGCATCACGATGTCGAATGCCTTAAAAAAATCGTCGATATTAATGTTCTTCTGTTGTTCACTCATATATGAAAGCACCGAACCGAAATATTTTCCGTATGCCTTGCTCAATGAGTCTTGTTGAGCCTTGAAATCAGCCTCTGTTGCTGCAGAAGCACTTTGTAAGCCCAATGCCATCACCATACCGATGGCCAAAATCATCTTTTTCATGTTTTGAATAATCTTAGTGAGTTATTAATCATTTGTTTTGTTGTTCCTGAGCGGGGGCAGCCGCAGCAGCTTGCTCGTTGGCAGCGGCAGTGAGCAAGGTTTTCACCTTTTCGTTCACCGCTTTGAGGTCGGCCTCGGTAACATTGCCGCTGGCCAAATGCTTTTTCAGACTGGCGAGCAGCTTTGCCTTGTCGATATGAATGCCGTAAGCCTTCTCATAGGTCGACAGTTCCTTTAGAATCTGTTCGCCATATTGTGTGCCGCGGTTATAGCTTTTCATTTTGTCGCTATTGTCGGACATAGCCTCTTCCAAGCCGCGAGCAAACTCATCTGGCACCAGATTGTAGCTCTTGTCGTTGGCAGCGTTCACAATCATATTTTTGGCAATGCCTTCGCCATAGAGTTCGCTGAATTTAGCATCGATAGCAGTGGCATTCACCACCTTGTCGGCATCAGCCTTTGCAGCATCGGTCTCGTTCTCCACCATTGTGGTATCAGCCACCGAGCCACTCTCTTCCGAAGAAGCATTGCTCTTTGATGTGCAGCAAGTGAACATAGCCACTGCCGCCATCGCCATCATCATTCTTTTCATACACACCGCTGAATTGCCGTTACTTTACCAACTCTGTGGTTTCGAGTTCGAACACAAGGGTTTCGTTTGGCGAAATAGCCTGGTTGCCTTGAGAGCCGTAAGCAATCTCGCTTGGCAAGATGCAGTAGGCCTTTGCACCCGGGCGCATCATTGTAATCATTTCGCGGAAACCTGCCACCACATTCTGCAAAGGGAAATCCACAGCTTCGCCGTGGCTTGAGTCAAATTCCTCGCCATTGGTGTGCTTGCCAGTGTATATCACCTTCACAGTTTGGTCGGGCTTGAACAGTTCGCCTTCACCTGGCTCCAGAATTTTATACACCAGTCCCGATTTTGTTTTCTTCAGTTGTGGGTCGGCTTTCATCTGTGCGGCGATGAACTCAGCGCCTTCCTCGGCAGCAGTCTTGATTGAAGCCAACTGCTTTTCAAGTTCCGGATCGAGTTTTGTTTCCGATTCTTTCTTTCCACAGCCCACGAGACCAACGGCCAACACGGCTGCACAGATCCATAATACGAATGTTTTCATAATTATCGTTTTGGTAATAAGGGGGTTCTTCACCCCATTTTTTTAAAAAAAAATCTTCCTCTCCGCAAACAACATAACTACCTGCCACGGAAAGGAAGAATTATTTTATGCGTCGCTGAAGCAGAATATTCAAAAGAATGGAAAATTTCTGCTTCCTCAACTTTTAGAAATTACTGCATGCCACCAGCTTGCATTGCTTCCATCTCTGCTTGAGCTTTCTTCTTGTCGGCTTCAGTAGCAAGAGCACCAGTTTCGATTTCGAATACGAGCACTTCGTTAGGAGCAATGTTTTGGTTGCCACGGTCGCCATAAGCGAGCTTGCCAGGGATGATGCAAGTCACCTTCATGCCAGGCTTCATGTTCTTGAGCATATCCACAAAACCCTTGATGAGTTGAGTTTCGTCAACTGGGAACATCACAGCCTTAGGGCTTTGGTCGAACACGCTACCGTCAACGTGCATACCCTTGTATTTGAGCATCACTTGGTCGCCCATCTTGAAGTTAGCGCCCTTACCTTCTTTTTCCACTTTGTAGAGCACGCCGAGAGCAGTTTTCTTGTATTCACCGCTCTTTTCAGCCTTCTTGTAGTAGTCAACGCCTTCTTGAGCTTTCTTCTTGGCAGCTTCAGCTTGCACCTTGCCCATCAAAGCTTGGAGTGTGGTTTGGAGGGTCATCATCTTAGCTTGGTCTGGTTCTTTTGTATCAGCAAAAGCCTTCTTCAATTCTGCGATGAACACTTCCTTGTTGATGTTCACGCCTTGTTCCTTCAAAGAAGTGAAGCTGCTTGCAACTTGAGAACCAATTTGCTCACCCATTTTGAAGCTGCGAGCGTTGACCGAAGTGTCGTTTTCTTCTGAAAGCGCTTTTTCCAAACCTTTGAGGAAAGCGTCCATATTCACAGAATCAGGAGATTGCTTCACCTGCATCTTAATGCCATAGCCAGCCATTGTACCATAAGCTGTGCTCAAAGAGTCTTCTGTAGGAGTTGTACCTTCACCTTTCTTGTTGCAGCTTGCCAAGAGTGCTACAGCTGCCATAATGAAAAGAAATTTTTTCATAATTCGTTGATAATATTTTTATTGTTTTTAATTTTTAGTGTCTTCTTATTTAGCATCTTCGTCCAAGCCCACCTTGATGAGTTGCACATCGAAGATGAGTGCAGAGTTTGGCTGGATAGGGCCTGTGCCGTGTTCGCCGTAAGCGAGTTCGCTTGGGATGAAGAGGCGGTAAGCGGCGCCTTCACGCATGAGTTGCAATCCTTCAACCCATCCGGCAATCACTTGTCCCACTGCGAAAGTTGCAGGTTCGCCACGCTCAACAGAGCTGTCGAACACAGTTCCGTCGATTAAGCGACCTGTGTAGTGCACGGTCACCACGTCGTTTGGACCAGGCTTCTTGCCGTCGCCTTCCTTCACCACGAGGTATTGCAAACCGCTTTCAGTCACTACCACGCCTTCTTGCTTTGCGTTTTCGGCGAGATATTCCTTGCCGGCTTGAGCGTTCATTTCGCCAGCCTTGTTTTGGAGGTTTGTAAAGTATTCTTGTACCACTTGCTTGGCTTCGTCATAGGTCATTGCGGGTTTTCCTTCACCATACACTGCGCGGAGTGCGTCAGCGAAATCATCAGCATTGAGTTTGTCAACGCCCGAACCCTTGAAATTTTGGCCCATGCTGAGGCCTAATGCATAGCTAAGTTTGTCCATGTTGTAAATGTTTCTTTTGTTTTAATTCAAATTATCTGCAAAGTTAAAGTTATTTATAGTTTTGAACGCTATTTTTTGAATAAAAAAGTTTAAATTTGCGAATAGAAATCTCATTAATTATTAAAAATAGATGAAAAACTTGGTTATATCCACCGGAGCGGGCATGAGTGCCGAGAGCGGAATCACCACTTTTCGCGATGCAGGTGGGCTGTGGGAAAATCACAATGTGATGGATGTGGCAAGCGACGAAGGCTTCGCACGCAACCCTGCATTGATACACCAATTCTACAACGAGCGCCGCAAGCAGCTCCTTGAAGTGAAGCCCAATGCCGCACACTACGGACTTGTGGAGCTGGAGAAGTATTTCAACGTGAATGTGATTACGCAAAATGTCGACGACCTCCACGAGCGCGCCGGCTCTGCCAATGTGCTTCACCTTCATGGCGAACTGATGAAGGTGCGCTCGATGAGATATGAAGAGCGTGTCTACACGCTCCCATGCGACGAACTTTCCGACCATGGCATCGAGACATCTGTCGACACCATCGATGCTTACGGCGACCATGTGCGCCCACACATCGTGTTTTTCGGCGAGTCGGTGCCCAATTTCGACCCAGCCTGCCGTCTGGCGAGCCAAGCCGACATTTTTGTGGTGATTGGCACCACACTGGTGGTGTATCCCGCAGCCGCTCTGTTGCAATATGCACCCGCAGGTGCCGAGGTCTACTACATCGACCCTAATCCTGCAGCGGTGCCATCGCATGTGCATGTGATAGCCAAGAAGGCAACAGAAGGCGTTGCCGAACTCATCCAAATCCTCACTCAAAAATAAACACACGCGTATGAACAACGAACAGATTCTCTGGGCCGACGACGAAATCGACCTCTTGAAACCCCATATCCTTTTCCTCCAGAACAAGGGCTATGAAGTGACCACCGTGACCAATGGCCGCGATGCGCTCGACGCCATTTCGCAACAGAATTTCAACCTCATCATTCTCGACGAGAACATGCCGGGTATCAGTGGACTTGAAGCGCTTCAGCAAATCAAGATTGCGCAGCCCAATGTGCCCGTGATTATGATTACAAAGAGCGAGGAGGAAAACATTATGAACCAGGCTATCGGTAGCGAAATTGCCGACTATCTGATTAAGCCTGTCAACCCTATGCAGATTCTGCTTTCCATCAAGAAAAACCTGCACAGCGATGCACTTGTGGCACAAAAAGCCACAAGCGACTATCAGCAGGAATTCATGAACATCAGTCAGCAAATATCGATGGCCAACACCATAGATGACTGGTATCAGCTCTACAACACGCTGGTGCGCTGGGAGCTCACACTTTCCAACACCGAAACTGGCATGGCCGACATGCTGCGAATGCAGAAGCAGGAGGCCAACAATGCTTTCGCAAAGATGGTGAAGCGCAACTACGAGAAGTGGGTCACCACCGATGAGCACCCGCTGATGAGTAATGAAATCTTCAAAACCCAGATTTTCCCACTCATCGATGCCGGCGAAAAGGTTTGCTTCATCGTCATCGACAATTTCCGCCTCGACCAGTGGAAAACTATCAGTCCGCTGCTGAGCGAATATTTCAATGTGGAGAAAGAGGAACTCTACACCACTATCCTACCCACCGCCACGCAATATGCACGCAATGCCATATTCTCTGGCCTGATGCCTATCGACATTGAGCGCATGTTTCCCGACCTTTGGGTCGACGAAGACGAAGACGAGGGCAAGAACCTCAACGAGGCGCCTCTCATCCAGACCATCCTCGACCGCTACCGCCGCAAGTGCAAGTTCTCTTACAACAAGCTCAACGACTCGGCTGCCGGCGAACGATTGGTGCAACATTTTGCCCAGCTCAAGAATTTCGACCTCAATGTGATTGTGTTCAACTTCGTCGACATTCTTTCACACGCCCGCACCGAAAGCAAAATGATTCGCGAACTCGCCTACACCGACGAGGCATACCGCTCGCTCACAGTCACTTGGTTCAAGAATAGCTATGTGCTCGAAATTTTCAAGCGCATCGCCGAACACGGATGGAAAATCGTGCTCACCACCGACCACGGCACCACTCGCGTGGACAACGCTATCAAGGTGATTGGCGACAAGAACACCAACACCAACCTGCGCTACAAAGTGGGCAAAAACCTCAGTTACAACCCTCGACAAGTCTACGAAATCAAGCAACCAAAACGCTTCGGCCTGCCACTGCTCAACGTGTCGAGCACCTACATTTTTGCATCGAACCGCGACTTCTTCGCCTACCCCAACAACTACAACCACTACGTGCAATACTATAACGACACCTTTCAGCATGGTGGCATATCAATGGAAGAAATGCTCGTGCCGCTCGTAACCCTTACCCCAAAGAAATAACCTATAATGAAGCGCATCCTTTCTTTCCTCGTTTTCCTCACGGTGGCCATCTCGGTTTTCGCTCAATATAAAACCGTGGAAAATGTGCCCTATGTACCCTCCGACGACCCATCGGCATATCGCCGCGAGCGATGTGTGCTCGACATCTACTACCCCGAGGGGCAAACGACCTACAAAACCATCGTATGGTTTCACGGCGGAGGCCTGGAAGGTGGCAACAAATCCATACCGAAGGAATTCAAGAACAAGGGAGTAGCAGTGGTTGCGGCCAACTACCGGCTTTTCCCACACTGCAAAAATCCCGAATACACCCAAGATGCTGCAGCAGCCGTGGCGTGGGTGATGAAGCACATTGCAGAATATGGCGGCGACCCTAAGCAAGTGTATGTTTCGGGACATTCCGCTGGCGGTTATCTGACCCTGATGCTCGCCCTCGACAAGAGCTATCTTGCAGCACACGGCATCGATGCCGACTCCCTTGCCGGCTACTACCCCGTGAGCGGACAGACCGCTACCCACTACACCATCCGTAAAGAGCGCGGCATCCCCACCGACATTCCCATCGTCGACCAGTATGCCCCACTTAACCATGCGCGCCACCTTACAGCGCCATTCGTGCTCATCACAGGCGACCGCAAATACGAGATGATGTCGCGTTACGAAGAAAACCTATACCTCAAAAGCGTGCTCGACGGCGTAGGCCATCAAAACACCCCCATCTTCGAGCTCCAAGGCTTCGACCACGTGAAAGTAATCCCCGCCGCCTGCACCCTCATCATCAACCACATCCTCAAAAAGCAGCCCTTCTAACCCAACCATTTTTAGTAAAAAGGGACGGTTCTTTTTTACTAAAAAAATATTTAAACAGCAGACTATCAGCATCTAAAAAATAAAAATATGACTAAAAAGAACCTTTAGCTATCATCGAGGCTGCGCCACAAGACTTGACACCTATTGGAATTCTAGCGAAATAGCATGGCATTGAAACAAAAATAATAAAAAAATGCTGATAGTCAGAAATTTTTTATACATTTGCGGTGGTTAATCGCTTTTCTATAGGACTAACAGGTTGCTCCTCCAGCGACAGCATAATTAATGGTAAATAGCAGATATGGAAGACGACACCTATCAACAAATCGAACAGTTTCGCATCAATCAGGAGATAGAACAATATCGCATCAACCAGGAAATGATGGCCGAAACCAAGCCCAGCCGCAAGGGATGGGTGGTAGTATTAATATTTCTCATTCAGACCGCTTGCGCCATCTTCACTTTCAAAGCGGGAGCGCAAACCCTTACGTTTGCCGACCACAACGTGGAGCGGCGAGCATTGATCAACGGCGATATCGACGGTGACGGCCATATCTCACGAGCCGAAGCCGATTCACTAAAATCGTTGAACCTAACGCAATATCGCACCGATATGTTCGAGGTGAGCACCTACGAAGACCTTGCCTTGTTTCCCAACCTTGAAAAACTGTGGCTGGGTGAGAGCAAATTGGATACAATAGATTTAACCAAAAACTGGAAGTTACAGTTTGTCAACATCCAGAGTGACAACGTCAAGACCATTGTCCTCGCCGTGGGCTGCACGCCAAAACTGGCTTATCCCATGCACAGTGGCGAGGTTATAGTCAAACGTGTAATTAATCCCGACGCCCCAGGAGCAATGTTTTTCACTTACTAAAACAGACTGATTATGAAACGATTGTTCTTTATTGCATTGATTTGTTTGATAACAACTGCGACTTATGCGCAAATTCCGACACCGCCCGACCCTTCCTGCGCCTATTGCGGCGTGAACTTGAGAAAGAGCGAAACTCACAAAAGCTCATGCCCCTATTACGAAGCACCAAATGAAGAAGAATCGTCATCTTCGAGTTCTTCATCAACATCTTCAAGCTCCACGCATTTGAGAGACTATACACCACTTCCCGAAGTGTCTTCCACCGAATATGCGTTGATTTATGAAGTTGGTGTCAATGGCGTGAAACCATGCAGCCATTGCAAAAGCCTCAAGCATCAGCCCTGGTGTGAGATTATAAATATGCAGAAATGGGCGAGGGAGTACAGAACTAAAGCCGAAAATGCCACTACCGAAGCCGAACGAAAGCAAGCCTTGCGGGACTACAAACGAATGGTTGACAATTTGAAATTATTTCTTGACCCCAATTACACTAAGGCTGACCTTGATGCTTATAAATCGAGAATGGAGCGAGAAGAAGCCGAGCGAAAAGAACAAGAACAAGCGCAACAAAACACTTCTCCCGCCCTTGTAGGCTTTCAGCACCTCTCGAGCGTTGACATCAAAAACGGTTATGACAAAAAACTCGGTAATGATTCTTGGGCTACTGCCTACGGCAAAACTTTTCCTAATGGCCAGGAGCAGTGGGCGCTTTATGACCAAGACGGGCAAGAAGTGGGACAATTCTCAAAGGTCGAACCAGCATCGGTGCCTAGCGGATTGGACGTTTTCTTGGTGAGAGACCACAATGGCAAGTGGGGAGTTTACAATGCCGGAGGTTATGCTATCGTAGAGCCGAAATTTGAGAGCGTAAAAGTCGTTGTCGCTCAACAAGAGAGCGAAACAAGAGAGTTCTATGACGTGACACAGCGCGACGAACAGGGAGTGCTTCATCACGGTTTAATCAACGGTTCTATCATTGATGGTGATAATCAGACCATACCCTGCTGTTGCGACCGCATAGAATTGATTGACCGCAGTCCGTCGAATCGCGGTGTTTTGGCAAAATTCACGTTTAACGGGAGCATGGGCATTATGGATGCCGACAGCGGCGATGTGCTAATCCAACCCGGATATTCTTACGTCAATACCTATTTTACGCCGAAAGGAATGTATTTTATCGTTGGCGATGGAACACAATTTGGCGCATACGATGCCGCAACAATGGAGGCTGTCGTTTTCCCGGACGCAAACAAAACCCTAGACCAAGTAAGAAACATTATTGACCAAAGAGACCGATGATGAAAGCAGTTATCTTACTCATTTTAACCCTGTTTGCCATACAAGTTCTCGCGACGCCCACGCCCGAAGAAATGTACGGTGCCTACGACAAAGACGGAAAGTACCGTGCCATGCAAGAGCAAGTAGACCAAATAATTCAAAAGAGTGAGGAAACCAAAAAGGAGAAAGCCGCAAAACAACAGATTGCGTTGTGGGTCGCTATCGCCATTGGGTTCCTGCCGCTTTGCGCCATAGGCAGACAAGTACTCTCCAAGCGCACATGGAAGGACAATCCAAGTGGCACGCGACAGGCTTTAGCCATCGGTCTTGCCGGGGCCGCTGCACTCTTTGCTTTCAACTACGGCATCTTTTGGCTGAAAATTGAGTATGGCTCCCAGTTCAACACCGCCGTAGTGGTGGCATTGGTGCTATTCCTCGTCATCGGTTCCATCTATGTGCTAAGGAAAAAGAAATAATCAAATTCTCTGCATATTGATTAAAGCCCAGTAGATAAAAGGGACGGTTCTTCTATGTTGAAAACCAAATAAATTTGGCAATTTAATATT
>JAUNNJ010000130.1 GCA_030531495.1 Bacteroidales bacterium
AACCGGGTAAGGGATACTATGTCTCTACTTTTATCTTAAATGAAAGAGCCGTGCGAAACATCATATATAAAAAATCTGCTGAAAGTGGAAATTTCCACTTTCAGCAGCAATATTTTATCAAATCATTTCCTGAATAGGACGGAAAAAGCCCTAATCCAAGAGATGCTGATTATTCAAGAATCAAGTTGATGAGAGCCGACACGTCTGACACATTCACAACACCATCACCATTGATGTCAGCAGATGGCTTTGCAGGTGCGCTACCAACGAAGCCAACGTTGATGATTTGTTGGAGGAGTTGCAAGTCGATGTCGATGTTCACGCTAAGCACCTGGTCGTTGAGCTTGGTGGTCATCACGATGGGCACAGGGCCGAGCATTGGACCCATCCATTCTTCAGGAGCCACGGTAGGATCGTCGCCAGGAACGATAAGCACATTGTCGTTAAATTTGATAGTGGTGATACCATAGGCGTCAGTACCTTGGCAACCAGTCAATTCAATATTACCAACAGGGAGTGTCACTGCACCTGCAGAGAGTTTAAAATTCTTAATGCTCAAATTATAGCCGTCAGCAGTCTTATCCACAGTGATGTTGGTACCCATAGAAGCGGCATCGCCATCTACGGTAACGGTGAGCTCACCTTGATAATCGTTTGCCAATGAAGCAAATGCGCAAGCAGTGGCAACAAAAAATGCAAAAATCTTTTTCATATAATCTTTTATTAAAATTTTATCCTAAAATAAGGCTGATAAGAGTTGTCACGTCGGTCACATCAACTACGCCGTTTTCGTCAACGTCGGCAACGCTCGACGCTTCTGCTTCTGAGTTGAGAATCATATTAATCAGCACGGTCACGTCGGTCACATCGACTACGCCATTTTGGTCAACATCCCCCTTAAGCACTGGAGCAGAAGGGGTCTTGATGTTAATCACATAGGTTTCGGTAGTCTTCAAGTCGGCAGAAACCGCAGTAATTACAGCCACATAGCCTTCAGCAGCAGCTTCCACAAGTGTAGTCACCTTTGAATCCACGCCTTCTTTTTCAACCACGAAATCGCTTGCGGCAGCACTTTCACCTTCCACGAGTTGGATGCCAGTGTTTTGGATGGTGGCCAAATCAAGCGCGTTGCCTTTGAAGGCAATCGACTTGATGCCAGCAAGGTACACAAGTTCCAAATCGTCGATAAACAAAGAGTCGGCAGCAACCACTTTTTGATTAAAGAAACTACCTGTAGTCTCAACACTACCCTTACCAGGTGTGGCATTGGTAGAGAAGGTCATCAAGATGGCTTTCGCCTCTACATTGTTGCTTGCATAAGAAGCATAGTCGAATGAACGAACCACTTCTCGCCAATCGCCAACGCCCATCTTTTCAGGAACGTTTGACGCTACAGCCACTTTGTTGGAGTATGCCTTGTCTTCTGGGTCTTGATAGTAAGTGCCATCGGTAAGCACTGCATTGAAAGTGGCGTAAGGGAAATCAGCAACTGTTTTTGCCTGGCTAAACTTCGCCCAGAACTTCACAGCGTCAGGCTTTGCATAGATAGGAGTTGCAAATGGGTCGCCATTGACGTCTTTTGCATCGCTCGACAAGTCAGTTTCGCTATGGTTTGCAGCATTAGTGGCAATTGGGCTGCCCGCATTCAAAATGCCGTTGGTCAGAGTGCCATTAGCAATAATGCCCATAACTGAAGAGCAAGTGGCTACAGCGCTTTTGCTCCCAGTGGAACCTGGACGAATCCTGTTTGAAGCCTGAAGTTTCGTGTTACTCTTAGCAGTAGATGCCAAGCCACCTTTCACACTTTCAAACCCATGCCAATGCTTAGGTGCGTTGTTTGCCGTGCTCCATGTTTCAAAGTCGCTGTTAGGCATTTGGAAGTGGTCGCCCACATTTTCAAACTGCACCTTGATGGTCTGTCCAAGCACAGCTTGCATGTCGATATCGATATCTACAGCGAGGAAGCCATCGGCATTGAAGCGCGATGTCATCTTCACAGGCACATTACCCAGCATTGGACCAATCCACTCTTCTGCAGCAACACCATCGGCATTGCCTGGTTGAATTTGGATATTCTTGTCGACATAGAGTGTGGTGAGGCCTTCATTCACTGCGCCTGTCACATTTTCTACCACAATATTGCCTACAGGCAGAGTAGTTTCACCCGAAACGAGTATAAAGTTGTTGACGCTCAAATTATATTTACCAGCGTTTTCAACAACAGAGATAGTTGCAGGCTGAGCACCTTCTTCACCGTTTACCGAAACGGTGAGTGTGCCGCTATAGTCGGTAGCCATAGCCGAAAGGCTCATGAGCGCTGCACAAAACATTGTAGATAACTTTCTCATTTTTTTCTTCTTTATTTTATTAATTAGCGTGTTTAGAATTAATCCGTAAATCAATGAAAGGCATATGTCACACCTATTGTTCCGTAGATTGGCACAAGCGTTTGTTCAATGGTCTTGAAATCGCTCTTGTGGATGCCATGGAAGCCACAAGTAACGTCGGCATAGGCGCCAAAGCGCTTGCTGAACGCCCAGTCCACACCCACATCAATGCCCACATGCCAACGGCGCATATCGGAAGAGAAGTCGTACTCGCCGCGCTCATCGGCAGAGGTGCCAAGCATCACCTTCGCCCCTGTTGGGTCGTCGACACGAAGATAGCCATCGTAGGCCCAGCCATAAAATTCGCGACCAGTGAGATACGACACAAATGGGCCAGCCTTAAAGGTAACCTTCTTGTAGTGATAAGTGGCTTGAATAGGGAGCGTGAACATCCATTCTGTGGCTTTTGTCACCACCTTACCGGTGAACACACCGCCAAGCTTTTCGCCGCCTTTCACCATCTCCATCTTGTAATTTTTCACTGTGCAGTCGGTCGACATACCCTTGTTTTCAAAACGGAGTCCCACCATCAGACCGAAGTCGTTGGTCAAAGGCTTTTCGGCATTGATGCCAAAAGCTATGTTAGGGGAGAGAGGGAATTTATTCAATTTGCGAATGCTGGCAGGCATACTGAGTGGTGCAGAACCACCAATATTGTAACCTATGCGAGCACCGTATTCCACATCGGCAAGAATGCCTTTATGGAAAATAGTCTGCGCTTGGGCCACGGCAGCGGCCATCAAAGCCACAATTGCAATTATAATCGTCTTTTTCATTATTCTTCAGTTTGGCAAGTTAAACGAACTTTATCCACGAGCAAGCAACTACCGATAGCGCCCTCGAAAGTGGCACCAGCAGCACTACTTGAGAACACCACTGCTATATTGTAGCCCATATTGGCAAGCAGCGTTTTGTCGAGTTCTGACTTGTAATCAAAAGCCACTTCAAATTTCGTCCATTCACTTGTGGCAGGGAGCGATGGCACTTTTGCGATAGCCACAATAAGAGGGCTGGTGAGCACATTGTCGCCTTGCAGGCGCACTGCATTGCCTTGAGCATCGTGGTTGCGATAGAGCACTGCGTAGATAGAGCCTTCATCCACACGGCCTGGCACTTCCTTGCCATCCTTGTCCTGGAATTTCGCACCTGGCTGATATTGATAGTAGCCCGACAGCTTCACAGGCTCGAGGTTGAACGGAATGCCAAAGCGGGTAGCCGCCATCGCATCGCTCAATGCTTGCGACACATCAAATTCGCCCAAGAAGAAGTTGCCTGCAGCCAAGCGCTTCTTCGCCATCACGCCAAACGGGCCGGTGTCGCAAGTGGTGAGTTTCAGCGCCTTGCCATCATAGCCATCGATTGGCGCAGTTGGATACTTGTCGGCAGCCGTGGATGGCATACTCAATCTGAAGCCAGGATTGCCCGTAGCCCAGTCGTTGCCAAATGTGCCATCAAGTTTTTCATTGTGCCAGATGTAGTATTTTCCGAGAATAGGGTCTAACTCAAAATTCTCGAAATCATACTTCAACTCGCTGCTGATGATATGGGTTGGCTCTGGAGAAATGGTAATCTTATAGTCGCGATGCCAATGCCCGTCTTGCGAAGTGACACGATAACTCACTGGCACATCGGCCTGGAAACCGGTGCCTTCTGTAAGGCGTTCAATTGTAGCGCCTTCAGTGATTTTAAATTTGAGCACAATGCCATCGAGCGGGGCATTTTTGCGAACATTGAATACCGCTTCATGGTCGGTATATAGGAGGGTTTTCGATGAATCGGTGCGATTGAAGAACACCTCATCCATGTGAGGTGTGTGAAGAATCACTTGTTCCAAATCGCATTCTGCATTCAGCGGTTCGTCTTTCATGCAAGAAGAAACGAGAAGCAAAACCATCAAACCCAAAAACAATCTCGTAATATATTGTTTCTGCATAATTTTCTTTATGATGATAATTAATTTTGCAATAGTATGGACCGACGCAGTCTTCCATACTAATTGCAAAGATACTAATAATTTGGCAAATAGGGGCAAAAACCACACTTAAAGATTAAAAAAACCGACTTTTTAACCAAATATTAGGTTTTAGAAATGCCAAGTTTCGCACCCGGGAATGTCGGAACAACAGGAAGAGCCCGAATCCACCTGACTTCGTCATCGTGTCACCCAAAAATTCTCGTCGAATAATTTGGCGAGG
>JAUNNJ010000131.1 GCA_030531495.1 Bacteroidales bacterium
TAAAATAACAACATTTTTAAGTGAGCAACGAAATCTTAAATGAAAGAGCCGTGCCCTACAGGGCCTTGATTATCAATTTTGACACAGCCCCGGGGGCAGAAAACTAACACGAATATGCACACTCTATCAGATATTATCATATCAGCCCTTCCATCACTGGCAGAAGGATTCCTGACCACAATAATAATAGGATTCTTGGCTGGAATGGCCATAGGTAGAATAACTTATAACGACTACGAAAAAATGACAACTAACGAAGAAAAGAGCATTCGCCATTTCAACGAAATAGCACCAAAATATGCCAATTCACATGATGGGAGATTCTGCGAGCCTATCTACGAAGTGATTCACAGTATCCTCGCCAACACTCAGTCTGGAACATTGCTCGATGTGAGCTGTGGCAACGGAGAATTGCTGTCGAGGCTCACCGACACTCCTCTCCATCTCTGCGGTGTAGATTTCTCTCCGAAGATGATAAAAGAAGCGCGAAAACGCCTCGGCGACAAAGCACGCCTTGAAGTGGAATCGGCCGAACATTTGCCATTTGCCGACGCATCGGTCGATGTGCTTACATGTACTTTCGCCTTTCACCACTACACACATCCAGATACCGTGCTCAAGGAATTCTATCGGGTAATGAAACCTGGCGCCGCTATGCTGATTGCCGACCCTTTTGTGCCTCAGCCAGTAAGAGGATTGCTCAATCCTCTGCTTCGGTTCTCCAATAATGGCGACTACCACATCTACGGCAAGAAAGAAATGAACAGGATAGAGGAAATGGCTGGATTCAAAGTTTTGCAATACTCACACATCGGTAGGCGCGCCTTCCTTATCAAAAGCATAAAGAGTCCAAAACAGATTTCATAAAAAAGTCCATTCCTCATTCCTTTCAACACTGACATGAACCCCGAACGTTATCCAAAAACCTTTCAGGGTTCATGTCTCTTTTTGGGGTTATTGCAAAAAATAGGGTGGAAAATTGTGGATATGTGGGCGGTTTCGTATCTTTGTGCATTAATTGGAATAATATGTGCTTGCAATAGCAATTTAGCACTTTGCAACCCCCAAAAAAATACAAGATTATCTATTATGAAATTTGCAGAAAAATGTAACGAACTTTTCGATGCCACTGTTGCGCTCTATCACCAGACCGATGATGTGGACGCTAAAGTCACTAATCCTTACGAAAATGGCTCTATCGAAGCCGACTTGTTTGTAAAAAACTGGATTGACACCGTGCAATGGCACCTTGAAGATATTATTCGCGACCCTGAAATCGACCCTAAAGATGCCTTGGCACTGAAGCGCCGCATCGACAAGTCGAACCAAGACCGCACCGACTTGGTGGAAGAAATCGACACTTACTTCCGCGAAAAATTCGCTGATGTGAAAGTGCTCGACGATGCCACTATCAACACTGAAAGCCCAGCATGGGCTGTCGACCGCCTATCTATCTTGGCACTCAAAATCTACCACATGCGCGAACAGGCTTCACGCACCGATGTGGACGATGAACACCTACAGCGTTGCAACGCGAAATTGGCGGTGCTGCTCGAACAACGCGTCGACCTCACCACTGCTATCGACCAACTTCTCGATGACATAGCAGCCGGCAGAAAATACATGAAGGTGTATCGCCAAATGAAGCTCTACAACGACCCGGCTACCAACCCGGTACTTTATGGCAAAAAATAAAACATACGGCAAAACCGTTCTCATTACCCGCTTTTCGGCGTTGGGCGATGTGGTCATCAGTGTGCCAGTGGTCTACTCGGTGTGCCGCGCCAATCCCGATGTGCACTTTGTGTTCGTCACGCGTCCGTGGCCTGCCGAAACGATGATTCAGCGCCCCGACAACCTCTCCGTAGAAGGTGTGAACCTTAAGGAATACGAGGGGCTGCTGGGTATGCGACGACTCGCCTCCGAACTCCGCAAGAAATACGCCGTCACACACATGGCCGACTTGCACAGCGTGATGCGCACCTGGGTCATCGGCTTCTTTATGCGTCTGCACGGCGTGAAGGTGGCGCGCATCGACAAAGGTCGCAAGGAAAAACGCGCATTGGTGAAAGGCAAAATCCATCACCAACTCACCACTTCTCACGACCGCTACGAACAGGTGTTCCGCTCACTCGGCTTTGAGTGGGAAGAATCGTTCAGCGGCTTTGCACCCATCACCCACAGCCAACTCGTGCCCGACAAACAAGAAGGCGAGCGCTGGGTGGCAGTTGCGCCATTCTCACAGCACCGCGGCAAGGAATATCCGCTCCATTTGATTGAAAAGGTGGTGGAAAGCCTCACGCAGATTGAAGGCGTGACGGTGATGTTTTTCGGCGGTGGCGACAAGGAGAAGAAGGCTCTGCGTCCGCTGGTGAAGAAGTATGAACATACGGTGTCGGTGGCTGAAATCAAGCACAACTTTGCCGACGAAATCGCCCTGATGCAAAAGTGCGATGTAATGCTCTCCATGGACTCTGCCAACATGCACATTGCCTCGGTGGCAAATCTGCCCGTGGTGAGCGTGTGGGGCGCTACACACCCTCATTGCGGATTCATGGGATGGAAGCAAGACGAGGCTAATGCCGTGCAACTCGACCTCCCATGCCGACCTTGCTCCGTGTTTGGGCAAAAGCCCTGCCGGCTTGGCGACTATCGATGCCTCAACGACATCGACCCCGAAACTATTGTGAACAAAATCAAGAAAGTGATATATGGCTAAAAGAATTCTCGTAACTGGTGCCGGTGGCTTTATCGGCGGTTTTATCGTGGCAGAAGCACTGAATCGCGGCTTCGAAACCTGGGCTGCCGTACGCAAGAGCACCAACCGTGAGTTTTTGCAAGACGAACGCATTCATTTCATCGAACTCGACTTCACCAATGAAGAAGCACTCAAATCCACACTTGAGCAAACCATCGCCGCAAATGGCGGAAAGTGGGACTATGTGGTGCACAACCTTGGTGCCACCAAGGCGGCCAACTACCTCGACTTTGAGCGCATCAACTATGGCTACATGCGACTGCTCGTCGACACGCTGAAAGCCATCGACGCCGTGCCAGAAGTGTTCCTGCTCATGAGCAGCCTCAGCGTGATGGGTGTGGGCGATGACGAGAACTACACGCCATTCAAAATCACCGACGACCCCGTGCCCAACACTCGCTACGGCATGTCGAAAGCTAAAGCCGAAAACTATCTGAAGATGGTTTCCGACTTCCCCTACACCATTTTCCGCTGCACAGGTGTGTACGGACCTCACGAACGCGACTATTTCTTGATGATGAAATCCATCGCATCGGGCTTCGACTTCAGCGTCGGATTCCGCAAGCAGATGCTCACTTTCATTTATGTGAAAGACCTCGCCACTGCAGTGATGAACGCCCTCGAGGCCGGCCCAAAATATCGCGCCTACTTCATCAGCGAAAACAAAGGCTACACACAAAAGGAATTCCGAAAAATCGTGTGTGCCGAACTGAAAAAGAAATTCGTGATTCCCATCACCTGCCCCATCTGGCTCGTGCAGATGGTGTGTGTGTTCTGCACCATCTACACCAAGTTCACCGGCAAACCCACCACTCTCAATGTCGACAAGTTCCGCATCCTCAAGCAACGCAACTGGCTATGCGAAACCGCCGACACAGAGCGCGACTTCCACTTCACCCCGCAATACGACCTGGAGCGCGGCGTGAAAGAAGCCATCGCCTGGTACAAAGAGGCCGGCTGGCTAAAATAACCTATCCCAGAAATACGACATAGCGCCCTTGCCATTCTCGCTTGGCAAGGGCGCCTCGTTTTATACCGGAATTTCTGGAAAAATCGGATTTCCAGACCCTCATCAAGGCATGGGCGGAAGGGTGGCTGCCCAAGAGGGTATTGTAGAGAGGGCAGAGGCGTGGAAAGCGTAAGTGCCGTCGGCAGGACGCACCACACACCGTGCCATATCGAAAATCGGAAGTTCGCCTTCAGGAAGCGAAAAGAGCAGAATGCGATTGCCATAATCCACAGCGGCAGGCTCGCACACTCCCGGTTGCGTCCACTCATTGTGCAGAAATGCCGCTTCAGGCACATCGGGCTGCAGAAACAGAGTCACACTCTTTTTCCAAGCCGCAAGTTTCCACTCCACCGGGCGAACACATTCGGGCGGCACAATCGCCGTCACAACCCCGTTGTCAGCCATCATCAGCGACAGACGGTCTTTCACATCCTCCACAGGCACCACACCCTCTGGTGCCGACAAAAGCAAGTTGGCATACCACTGACGAATCTTCACCAGCAAAAACTCATCCACATCGATGCCGTCATCGCGCTCGATAGTGCAGTCGCGACGTACAGGTTGCAGATGCATAATAGTTTTCCAAAGATTAAGCATTTCGCCCTCATCCAGGCGCATAAATTGAGAAGTGTTTTCCATGGTCGTTTTTGTCGCAAAGTTACGCCCCACCCCACCATTTTGTCAACGCCAAAACGGTATCCTGCCCTCAAAAATGGCTAAAGGGGACGGTTCTTCTATGTTGAAAACCAAATAAATTTGGCAA
>JAUNNJ010000032.1 GCA_030531495.1 Bacteroidales bacterium
TAAAATAACAACATTTTTAAGTGAGCAACGAAATCTTAAATGAAAGAGCCGTGTGGCAGATTTATCTTTCATGCTTTTTTATAGTGTGTATTACGATAAAAAGAATTATATTTGCATCTTGAATAATAGAAAAGATACATATAACTCCAGTAAAATATGGGATTAGGAAACATGTTTAAGAAAAACAAATCAACATCAGCCAAGAGCTCGAATACCATTGTGAAAGTAATGTGGTGGTCGTTGGCTGGTTTCTTGGTTTTCTTGTTTATTCTCTCGGTTCTTATTTACAACGGTGTGATAGGTTACATGCCCCCTGTAGAGGACTTGATGCACCCACGCGACCGTTTCGCTTCAGCCATCTATACTTCCGATGGTGTGGAAATGGGTAAGTTCTATCGCAGTAAAGGCAACCGCTCGTATGTAGATTTTGAGCAAATGTCACCTCACTTGAAAGATGCTCTGGTGGCCACGGAAGACGTGAGATTTGAAGAGCATTCAGGCATAGATGTGAAGGCGATATTCCGCTCCATCATTAAGCGTGTCATCATGGGGCATCAGAGCGCAGGTGGTGGTAGTACGATTACTCAGCAATTGGCAAAGCAATTGTACTCACCAGAATCAGCCAACCTTTTTGAACGTGCGTTGCAAAAGCCAATAGAATGGGCCATCGCTATCAAGATTGAACGATTCTATACCAAGGACGAAATTGTGAAGATGTACTTCAACCAATTCGACTTCCTCAACAATGCAGTGGGCATCAGCAGCGCGGCATGGGTGTATTTTGGCAAGAAGCCAAAAGACCTGAATGTGCAAGAGTCAGCCACATTGGTGGGTATGTGTAAGAACCCATCGTACTACAATCCTTTCCGATTCCCAGAGCGCGTGAAGGAGAGAAGAAATGTGGTGTTCGACCAGATGTATAAGGCTGGCATGCTCACATCTGAATCGCTTGCTTCGCTCAAATCGGCACCTCTTATTCTGAGTGAGCACAAAGTGGAAACACACGAAGACGGTATAGCACCTTACTTCAGAGAAGAACTGCGCAGAATTCTGATGGCCGACGAACCCGATCCATCAAAGTATTCAAATGTCAATGCATATAATGCCGACAAATATAACTGGGACAACAATCCCGTGTATGGCTGGTGTAAGAAAAACAAGCGCAAAGATGGCCGAAACTACGACATCTACAGCGATGGTTTGAAGATTTACACCACAGTGGATTCGCGTATGCAAAAAATGGCTGAAGAAGCTGTGAACGAGCATATGGTGGAATCTCAAAAGCGCTTCTTTGCTCATGAGTGTGGAGGTAAGTACACCGACCCTTACACTCGCAATTCGGCAGAAATGTCGAAGGCTACCAAAGAAAAGGTGATAAATATGGCCATTCGCTCTACAGAACGCTATCGCGCCATGAAGGCTGAAGGCAAAAGCCATGAGGAAATCATGAAGGCGTTTGATGAGCCCATGGAGATGCGCGTGTTCGACTACAATGCTCCTGACCACGAAGTTGTGCGTGTGATGTCGCCTCGCGACTCAATCATGTATATGAAGACATTCTTGCGCTGTGGTATGATAGCCATGGACCCACGCACCGGTAAGGTGAAAGCTTATGTTGGCGGTCCCGACTTCAAGCATTTCAAATATGATATGGTTTCGACCGGTACACGCCAGATTGGTTCTACTGCCAAGCCATTTGTGTTCTCTTTGGCTATGCAGAATGGTTTCCACCCATGTAGTACCGACTTCGAGAACTCCACTCGTGGCTTCGGCTCATGGAATCCAAAGGGTGGTTCACACGGCCTTGGTTTGCATCCTCAACTCCGCGATGCGCTTGCAGTGTCGAGCAACTGGATTCCACCACAAATCCTCCTTCGCCTTGGCGCTCCTGCTCTTGTGGATGCTTTGCACAACGACTTCGGTATCACCACTCAGCTCGACTCTTCTTTGACTTTGGCACTCGGTTCTTGCGAAATTTCGTTGCTTGAAATGGCTTCGGCATATTCGGCATTTGCCAACTATGGCCAGCGTCCGTTGCCATTGATGGTGAGTCGCATTTGCGACAACCGCGGTAATGTGATTGCAGAGTTCTTCCCTAAGCAGAACCAGGCAATCAGTAAAGAATCAAGTTACCGAATGGTGGAAATGCTCCGTGGCGTTGTTACCCGTGGTACTGGTCGCCGCTTGAGTTCTTATAATTTCAAGGGTGATGTGTGTGGAAAGACGGGTACGACCAACTATAATGCCGACGCTTGGTGGGTTGGTTTTACGCCGGAAATCTTGTGTGGCGTATGGTTTGGCGGTGAAGACCGCTATATCCACTTCGCGTCTACTGGTGAAGGTCAGGGTGCTGCAGCCGCGCTTCCAATCTTCGGCAAATTCTTACGGAAAGTGTTTAATAGTAAAGAATTGCCGTATGATGAAAATGCCCGGTTCTTTGTGCCAGCCGACTTCAAGATGTGTGAAGATAAGATTTACGACAATGAAGGCGGTGTGATTTACGAACGCTCTGGTGGTGGCGACGATGATGACGCGCCTCTGCCCGAATCTGCCACAGCGGCTGAGGACCAATCTACGGTCAACGACATGTTCAACTAAGCAAATGGTTGCATTTGACATATTTGTGGGTGGAAGCATCGGTTTCCGCCCATTTTTGTTGTGACGAGAATATAACCCAGAAAGTGCAATAGAGGTAAATGCGCTTTCCGGGATAAACAGAGTCCCGAAAGCTCGATGCCTTCGGGACTCTGTTTTATATGGGTTGGGAAGCTTTTGTAACTTCCGGTCAGTTTTCCTTTGCGTTCGTTACCATTATGAGAGGCCGGTGATGTTGCCGTCGTCGTCGAGCTTGATGTTCATTGCTTGTGGCACTTTTGGAAGGCCTGGCATGCGGAGAATAGTGCCGGCAATTACCACAATCATTTCTGCACCAGTGTTGATGACGATGTCGCGCACTTCAAATGGAAAACCTTCGGTAGGACCATATGCCGAAGCATCGGTAGAGAAACTGTACTGCGTTTTTGCAATGCAGATAGGGAAGTGCTCGATGCCGAGGTCTTTAATGCGTTTAATGGACTTCTGTGCTGACTTAGAGAAAATCACGCTGCCAGCACCATAAGTGCCCATAGCCACTGCTTTCACCTTGTCTTCGATAGAGTCTTCGTCGGCGTATGCGAATTGGAGCGGCTTGGATGGATTGTTCTCAACAGTGTTGGCCACGAGTGCAGCAAGTTCCTTTGCGCCTTCACCACCGTCGGTGAAAGCAAGATTCACAGCAAACCCGATGCCGAGTTCCTTTTCGCAGTGCTGACGCAGTGCTTCAATTTCTTCGTCGGTGTCGCCTGCAAACTTGTTGAAGGCGATAACCACTGTTTGGCCGAACGATTGAAGGTTCTTCACATGCTTGTCAAGATTCCAATAGCCCTTCTTGAGACCTTCAAGATTTGGCTCCTTGATGGCTGCGTATGGCACTCCACCATGCATCTTAAGTGCCTGGGCAGTAACCACGAGCACTGTGGCATCAGGTTGCAGGCCTGTTTTGCGGCATTTGATGTCATAGAACTTTTCAGCGCCGAGGTCTGCACCGAAACCAGCCTCTGTAATCACATAGTCGCTGAGAGTGAGCGCTGTTTCGGTAGCAATCACAGAATTACATCCGTGGGCGATGTTGGCGAATGGACCGCAATGAACGAATGCAGGGGTGCCTTCGGTGGTCTGTACCAAGTTGGGGTTGAAGGCATCTTTCAGCAACACTACGATAGCTCCAGCCACGCCAAGGTTCTTCACATAGAAAGGCTTGTCGTCGGCAGTGATACCGAGCAAAATGTTCTCGATGCGGCGTTGCAAATCGTCGATGCTTGTCGCCAAGCACATGATGGCCATAATTTCTGATGCAGGCGTGATATCGAAACCTGATTGTGAAATCGGGCCGTTGGTGACGGCGCCAATGCCAGTAACCACCTCGCGGAGGCAGCGGTCGTTCACATCAAGCACGCGTTTCCATAGTTTTTGCTTCAGGCTGAATCCGGATGCAGAATGCTGGTAAATGTAATTGTCGAGCAAGGCGGCAATCATATTGTGAGCACAAGTGATGGCATGGAAGTCGCCGGTGAAATGGAGGTTGATTTTCTCCATAGGGAGCACTTGTGAGTAGCCACCACCAGCAGCACCGCCCTTCATGCCGAAGCAAGGACCGAGAGAAGGCTCGCGCAATGCAACAACAGCTTGCTTGCCAATCTTGTTCAGTCCGAGGGTTAGACCGACAGACACTGTGGTTTTTCCATTGCCGGCCTTTGTGGGGCTGATGGCTGTCACGAGCACCAAATGGTGGTTCTTGAATTTTGATTCGTCAACGATGGTTGCAGGCACCTTCGCCATGTAATGGCCATAGTGTTCGAGTTGTTCTTCACCGATGGCTAAATCTTGAGCCACACTGCTAATTTTTCGAAGTTCTGTACTTCTTGCGATTTCAATGTCGGAGAGCATAGAAATTGTATGTTAGAATGTTAGTATAGTGGTGCTTTGTGTATTCCCTAAATGTGGGATTAAGCCCAAATTTTCTTTACAAATTTACTGAAAAAAGGCGACATGAGCAAATGTAACTTGTGCGACGGGTTTACATGGGGTCGACATCGTAATAGAGAATAGTGCTTTTCATACGGCTGTCGGCTGCCACCATCTGTTCGTAGATGTTGCGGAGAATCACCTTCACCTTAGCCATAGATGCTGCATTTTCAAATTTGAGCATCACCTGGCGTATGTGCAGATTTTGCACGCGTGCTACCATTGGAGGTTCTGGACCGAATACACGGTTGCCAAACACCTGGCGGAGCATATTGCTATAGCGCACACTCACTTCGGTGAGCGTGTTGTCGTCGCGGTGCTTCAAATACACGTTCACGATGCGTGTGAACGGGGGAAATCCAAAATTCCTGCGCTCTTCCAACTCGTATTGGTAGAATCCTTTGTAGTCGTGCTTTTTCACGAAATCGATGATGGGGTGGGTGGGTTGAGTGGTCTGAATCAGCACTGTGCCTTGCTTATGGGCGCGGCCGGCACGACCAGCCACTTGCTCCATCATGTTGAAAGCCCGCTCGCTGGAGCGGAAATCGGGGAAACTAATCATAGAGTCAGCATTCAGGATGCCCACGATGCTCACCCCATCGAAGTCAAGTCCTTTGGTCACCATTTGGGTGCCAACAAGAATGTTGGTCTTGTGGGCTGAAAATTCGTCGATGATGCGGTCGTAGCTATTTTTGTTGCGTGTGGTGTCGAGGTCCATGCGCGAAATCTTTTCTTCGGGGAACACGGCTTCCACTTCATCTTCAATGCGCTCAGTGCCGTAACCCACGATTTCAAGGCCGGGTAGGCCGCAGGCTGGGCACAGGCTTGGCATGGTGAGTGTGTAGCCGCAATAGTGACAACTCAAGGTGCGTATGTGCTTGTGATAGGTGAGCGACACATCACAGTTCTCACAAGTCGGAATCCATCCACATTCTTTGCAGGAGATGTAGGGAGAATAGCCTCGGCGATTTTGGAATAGAATTACCTGCTCCTTGTTTTGGAGCGCTTGCCGGCAATCTTTAATCAATTCAAGCGTGAACAGACCTTTTGTTTCACGTTTCTTTCGTGCCAGTTTGGTGTCGACCACCTTCACTTGAGGCATCTGTATGCCTTCGTAGCGAGTGAGAAGTTCTACAAATCCATAGTCGCCTTTTTGTGCACGATAATAGACCTCGATGGCGGGCGTTCCCGAGCCCAACAGTGTTTTCGCTCCGTGCATTGAAGCGAGTACCATAGCAGCGTTTCTGCCGTTGTAGCGTGGGGCTGGGTCTTGTTGCTTATAACTGGTGTCGTGCTCCTCATCTACCACGATAAGTCCTAAATTACTGTAAGGTAGGAATATGCTTGAACGAACACCAATCACCACACATGGATCGGAACTGTTGAGGAGGCGTTTCCAAATGTCTACGCGTTCGTTGTCGCTGAATTTAGAGTGATAGATAAGCAATTTGTCACCAAACACCTTTTTGAGTCGGCGTGTGAGTTGTGTGGTCAGTGCAATTTCAGGCACCAGGTATAGCGCTTGTTTGCCTTCTTGGAGGGCATCCTTGATAAGATGCATATATATAGAAGTCTTGCCACTTGAAGTGACCCCATGTAGCAGGGTGATGGGCTTTTCTTTAAAGCATTGGTGTATTTCGCGATACGCGCGTTGCTGTTCTTCAGTGAGTGTAGGAGGGGCGATGAGGTCGGAACCTAAATCGGCGAAGCGGTTCACTTCGCGTTTATAGACATCAAACACACCGCGTTGGCGCGCAGCAGCAAGCACAGGCTGTGTGATGCCAGAGCGCTTCAGCAGTTCCTCCTTTGTTACCTCTTTCAAGGGTTTGCTTTTCTGAAGCCATCCCGAGAGGTCGAGATAGGCCAAAAGAAGCGCCTCTTGTTTCTTCGCCCTCTTCACTTCATCGAAAATGCGGTGCAGGGATTCGTCGTCGTTACGGTCGATAGTAAGACGCACACAACTCTCCGTCTTTGCACGATAGTTGTCGACCACGCGTTCAGCTACATGAATGGCACCTAATTCAAGGAGTTTGTTGACAATGGATTCTACATTCTTGAATTCTGTGAGGCGGGTGATTTCGTTCACTTGCATACGCCCGCGTTGCGAAGTGTAGTCGAGCACAGTGCGCATTCTGTCGGTGAGTTCGCCAGGTGTACTTTCTTCGTAGTCGGGGTTAACGCTGATAAATGTTTCGCTCTCCACTTTCAGCCCGCTGGGCAATGCCGCTTTGTAGACTTCGCCCATTGTGCAGAGGTAGTAATCCGAAATCCATTGCCAGAATTTCAGTTGAGGGTGACGCAAGATTGGGTTTGGGTCAATCATTGAGATGATTTCCTTCACTTGGTAGCCCTTTGGCTCTTGGTCGTGCATCATAATCACGATAGCCGTATAAATCTTCTTGCGCCCGAAAGGAACGAGCACGCGGCAACCTATTTGCAGCAACGGTTGCATATCGTCGGGAATGCGATATGTGTAGGAGCCTTTTATGGCAAGTGGAAGAAGTAATTCGGCAAACTGAGCCATATATGTTGATTAATAGTTATTGTAAATTTCGTATTCTTTTTTAGCCGTAGCCATCCATGAGCAGTCGGGTGGGAGAGTTTGTTCGATGCTCCCACAAAGCATCTCCACAGCGCGATTGCTGAATTTCTCCACAAACTCACTGTCGGCCAGGTCGACCACGTTGTCTTGGCCAATGGCCGATGCAATGCCCATCACGTCGCTGCCCACAGCATTGGCACCGCAAGAGAGTGCCTCAATGGTAATAAGGGGCATGGCTTCAAGAATGCTGGGCAGCACAAGCACATCAGTGCAGTTGAGATATTCGGGCATTGAAGTTGGGGGCTGGTTGCCCCAGAACTTGCAATCCACACCACAGGCTTTTATGGCGGCCTTCACTTTGTTTTTCAGTGTTCCCTCTCCGAACGCCCAGAATTGCACCTCGCCTTCATATTTTTCCTTGATGGCTTTGAAGATGTCGGGGAGCAGGAGCACATTCTTCTCTTGGGCAAAGCGAGCTGCAAAAGTCACCACCTTCTTTCCGTTTACGCCATGCTTCTCCCGTAACGAGGCGCGCTCCTCGTCGCTGTAGCGCACGAAAGTGTCGGCTGCGCCATTTAGGAGCACTTGGTATTTGATGTCGGTAGCGAATAGTTTTGAAGCGTATTCAGCCAAACGTTGGGTGACAAAGAAATTGCAATCAGCCTTGTTGATGAGATTCTGCGTCAGTTTCTTCACCATTTTGTCGTGAACAGGTGCGGTGTAGATGCTTGCACCGTGCCAAGTGACAAAGAAAGGTATGTGGAACTTTTTAGAAGCGCTCCACGCCACATGCGCAGGGAGCATGTCGTGTGCTGTGACAATATCGTAGTCCTTCAGCTGGTCGGCAAGGCGGTTGAGCTTGCTAAGCAGTTTCAAAGGTTTGCTTCCAAGTGTTCGGTGAAGCACTGCGTCCACAAAGTCGCGGCTAACCCACCACATTTTTATGGTTTCGCCATCTTCTACAATGGTGGCGGGGCCTTTTGCCACAGAGCGGCTGTTGCGGAATTTTCGGGTCAGCCACTTGTCGTAGACCTGAATCATAAAAATGTCGATTTGAAAATCGGAGACGCCACGAAGATACTTAACGCGATTGATTACCGCATTAAACACGCCATAGCGCTGGTCGATATTTCCTTCGAAAATTACCGCTATTTTTTTCATTCTTTTGGTCGTAGTGTGGCTTTTCCACCTAATTTAGCAAAGTTACTCTTTTTTTTGCGTTGCCACAATATGTGTTGATTCTTTTGAATTATTTTTTCGTTTTCGGAATTTATTTCTACCTTTGTAGCAGAAACGATTCTTTTTCTAAGGTCATGGGGTATGTATCCGTGTTTAGAAATTGATTCGTTTCTTTTTTCTAACCACTCTTTTTTGAAATCAGAGTTAACATAAACCCATGCATCCCAATCCCACGTTGACCTGTTGAATTGATAAGATATAAGGGCTCAGTAGAGAAAAGGTGGGGATAGTGCAAATTTACGTCCACGATAGACGAACAGTTTAAAATCGAACATGCATGCTTGAACGGTAAAATGGGTGCGGGAAATAGAAATAACTACTTTTTTGTAAAGCAGTATTCAAAAAGTTCCCCACACATTGTTGTAGGGACGCTCGGCTTGAGCGTTTGATGTTTAACGCATTGAATACCAACTATATGTGAAACGGACGCTTGAGCCAAGCGTCCCTACAAAACATCTTCGTATTTCAACCTCCATTTTTTTGTAGCCGAAGGCACTTTTTGTCACAGTGTTTGTGAGAAATGTAATCAACAGGTGGCAACTATTCCCCACTAAATTTCCGCTGATCCGTATTTGCGGATCAGCGAATTTAACGTCATCGGCTTGCCGCTTCGCTTGCGAAGAATTAATCTAATTGAACAAAAAAACAAATCCCGCAAAATTTCGGCTGAGCAGTCTTTTTGTTTTGTATGACGCCGAAATTAATTTAATTTTGCATTGTCAACCAAAATACGTAATGGTTATGAAACTGAAAATCGAGCAAGACGAATTGTATTTTGAATATCGCGGATGTTCATATAAATTATCTTCTCACCCGTACGACCCTTGCCTTTACATTATGAAGGATGAGCAAATATTTCGTGCTATACGTATGGCTTTTGAAGTCAGTGAGCTGATTGAGGCGTTCAGTGTAGGAGGAACAGTGCATTCTGTTGTGAAAGATGCAAAAGAGCATGATGAAGAAAGTTTCTGTCGGGTATTGGCTGCAGTCATTGACAGCAACCGATTCGAATGTGACTTTCCTTTTGCAGAGTCAATTGTGAAATAAACTTATTCTTTATTCAATTCAACAAGGTTCCAGGAGAGGCCCCTGTATTTTGGGTGACGGAAGGATGGGGGGCGATAAAAAAAAAGACCGAACATTGCTGTTCAGTCTTCATCTTGGTGGCGGGAGGCGGACTCGAACCACCGACCTTTGGGTTATGAGCCCAACGAGCTACCACTGCTCCATCCCGCGATTTGCGTTGCAAAAGTACTGCTATTTTTTATACTGACAAAATATTTGCGTGGAAAAGTATGTTTTAAAGCAATGTTTTAACATAAATTTACATAAAAGCCGCAAATCTCATCAGTTTTCTAAATACCAATGGAGTTTGCCGATGTTATTGGTTTTGTAAAATGAGATTGATAATTGTAGTGATATCGCTCACATTTTGCACACCGTCGCCGTTGATGTCGTTATTCTGGAAGTAATTGGAGTTGGTGGCAATCAATATGTCGATCAATCTTGAGATATCGGATGTGTTCACCTCGTTGTCGCCATTGAGGTCGCCTAATTTCACGATAGGGTAGTCCTTCCATTGGTCATTGGCTTTGTATGCTTCGTAGTATGCGGGAGCCACGCCCACTTTCTGGAGTCGCCATCCAAAGTAGACGTCAATCAGCAAAGGTGGTGGGCCCATCATAAACAGGGTTTCAATCTTATCAGACCAGCAACTGAGCGTGTCGACACTTGCTGGCACCACAAAAGGCCTACTGTAGTAATGGCTGTCTTTTTGCCAGTCTTGTTCATAGTCAACAATAGTGATTTGGTCATCTATTCTTTTGATGGTATTAGGCAAGTATATTTTGCTGAAATCTCCAATGAGTCCTAATAGTGTGGTCACGGCGTAGGTTTTACCTTCATGTGTAATCTTTTCGGGCACAATGAAGTCGCCCTCAATAAAATATGTGCCAGCTTCGCCATAGTGATGTCCGCCAACGATGCCCACTGTAGTGTCGCTGGTGATATAGTATTGATTGTCGTCAATATAGATGTCGGGATATCTATTGAAGCTGAAAGCGTAGGCTGATAGCACGCCCATTAAGATAGCGATAGAAAAGATTGCTGTTCGTTTCATAATGTATTTTTTCCTGATGTTTGATTTTGAATAATAACGATTTGGGCGCCGCAGATATTGTGCTTTCCCCATAAAATCCCTCATTTTCCCCTCGAAACCTCGTAGACCTGTAGACTCGTAGACTTGTAGACGAAAAAAGGGCTGTGCCGCATGGATTGACACAGCCCTCATTATGCGGGTGACAGGATGCACTACGGATTATTTACCGCAAGCACAGCCTTTCTTAGCGATTTCCTTGAAGAAGTCGTTGCCCTTATCGTCCACGAGGATGAATGCAGGGAAGTCTTCAACAGTGATTTTCCAGATAGCTTCCATACCGAGTTCTGGATATTCCACGCATTCGATGCTCTTGATGCTGCTTTGTGAAAGCACTGCAGCCACACCACCGATAGTGCCGAGGTAGAAACCACCATGCTTTTGGCAAGCGTCGGTCACTTCTTGGCCACGGTTACCCTTTGCAATCATCACGAGTGATGCGCCATTGTCTTGGAATTCGTCAACGTATGGGTCCATGCGGTTGGCAGTGGTTGGGCCCATAGAGCCACAAGGATAGCCTTCTGGAGTCTTTGCAGGACCAGCGTAAAGAATTGGGTGATCCTTGAAGTATTGAGGCATACCTTCGCCAGCGTCGAGGCGAGCTTTAAGCTTAGCGTGAGCGATGTCGCGAGCCACGATGATAGTACCCTTAAGGCTAACGCGAGTGCTAACAGGATATTTGGTGAGTTCGGCGCGTACGGCATCGATACCCTTGTCGAGGTCGATTTCCACACCATTGGTACCTTCACCTGGGTTGCGGAGTTCTTCAGGAATGAGTTCTGTTGGATTTTCGTCCATCTTTTCAATCCAGATACCGTCCTTGTTGATTTTCGCCTTGATGTTGCGGTCGGCAGAGCAGCTCACGCCCATACCGATTGGGCAAGAAGCGCCGTGGCGAGGCAAACGAATCACGCGGATATCGTGAGCGAGGTGCTTACCACCGAATTGAGCACCCATACCAATCTTGTGAGCTTCCTTGAGGAGCTTTTCTTCAAGGTCGATGTCGCGGAATGCGCGGCCAGTTTCGTCGCCAGTGGTTGGGAGTTCGTCGTAGTATTTGATAGAAGCGAGCTTCACAGTGAGCAAGTTCTTTTCAGCGCTGGTGCCACCAATCACGAAAGCGATGTGGTAAGGAGGACAAGCAGCTGTGCCCAAAGTCTTCATTTTCTCAACGAGGAATGGGAGGAGCGTACCTTCGTTTTGAATAGTGGCCTTGGTCATAGGGTAGAAGTAGGTCTTGTTGGCAGAACCACCACCCTTAGCCACCATCACGAATCGATATTCAGCGCCTTCCACTGCTTCGATGTCGATTTGTGCTGGCAAGTTGCACTTGGTGTTCACCTCGTCGTACATGTTGAGAGGCGCGTTTTGTGAATAGCGCAGGTTGTCTTGGGTGAATGTGTTGTACACACCGAGAGAGAGAGCTTCTTCATCTTCGAAACCGGTCCACACTTGTTGACCTTTTTCGCCGTGGATAATAGCTGTGCCGGTGTCTTGGCAGAAAGGAAGCACGCCTTTCACTGCTGTTTCGGCATTGCGGAGGAATTGAAGCGCCACATATTTGTCGTTTTCAGAAGCTTCTGGGTCGTTGAGGATAGCTGCCACTTGCAGGTTGTGTTCGCGGCGGAGCTTGAATTCCACATCGTGGAAAGCTTCTTGAGCAAGAAGTGTGAGTGCCTCAGGAGTGACTTTGAGAATTTCTTTACCTTCGAAATCGCCTACGCTAACTCCTTCTTTGGAGAGCAGGCGGTATTCGGTTTTGTCTGGTCCCAATTGGAACATGGGAGCATACTTAAACTCAGGGTTTGCCATAATTCAGTTGTTATAATATAGTATTTAAAAGTATCGTAGTTGCAAATATACAAAATTTTTCGGAAGAAGTGAAGAAACCAGCTTCTAATCTCACTTTTCTTCCACTTGTGCTGCGAGTGCTCGCCACAGTGGCTCGTTGGGTACGGGAGCCGTGACATCCACCTGGATGTGGCTCACGGGGTGCTCAAAGCAGATGCGGTGACTCTGGAGCGAGATGCCTCCACCCACATTGCTGCGCTGTGCTCCGTATTTCAAATCGCCCTTAATGGGGCAGCCGATGCTGCTGAGCTGGGCGCGAATCTGGTGCTTGCGTCCGGTGAGCAAATCCACCTCCAGCAGATAGTATCGTTCGCCTTCGGCTATCACGCGGTAGTTCATCACCGCCTTTTGCGCTCCTTCGCGTGGGGTGCGAAACACTTCGGTGCGGTTGCCCTTCTCGTGCGACACCAGGTAGCTTGTCAGCGTGTCGGACTGCTTGGGTGGGCGGTTTTTCACGATGGCCCAATAGGTTTTGTGCACATCGCCTTTGCGAAACAGTTCGTTCATGCGCGAAAGCCCTTTGCTTGTGCGGGCAAACACCACGAGGCCGCTGGTAGGGCGGTCGATGCGGTGGGTCACGCCGCAGAACACATTGCCGGGCTTGTTGTATTTTTCCTTGATCCATCGCTTCAGAGTTTCCACCAGCGGTTCGTCGCCGGTGCGGTCGCCCTGCACAATTTCGCCGCAGGCTTTATTCACGATAATCAAGTGGTTGTCTTCGTAAACTACTTCCATCTATTACTTATATATAATATATGTGATAAAATCAATGCAAAATTACAATCTTTAACCGGATTCTTCAAATCAAAATTCCTTAAAATTATTATAAATTGCCATCATCGCCGTCTCATGTTGGATGATGAAGGTGGGAAATGTCATTTTGCTACATCTCGGGTCGGATTTTGTGGGAGCGCTGCCCGATTTGTGTATAAACTTACGATTTTTAATGGAAAAAATGGCAAAAATCCACAGAATCGAGCGAAAACGTATTGGATGTAAAATGTGGCAAAAAGTGGGTAAGTGTTAGCAAATGTATGCTCTCTGGTGCCTTTTTTTAAGAAAATGGGTATTTTTCGCTAATAAAATTAGCATATTTGAAAAAAAATCGTTTTCTTTGCAAATTGAAAATAATATAATTGTTAAGAAACGCTTTATAGCTAAAAATTAGTATCAATGTGGAACCATTCACACTCTTTTTTAGGGGTGTGGAGTGGTGTTTATCACATATTTGTTAGCTAAAGGGTTGAATGACAAATGGTTTGTTTGAACTTAATAAATGTAATATAATAATTAAAATTTATCAGTGCTTATGAGTTTTAGAAAGTTACTATTGCTCTTCGTTTTCGCTGCATCAACTTTGGCCATGGCTGCTCAAGTCAAGGTTACTGGTGTTGTGTATGATGAATCCGGCGAGCCTGTAATCGGTGCTTCTGTAACCCAGAAGGGCAAGCCTTCTAATGGTGTGGCTACCGATATCGATGGTAAGTTTACGCTCACTGTACCTAACAACAAAACGCAAATTGTAGTTACTTATGTAGGCTACGAAAAGCAAGAGGTGACAGTAAAGAGCGGAGTTATGAAAATTGCTTTGAAAGTAAGCGGTCAAGTTTTGGGCGACGTCGTTGTGACAGGTATGGCCAAGGTTGACTCGCGTATGTTTACTGGTGCGACCGCTAAGATCGACGCCGACAAGACCAAGCTTTCTGGTGTGGCTGATATCAGCCGCGGTTTGGAAGGTAAGGTTTCTGGTGTGCAAGTATCTAACGTGTCGGGTACATTCGGTACTGCTCCTAAGATTCGCGTGCGTGGTGCTACCTCAATCTACGGTAGCTCTAAGCCTCTCTGGATTGTGGACGGTGTAGAACTTGCCGACAACGTTGAACTTTCTGCCGACGACCTTTCATCTGGTGACGCAGTTACCCTGATTTCTTCTGCAATCGCAGGTTTGAACGCCGACGATATCGAAAGCTTCCAAATCTTGAAGGACGGTTCTGCAACATCAATCTATGGTGCAAAGGCAATGGCTGGTGTGATTGTCGTTACTACCAAGACTGGTCGCACAGGTCACACATCTATTAATTATACTGGTGAATTCACCTATCGTCTGAAACCAAGTTACCGCGACTACAACATCTGTAACTCTCAAGAACAGATGGGTATCTACAAGGAAATGGAACAAAAGGGTTGGCTCGAGTTTGCATCATTGGCAAGCGGTAGCCGCACTGGTGTTTACGGTCGTATGTACAACATGCTCGACAACTACATCGTGGATCCTATCACTGGCGAAGGTCACTTCGAACTCGCTAACACTTCTCAAGCCAAGAACGCTTACTTGCGTGAAGCTGAATTCCGCAACACCAACTGGTTTGACTTGCTCTTCAACAACAACGTGATGCAAAACCACGCCGTGAGCATCTCTGGCGGTACCGACAAGGGTTCGTTCTATACTTCAGCATCTGTAATGACCGACCCAGGATGGTATAAGAGCTCAAGCGTTGAACGTTACACTTTCAATGCTAACGCACTCTACAACCTCTCAAGCCGCGTACGCGTGAAGTTGCTCACCTCTGACAGCTACCGTAAGCAAAAAGCTCCAGGTACTATCAGCCAACAAACCGACGTTGTGAATGGTGCTGTAAGTCGTTCATTCGATATCAACCCATTTAGCTACGCGATGAACACTTCTCGTACACTCGACCCTAACATTTCATATCGTCGTAACTACACCGACTTCAACATCTTCAACGAACTCCAAGAAAACTACATCGACTTGGCAGTTACCGACTTGAAGTTCCAAGGTGAAGTGAACATCAAGCCTATCATGAACCAAAACCACACTGTGGAATTGAACATGATTGGTTACTATCGCTATAGCAACTCTGAACAAAACCACTTCGTTACTGAAAACAGTAACCAAGCTCGTGCATACCGTGCCGGTATCGACCCAGAAGATGCGCTCATCCGCTCAGGTAACACTTACCTCTACACCAATCCTGATGTAGAAAATGCGCTTCCTGAAACAGTTCTTCCTAAGGGTGGTTTCTTGTTCCACAACAAGTACGACGTTTCTCAATACGTGTTCCGTGGCACTGCTAACTGGAACGGTAACTTTGGCCGCGACCACATTATTAATATGATGGCAGGTATGGAGGCAAGCCGCGTTGACCGTCACTCTCAATCGTTCGACGGTATTGGTATCGTTTACGCCAATGGTAACATTCCATTCCTCAAGTCGGAATACTTCAAGCAAATGGTTGAAGAAAACGGCGCATACTTCAGCGAATCTCGCTCATATCGTCGTAACCTCGCTTACTTCGGTACAGCAAACTACAGCTACAAGATGCGCTACGTGCTCACCGGTACGCTCCGTTACGAAGGTTCTAACCAAATGGGTAAGACCAAGCAAAGCCGCTGGTTGCCTACTTGGAACGTGTCTGGCGCTTGGAACGCTCACCAAGAAGAGTTCTTCATGAACGCTCCATTCTTCAAGAGCGGTGCATTCACTTATGCTAAGGTTCGTGGTTCTTACTCACTTACCGCAGAAAGTGGTCCAACCTCTTTGGCAAATGCTGAAGCACTCTACTATCCAAACCGTATTTGGAACCAAGAACCTGCTGGTCAAGAAATCGGTCTTTCACTCGAAGGTCTTGCCAACAGCGAACTTACTTATGAAAAGAAGCACGAAATCGACTTCGGTGTTGACCTCGGTTTCTTGAACAACCGCATCAACTTCGTGTTCGACTGGTACAAGCGTAACAACTTCGACCTCATCGGCCGTGTTTACACTGAAGGTGTAGGTGGTCAGACAATGAAATATGCCAACGTTGCTGAGATGGCATCACACGGTGTGGAATTCACACTCACCACTCACAACATCAAATCGGCTGCTGCTGATGGCTTCAACTGGAGCACCGACATCACCTTCGCTTACGCAAAGAACAAGATTACCAAACTCGTGTCTCGTTCACGTGCAATCGACTTGATTCAAGGTACTGGTTTTGCACTTGAAGGTTACCCAGTGCGTTCACTCTTCTCTTATCAATTTGTAGGTTTGAACTCACACGGTATTTCACAAGTGATTAGTGAAACCACTGGCGAAGTTACTACCAGCGACATCAACTTCCAGGAATTCGATGCAACTCTCCTTACCAAGAACCTCAAGTATGAAGGTCCAGTCGACCCAACTATCACTGGTGGTTTGAACAACAGCTTCTCATGGAAGGGTATCCACTTGAATGTGTTCTGCACTTACTCATTCGGCAATAAGCTCCGCCTCAGCCCAGACTTCTCTGTGGCTTACAGCGACCTTACTGCAATGCCTAAGGAATTCAAGAACCGTTGGGTTATGCCAGGTGACGAAGCCTTCACTACAGTTCCTGTAATCGCTTCACGTCGTCAGTACTATGCCGACACTTACTTGAGCCGTTCTTACAACGCTTACAACTACAGTACTGCACGCGTGGCTGATGGTGGTTTCATCCGTTTGAAAGAAATCTCATTGACCTACGATCTTCCTAAGACCGTTCTCAAGGCTGTTCGCCTCAACAACGCATCTGTGAAGGTGGCTGCAACCAACATTGGTTTGCTCTACGCCGACAAGAAGCTCAATGGTCAGGATCCTGAATTCTACAACAGTGGTGGTGTGGCTTCTCCAAACCCACGTCAATTCACACTCACTGTAAGATTTGGTCTTTAATCACATTTAGGAACACATTAAATTAGAATTTAATTATGAAGTTTAAATATATAGCAATTACTGCTGCAGGTGTGGCTCTCATGTCGCTCTCATCATGTAAAGACTTCCTCGACAAGGTGCCCGACACCCGCGTGGAACTCGAAACTGTGGAGCAGTTGCGTGAGTTGCTCAACAATGGCTACACCGAATACAACTATTCGACACCTTGCGAACTTTCAACCGACAATGTGATCGACAACAATGCTCCAGACCCTGAAGGTGTTCGTTTCAACCTTCCTTCTTATGCTCCAACCGACGAACAATCGTTCAAGTTTGAAGATGTGGATATGGGTATGGGTTCCGACACTCCATCTGGTATCTGGGAGGGATGCTACCACGCAATCGCTTGTGCTAACGCAGTGCTCGAACGCGGTCTTGAAATGCATGAAAAAGGCAACCTCACTGGTGAAGAATACAAGAAGCTTCAAGCAGTGCTCGGTGAAGCATACTTGATTCGCTCATATCACCACTTCTTGCTCGCTCAAGTGTTCTGTATGCCATACCGTGGTCCAGAATTGAGCAAGGGATATCAAGGTCTGCCTTATGTGACAGCTCCTGAAACTTCAGTGAAGCCTCACTACGAACGCCTTAACTTGGCTGAAACCTACGAACTCATCGAAAAGGACCTCAAACTCGGTTTGAAGCTCGTAGACGACAGCTACTATGACGTGCCTAAGTATCACTTCAACAAGGCTGCTGCCAATGCTTACGCTGCACGTTTCTACACTTTCACCCGTAAGTATAAAGAAGCGCTCCAATATGCCGACGCAGCATTCAACGGTAGTGACCCTCGCACCATGCTCAGCGACATTTGGGCTAACCGTGGTTCAATGTACTACATCAGCGACATCAGTCGTTACTACACCAGCATGAGCCGTAAGAATGTGTTTATGGACATCTCTACACTCTCTACCTCGTCTCGTCGTACACACGGCTACCGCTTCACCACCAACCGCGACGCACGTCGCTCAACCATTCAAGGCCCTGGCCCAACATGGGAAAATATCAAGTGGATCGACTCCAAGACTAAAGAAACTTTCTCAATGCACCCATGTTTCAATGGTCTTTGTGGTACAGCTGGACAAGCTGAATATGGTTCTTACTTCGGCGGTATCAGTTCCGAGCAATTTGAGTACATCGACAAAATTGCCGGTATCGGTTATGCTCACGTAGTGCGTATGGAATTCTGGACAGAAGAAACTCTCCTCTGTCGTGCTGAAGCTAAGCTCTTCCTTGGCGACATTAATGGTTGCGTTGATGACCTCGAAATTTGGGATTATGCCCGTCGTCAACTCGGTGCTGGCGAAAGCTACAACTTTAAGGAAATGAATCGTGATCTCATCGAGAAGTTCTATTCAAGGAATCCAGGCGATTCTAAATACCCAGAAAAAGATGGCGGATTCGGCATCGTTAAGCCTATTTACATCGACAAGGTTTGCCCATCTTCGGAATATTCACTTACTGAAGACAAACTTCCTTACATGCAATGTATCCAGCATTTCCGTCGTATCGAAACCGTGCACAACGGTATGCGTTTCTTCGACATCAAGCGCCTCGGTATTGAAATCACTCACTACTTCGGACGCTTCAACACACCTTACACTTTGAAGACTCTTGACCCACGTTGCGCTATGCAGATTCCAAGCGAAGTAATTTCTGCAGGTTTTGATCGCAACACTCGTGAAGAGAATGAAAAGGATGAGTCAACAGTAGAAGCTGCTGGCACTTACGTACTTGTTAAATGATTTAAGCGAATACGACAATGAAATTAATTAATAAATATATATCAGCAATTGTGATGATGTCGGCTGCAGCTATGGGCTTCACATCTTGTAGCGACAACGACAAATTCACCGACACAATCTTCCCTGATGTTTCAGAGGAGGTTGATCCAAACTTGTTTACCTACAAGTTCGACAAGTGGTTGAAAGAAAACTACCTCGATGTATATAACTTGGACTTCCGTTACAAGATGCAGGACGTGGGTACGGATATGAACTACAACCTCGTGCCAGCCAACTATCAAAAGGCGCAAGACTTGGCGCTTTTGGCTAAGGAACTCTGGTTTGATGTTTACAAGGATGTTGTTAATCCCGACTTCTTGAAGACCTATGGTCCTCGTATTATTCACCTCATTGGCTCGCCTGCTTACAACCCATCAAGCGGTACAATGATTCTCGGTTTGGCTGAAGGCGGTATCAAGGTTTCTTTGTTCCGTGTGAACGAACTTGATGTGAACAGCTTCGACCAACTCAATGAATTCTACTTCAAGACTATGCACCACGAGTTTGCACACATCTTGCACCAAACCAAAACTTACCCTGCTAAGTTCAACACTATCTCTATTGGTAAGTATGATGGTAGCAACTGGCAAGACCGCCAGGAAGGCGTGGTGCTCTCTATGGGCTTCACCACTCCTTATGCAAGCTCTGCATTCCGTGAAGACTTTGCTGAAACCATTGCAAACTTCATCGTGAAGACAGACAAACAATGGGAACGCATGTACGAACTCGCAGGTCGCGGATGGGAATCGCCTGATGGCGACGACCCTAATGCTGTATACTACTGCTACTACTACTACGAAAACAATCAGGTTGACGAAGGCAAGAAGAAGCATTTCAGCGACGACAATGTAATCTATGAGTTTACCGATCCTGACGGCAACACCTTTAAAGCTTATTTCAACAAGTATCAGAGCGGAGCCTATTATCAAGGCACAGCACCTATCACAAAGGATGAAGCTACTGGTAAATATCACGACGCCAAGGGACGCGAAACGGACTCGTCAGGCAGATTGCTCAAAAATGGACGTACTATACCGATACCTATTCAAGTGTATCCTGTAGAAGACAAGGACGGCATCGACGGTGTTGCAGCTCTTGACGAAAAGATTCAAATTGCACGTGAATGGTTGCGCGACGCATTCGGCGTTGACCTCGACAAGCTTCGTGCCGAAGTACAGAAGCGCCAGGTTAGCTACAATATCGAACAACTCCGCAAGCAAATTGAAAACATGAAGTAATTATCTTAAAAAAATCAATCGAAAAAGATGAAGAAATTATATAAATTTTCAGCTTTCGCTGCTTTGTTGATGAGCGTAGGTCTGGCATCTTGTAATCATGAAGAAGCCGATATCTTCGAACACAGCGCTGCTCAGCGCACCGAAGAAGCTCGCAAGATGTACAACGATATCCTCGTTGACAAGGGCGGCAAGTGGCAAATGGAATACTATACCACAGAAGAAGAACCAGGTTACATCTACCTGTTTACCTTCCGCAAGGATGGCTCAGTGACTATTTCTGGCCACAACAAATACATCAATATGATTACTTCTCCTGATGCAAGGGGGTCGAAATATGGTTCCGAAACATCTATGTGGACTATCCTCTCCGATAATGGACCAGTGCTTTCGTTCAACACTTACAACTCCATATTTCATCTATTCGCATCGCCTGAAGACATTCCAGATACAGAACGCGACGAGCAAGGCTACGGACACGATGGTGACTACGAATTCGATCTCATGAAGTATAGTGGCGACACGCTCTATTTAGAAGGTAAGAAAAACGGAGCTGACATTATCATGACTCGCGTTGCAGCCGACGTCGACGACGAAGTGTATATGAATGAAGTGGTGGCTCTCGCTGACTCTTTCTTTAATGCAAAAATTCCTACAGTGTACGTTAACCTCCCTGGCGGTTACCGCCACGTGGTACTCGATGGTGCTACCCAACTTCCTAAGTTCTATCCCGAAACCGGCGACTACATCACCGAATGGGTGGGCCGCAACGCTATCATCACCCATGATGGTTTCACCCTCGGTAAGCCTCTCACGCTCCGCGACTCTATTGATGGCAACGACTACACCATCCAACACTTCATTCGCCAAAAAGACGGTTCACTCCTTTGCTCTGATGATGGAAAGACTACTATCACTGCTGATGCCCTTAATGCGGTGGCCACCGATAAGCAACTTAAGTGGCAAGTTGGCACTGAGATGATGGGCGAACTTAAGGCTGCTTACGATGCTTTCGTTGCTCAAACAAAAGCAAAGAACTACACTCTTCGTAATGTGCAATTCCTTACAGCTGCTGATAAATCAGATCCACAGAAGTATGAATTGTTACTCAAGTTTAGAACAAAGAGTGGATCTACCGTGGATTTGTTGTACTATTACCACGTGACATTGAACGGAAAGGAATCGTTTAACATGGTTTTTGATGGCACATCTAATAGTAATGGTGCAAGTTTTAAGAAGACCTACACCACTATTGCTGATTTCATCGACAAGTTGCAAGAATCAACTTTCACGCCTACCAGCAGTTCACGCTTGGCGCCTATAACTATGAAATGGGACGCTGGTAATAATGGATATTTTGTAGTGGATGTACAATAATGTCTTTAAAGCATTCACACCCCTACAATAGTCTGGTTGAATGCTTAGCAATAAAAATGGTCTCTTTGGAGGCTGTGTCATAATTGATAATTATGGTCCTGTAGGGGCACTCGGCTTGAGTGCCCGTGTGGAGAATTCGTTGTTTATCAATGTAGTATGGCGGACGCTCAAGCTGAGCGTCCCTACAAAAACAACTCAATTTCGTGTTATGACACAGCCCCACGAGGGGAACCATAAATCTTGAAAAAACAAAAACAAGAGATTATAAACTAATTATTAATTAATTAAACTTATTCAATTATGAAAAAGAGTTTACTTTTAGCTGTTGCTGCATTAACACTCGCCAGTGCAAATGCGCAATTAGTTTCGCGCGCAAAACAAGCACGCCAGATCACTCCTATTTCAGAAAAGCCTGTAAAGATGGAACTTGGCGCTATTCGTAAAGTTGTGGCTGCACAAGCAGTTCCAGGTGAACGTATTGCAAAGAAGGCAGTTAAGCCAAGTACAATCACTGGTAGTACTCGCTATTATCGTCCTGATGGTGTGTTCTACAACAGGCACGACATCCAGGGCATTGGTTATTCTTTCCATGTGATGCATCACAAGCCATTTACAGAATATACTTGGAAAAATGCATCTGGAGAGTCTGGTACTTGGGCGTATGAAGTTTCCGACCTTAATGCAGATCGTACTGACGTTGAAAGCCAAACCTTTTCTTTTGAAGGTGCTGAACTTACTTACGAATCAAAATACTGGTTTGACGCTCCAAGTTTGACTGCAAGAGGTGCTACTTTCCAACTTTTGCATGGTAAGCAAGCAGAAGCAGGAACTCCCGCTCTCTGTGTCTCAGGAGAAACTTCTAATAAGTATCTTAGTGCAAATCTTTCTACTGCATGGTGCTCAAGCTCTCACTTCTATGGTAGTTCAGACCGTACACAAACAGAACAATATGGCTGGAATATTTATGGTGTTTCTGGTGGCGCCGACAATGATTACTGGTTTGGCAAAAACCACAAAGGATATACCAAAATTGCTTCTGCGTTTGAAAAGCCAACCACTCCTTATCTTCTCACTCATGTATCAATCAATCCCGCTTATGCCGACCTCGCTGAAGGTGTCGAAGAGGCTGACCTCGATGTTACCGTTTATCGTTTGCCACAGATGTATCCTTATCAAGAAACATTTGTTGAAGTTGAAGTAGACAAGGATGTTTTCGAAGTTGTTGCAACTGGTAAGCTCCACTTTGATGCTAAAAACACTGGCGATAATGCAGGTCTTACCACTTGTGTTCTTGTTGAAGAAGAAGATGGCATTGAATTTGAAGTTACCCCTGAAATCGATTTCCCAATCCTTGTTGTAGTTTCCGGTTACGACGATGAATCTGTATGGGACACATTCTCTTTGATGTCAACTTCTGATGAAGAAGATGAAGGCAAGGGTGAATTGGCATTCCTTGGCTTTGATGTTCCTGAAAGCAACGTGTCATTGTTCCGTGGCTTGAATGGTTTCTTCTCAGGTCCTCTTCAGATGAAGGCTGGTTTCCCAATCTTTATTTCTCAAACTAAACCATTCCTCGTGTTTAACTATAATGTAGAAGATGGTAAATACCAATTCCCTGTTGAAGGCGGAAATCTTGTTAAGAAATTTGGAACAACAGAAGTGCCATTTATCTCTTTCTATGGCACAATGATGAGTGAAGAGTGGATGCTGAGCTGTGAAGGCGAAGATGTTCCTGAATGGCTTGACATTCAGCTCGAAGACGAATATGAAGAAGGCGAATTCTATGGTGAGGTAAACGCAACTGTAAGTGCTCAACCTCTTCCAGAAGGTGTTGCATATCGCGAAGCAACTGTTTCGTTTGGTTATCCAGGTGCTCACATTGATTATTTGTTCACTCAAGGTGAAAAGCCTGCATTCATCACTGGTGATATCAACGAAGACGGTGTAGTTAACGTATCTGACGTTACTTGCCTCGTTAACAAGATTCTTGGTGAAGCTGATTACAGCGACGAAGTTTGCGACATCAACAAAGACGGTGTTGTTAATGTTTCTGACGTTACAGCGCTTATCAACCTCATTCTTGCTGGTGAATAATCAGAAAGTCAAAGTCTAAAGGCTGCGAATTGTATCTCTTTAGTTCTCGCGCATTCGCATGCCGATAGCAAAACAAAATAAGTAATCCTCCTCATGGGAGATTGCTTCTCCAAAGAAACATTAGCAGTTTCTTAACATATTTTTTCTGGATGGGGATGGCTGTTGAAGTCAGCCCCATCTTTTTTTGTCTCCAGAAAGTGCCTGCCGTTTTTCAGGGTTAACCCTATAGTTTTTTTTTTCAACGGTTCAGTTTTGCACGTGAAAAAGTGCGATTGTCAAACTTTTTCATTAAATTTGCATTATCTGAAGGATTCGGTCCTGACGAAAACCTCGACAATCAACCACGTTACTATACCAATTATTTAACTATTTCTATAATGAAGAAGGGTTTACTGTTACTTGCTGCCGTATCTCTGTGGGTTGCAACATCGGCACAGACCAAGGCGCTTGCCACATATCAAAGCAGAGCGATAGAGGGAAAAATGGCACCTATGTCGGCTCTCGCAGTTAAAGCTAAAATGGCAGCTCCGCATCAGCGAAAAATATCTACAAAATCGGATTCAACCGTAGTTTTCAAGGCATGGTACAATCGTCCTGCAGGGTCGATGTATTGCTCGATATCTTCGGCAGGCGGAGCCATGTACAGCCCCACATTGATGCTGCCATGCTGGCGCGAATTGAGTTGGACGAACGCCACGACAGGTGCCGATTCGCACACATGGGAGTATGAACGATACAATATGGGGATAAACAAGTGGGAAACCACTACATCTACCGACGAAAACCTCACCACCGTGTTTGGTCCTTCGACGATGATGGCACCGAAAATCACCGCCGTCAATGCTTCCGGCAAGACCGACACTTACCAATTGTATGCCAACATCATCATGGACTTTATGACGATGGACCCCGTTCCATTCATGGGCTCCACCATCTTCAGTGCCGACCCTCGTGCGTATTGGGCAGAAATCAACGATGTGTATTTTTCTCCAAAGTTTTGGTCGGCAGGCGCGCGCGAGCAGAATCCATCTTTTGCCGGTGCGGGATTCTTGTCGTTTCTGGGTGCCGAACCTGCTGAAGGCGAAGACGATGGCCAATGGTTTGGCAAAAACAGCAGTGGGTGGAACGCCATGGCGCTTTATGTAGAAAAGCCCGCCTATGCTTATGCGCTTCGTGGTCTTCATGTGTATTACGAGTGCAGCTCGGTGTATGGTGAAACTCCCGTTTATGCAAAGATTTACGCAGTGACTAAAGATTCGACCGACAATCTGGTTTTCGGAGAAGAGCTCTACTCTGCAAAAGGGGTACTTTCTGCCGATGCGCCGACCCGAGGCTTCATCGATATGCCACTGTATGCGGCAGCCGACACTGTGGGAAATGAGGTGGTGGCAAGCATCGACCAGGAAATCGCAGTCGTGACCTATGGCTATGAAAATGCAGCAGCCTCAGGCTTTACGATGTGTGTTTCGGGCGACTGTGTCGACGAAGGCTATGGCCAGCACGGCTATATGGTGCAGATGGATTCCATTGGCAACCCATCATTGTGCATCGGGCTCGACCAGTTCTTTACACTCAAACTCGGCTGTAGCGCACCGTCGGTGTTTCTCGACATAGAATGGCCAATGATGCAATGGAACCACTCCTTCGAAACGGGAGCATACAGTTTCCCAGCTGCAGGAGGTAAACTTGTGGAAACTGCCGACGACCAAACCTACGACTATATCAGCGTGTTCTCATCCAAGCGCAGCCAGCAATGGACCGTGCTCACTGCCGATGCTCAAGAAGTGCCAGAATGGCTTTCGCTCAAGTTGACCGATGTGCTCGACGAGAGCGGCGAATTCGCCAACGAGGTGAGGGTGGAAGCCACAGCTGCAGCACTGCCAGCGGGCGTGAAATATCGTGAATGTGATGTGAAGTTTGCCGTTCCAGCTGCAGCTGTAGTCTACCACTTTACTCAAGGTGAAAAGCCTTCAGTGCTTGTTGGCGACATCGATGAAGACGGAGATGTGAATGTGACCGATGTCACTTGCTTGATCAACAAGGTTCTCGGCAATGCCGTATATAGCGACCAAGTGTGCGACATCGATGGCAACGGTGCCGTTGATGTGTCAGACGTCACCGCCCTGATCAATATGATTCTCAGCTAAGAGGCTGATTGATTCTAATTCAATAAATCCCTTGTGCCATATTGGACCCAGAAAGAGCGTTAGGGGCAAATGGTTATATTATGCTTCACTCAGGCATGATATGTGCTGTTTTTTGCGCTTACATGGGATAGGGGGTGTAAAAATGGGTAAAAATCACTGGTTCTAATTATTTGTAAATCAATTAATAAAGTAATATTTACATCAAAAGTTACTATGTTTGCAGTCGCAAGCGACTGGGCGGAATAAAT
>JAUNNJ010000132.1 GCA_030531495.1 Bacteroidales bacterium
TATTCCGCCCAGTCGCTTGCGACTGCAAACATAGTAACTTTTTAGCCATTTTTTCAGTCAATTCACTCCTAAAGTTCAGCCGCTCAACAAGTATTTTAGCGACAGAAGCCAATCCCTTTCACTTCAAACATTAGCATTGTCATGGACGAGCAAAGACACAACGAGCACAAATATATTGTAGGATTAGGCGAGGTGCTTTTCGACTGCCTTCCAAGTGGGAAGCAGTTGGGGGGCGCTCCAGCAAATTTTGCCTTTCATGCCTCACAGTTTGGACTCCACGGCATCGCCGTTTCGGCAATTGGAGCCGACGAACTGGGCGCAGAAGTGAAACACTTACTTTCAGAAAAGCATCTTGATTTTCACCTTGAGGAGGTGGCCTACCCCACAGGCACAGTGCAGGTGACACTTTCTGCCGACGGAATCCCCACCTATGACATCTGCCTCGGCTTGGCCTACGACAACATCCCATTCACGCCCACAATGGCAGAAATCGCCCACAACACCTGCTGCGTGTGCTTTGGGTCGCTTGCACAACGAAGCGAAGTTTCCCGCAGTTCCATCATGCAGTTTCTCGACGCCACACCCACCGATGCGCTGAAGGTGTTCGACATCAATTTGAGGCAAAACTGGTATTCACGCGAAGTGGTGGAAGCATCGCTAATGCAATGCAACGTGCTCAAACTCAACGACGAGGAAATCAGCACCCTCGCCACAATGCTCAACCTTGGCAATGTGCCTTTGCCCACCATCAGCCGCCCTCTCACCCTCGCCGACATCAAATCCCCAATCAGTCTGCTCATCGACAAATACAACATTCCTACAGTGATTCTCACTTGTGGCGTAAACGGCTCGTTTGTGCTGACCGCAAACGAAGCATCGTATCTCCCAACGCCTAAAGTGCAGGTAGCCGACACCGTCGGGGCGGGCGACTCGTTTACGGGAGCATTTTGCGCAGCCATCCTATCAGGCAAGCCAATAGCAGAAGCCCACCGATTAGGAGTGGAGGTTTCCGCCTATGTGTGCACTCAAAATGGAGCCATGCCCACACTGCCTCCTCTTCTCACAAATCTCAAAAAATAGCCATGGATTCTTTCCGACAATCACTGGTTGGTGTGGCGCTTAAGCCACTCCTTCGGCGTCTGACCAGTGAATTTACGGAAATTACGATAAAATGATGCCTCAGAAGTGAAACCTGATTCCTCAGCCACAACCACCATTTTCACTGTTGGCGTTTGGCGAAACACAATCTTGGCATGCTCAACACGCTGCCTGTTCACAAATTCCGAGAAATTATTGCCTTTCTGATTGATGTAGTGCGACACATAAGTGCGGCACACTCCGCTCCGTTTCACCACATCTGCTATCTTCAGGTTGGGCACAAGATAGAGCTTTTGCTCCTTCATCAGCGCCTCCACTTTTTGCCCCACTTCATCGGTCAATTCTTCTGTGACCAGCTCTTCAGCATTCAGACATTCACTTTCTGAGAGAACATCTTGCGAATCGGCCTCGAATTGCTCTATCGTGAAATGGCGATGATAGCCAATGTAGCAGAGCGCATACTGGAGCACAGAAAATGCCGTAGCAATAGCCACAAGTAGCCAGTCGGCGTGGCCGAAATAGCGCCGACCGAGCATATTTGCCACAGCCGCGAGGAAAGATGTTATAAAAATGGCTACTAAAAGTGCTTTAATCGACGAGGTGGAACGACCCTCCATATCCACATAAACGTCGGCAAGCTTATGGTCGAAAGCATGAAGTCTTTTGTAACCATAATAGCAAACCAACAGCACCTGCGGCACAAACACCACTTGGCGGGCAATGTCGGCAGAATCGCCCGGCACCAGCAACTTCGCAAATGCTATAGCCACTCCGGGCAGGAAAAACGAATACTTCCACCGGGGAACGGAAGTGGCTGTCAACCGACAGATGTAGAGATAATAAAGGGGATAAACCGAAAGTGAACAAAGTGTCCACAGGCATTCCAGCCCCTGAGGCAACCCACTTGTAAAGAACAAAGCAAGGCAAAAATAGAGCACGGTGCAAGTAAGCACATACCATGTGAGCGACTTTTTCGCAAAGTCGGCCTTGCGGTAGTTGATCGCAAAAGTCACAAACCACCACAGGCACACAGCGAAAGGAGTAAAACTAAATACAGTCCTTACCATAAAACGCAAAAGTCTTTGCTACAAAGTTACATAATTTCTCACAATGAATGTAAAAAAATCAACAAGGCATAACGTGTTGTTTTTTAATATTTTGTACACTTTGATAGTCATTTAAAAAAATAACGAATGGCAATTTGTACTTTTTGATAGTAAAAAACATACTGATGAAATAAAGAACAAACATCCAACTCTCTATATTTGTACACAAAAAACTACTCAATAACCAAATTTTAGACCTAAAACAAAAAAGATGAAAAAAATTCTATTATTAATGACATTGACGCTCGTGGCATTTGCCGCCACAGCTCAAAAAAACATGGACGGCATTATTTTTGGTTTCAAGTATCACGGTAATGAACTCCACTACAGAATTTGGAAGGACCATGTCACCGTCACCAGCGAGGTGAGAAGTGAAAATTTCACGAAAGTGGTGGAAATACCATCAGAAGTGAAATACCAAGGCAAAACATATCAAGTTGTAGGATTCGAAAACTATGGTATTGTCGGTGCTAAAAATGTGGAAAAAATCATTGTTCCCGGCTCATTTAGGAGAGTAAAACTGCACTCATTCAAAGACTGTCCAGATCTTCGTGAGCTTGTTGTTCAAAATGGGGTTGAATCAATATCTGGCGAACCTTTCGAAAACTGCCCTAAAGTAAAAACAGTATATATACCAGCAAGTTGTGAAGTCACCAGCGAACATTGGTATAAAAAGAAACACGTTAAGCTCGTAAGAAAATAAGCATTATGAAAAAAGTATTTACATTTTTACTCCTTGCCTTCATTGCAATTTCTGCAGCACAGGTACGTGCCGAGGACTTCCAACTCTATGTTGGTAAAATCAAGTTCAGATTTGTAGTTCGCAATTCTAATGAAGTTTATATCACTGGTTTCGCAATATCTGATGCAAATTTATACACTAGAGCAGACATACCAGAAAAAATAACGGGACCAAATGGAAATAAATATAAGGTGACCAGAATATGCGATGATGCAAAAATTAGCGGTGGATTCACATTCATTGACATCCCTAAAACAGTTGAATACATTGGCGCAAACGCTTTCAAAGATTGCCCAAATCTTAAAACGGTATGGATTAATGGCTCGCCCGTAGTAAACAAAAACGCATTCATACGCTGCACAGTATTGGAAAAAGTGGGCATTGTGGGAAGACGCGAACTTGGAGATACATTCCCAATCGCGAATGGCCGAAAGGCTAGAATTTACAGACAACAAGGTTCTTAACAATCATAAAATCAGACATTATGAAAAAAGTATTTACATTTTTACTCCTTGCCTTCATTGCAATTTCTGCAGCACAGGTACGTGCCCAAGAATTCGAAAAGTACATAGGCAACACAAAGCTCAGGTTATTAATTAACAATGACTACGAAATTATCATCTGGGGCTTTGTAAACAGTAGCACACAATTCTCCGAAAGCTTTGTCATTCCCGAAAAAATAACAGCTCCAAATGGAAAAAAATATAAGGTAACCACAATAGGCGATGATGCAAGACTTAGTGGTGGATTCGCATCCATCACCATACCAAGAACAGTCGAATACATCGGGCCAAACGCATTTAAATACTGCCCAAATCTAAAAACTGTATATATTAAAGGCTCGCCACAAGTAAACAAAAACGCATTCATACAATGCACCGCATTGGAAAAAGTGTACATTACTGGTAGAAAAGAATTCGGAGATTCATTTCCAATCGCAAATGGCGGTAAGGCTAGAATTTACAGACAACAAGGCTCATAACAATCATAAAATCAGACATTATGAAAAAGATTCTAACCATTTTACTTCTCAGTATTTTTGCTATCTCGGTCATCGACGCATCCAATATTGTGACAAAGCAGAAAAAGCCTGCGGCAATTTCTGAATTTGAACAAACGATAGGCCCAATAAGAATAGTGTTCAAAACAGTCAATTGTGAAGAGGTGAAAATAAAAAGAGAGAGACAGTCAGACATGACAAATACAAACCCTTTCCACATCCCAGAAAAAGTCACAGGACCTGATGGCAACCAATACACAATCGTCGGCATATGCGACAGAGCAAGACTTTCCGGCAACTTTTCACACTGCTCAATCCCCAGAACTGTGACATACATCGGGGACAATGCGTTTGAATTTTGTGACAGATTATCGTCGGTTTCTATTTCTGGAGATCCAGAAATCAGCACTAAGGCATTTTTTGGATGCATAAAACCTCAAATCCGCAACCTATAGGGTTTAGTGGGATTTTGCTTGCAAAGCG
>JAUNNJ010000033.1 GCA_030531495.1 Bacteroidales bacterium
AAATAAATATTAAATTGCCAAATTTATTTGGTTTTCAACATAGAAGACCCGTCCCTTTGATGTAGTCCCTTTGATGTAAAGTTTTGTATGGCAAAGGGATGCCCTTTGTCTATGAAAAAATGCCCGGAGGGGTTGGGCTCCGGGCGAATGATTTATGGTTTTGAGATTTGGGGAATCGGCTGGTTATTTGATGATTTTTTTGCCGTTCTGGATGAAGATGCCGTGTTGTGGGTTTGCTACGCGTTGACCAAGCACATTGTAGATGGCTCCGTCGATTGCTTCGTTGGCTTTCACATCGGTGATGGCTGTTGGCTCTTTTCCGAGGCCCACTGCTGCCCATGCTTGCTTCACGCTTGCTAATTGTGGGCTGTTTTCACCCCACTTGTTGCGAGCTGCGTCTACCCAGTAGTTGCGGCAAATTGGGAAGGTGACATCGAAGAAGTCGTGAGAAGTGAGCACCTCGTAGGCGAGTGCTTCAGCGTCGTCGCGGCTCATAGGAGTTACGGCGTAAGATTCGCCAAGGGTGTTGACGCCTTGTCCACCTTCCACGAGCAGGTAGTACATGTGAGTTTGCACGGTGCTCTTGGTGTAGGGGTCTTCTGCTTCGTTAAAGAATTGGTCGCCGTAGCATTCTGCCATGTTCATTGTTGCAGGTGTATCGAAACGGCGCATGATAGGACGCTCTGCAGGCATATAGTCGCCACCAAAGTACCATATTGTTTCGCCGGTCACATATTTGCAAACGTTGAGCCCCATGATGTCGGCAAAACTTTCAGCCAAGCCCATACATTCAAGATTTTCGGTGAAGTTGTGGTTCACCAGGTGGGTGAATTCGTGGCCAAGCACTTGCAGTGCCACCAATGGTTTCAGACGTACAACGCCTTCTTCTGGAGTGTCGCCCATCATCATTTCACATCCTAAGCCGATGTTGATGAATGCCTTGTCGCTATTGGGATTAAGTATCGCCATTGATGTTTGAGGTATGCCACATTGTGGGTTGATGAGATTCACCACTGGCGAGCCCTTGCCGTCGTAACCGTTGCGTTTGAATTTCTGGCTGTAGTATTCGAGCGTTTTGTCAAGTCCCCAGTGTGCGTCGAGGGCTGGTTGCAAGCCGCTAACGTTGCCATAGGTGTGGAAACCTACATAGCCATTCAAGTACGACAATTCTGCGCCGCCTCTCACTTCTCTGTAATTAGGTGACATCACGTAGACCGCAGCGTCGGAGAGATGCTCACCCTCAAAGTTCTTGAGTACAAGGCGAACGGTGCCTGTCTTGGCTGTGATAGGGTGTGGAAGACGCACGATGATTTTCTCATTGCTTACAGTGCAAGGAAACTCTGCTGTGTTGTAAGGTGCGCCATCGCCTTCTGTGATTTCGAGGTGCGCAGTGGCGTTCTCTAACAGCCCAGAGGCGTACTCGGAGGCGTGAATCTCAATGTCGATGCTGTCGATTTGCATCGAGCATTCAGGCAGATTCCATGTGGTGCCGGCATTGACAATGGGGGCAGACGACATGAAATAGCGGTTGTACCATGCGTTTTTGTCGGTGTAGAATGCTCCGTTACGGTTGATTTGCTCTTCAAGACTCATGCCATTTGGGATGAGTGCAGAATATGTAGCATTCACAGTGTAGAAATTGCGCGTAGGGTCGTAGAGCGCATAAGAGCCATCGGTCAATTGCGCGCAGTGAATCTCCTGCTTGCCGGCATAGAGCGTGTTGGCAGTGCATGTAGCGGGTTTGCTCCCCTCGTAAATTGAGGGAGCACTTTGTGCCCAAGCTGCGCCAGTTGCCAGCGCAGCAAGGAGTAATGAACATAAATGCTTCATAGGGTTAGTGCCTGTTTTGTTATTGGGTTAATAAATAATTGTCTGTAACATGAAGGGGCATTAGCCGAAACTGATGGTGCCAGTTCCCTTCTTAGCCTCGTTGGCGACATTTGATTCTTGGCGAGGCGATGGTGAGGCATTACGCAAATCCTCTATCGCATTTTTCGCTTTTTGGTCGCGATTGTAGGCAGGGGTTTTCTCGAAGAGGTCGATGAGCTCGTCGTTGTCGAGGTCTTCAGGTTGGAAGATGAACACCTTTGCTTCTGCTCTCTTGATATTCTCTTCGTCGACTTTAGAACCGTACTCTTCCTTTAAGCGGTCTGGGTCGGGTATCCTTGATGGGGTTGCGATGTCGGGCTTTCTTTTGGGAGCGTCGGCTTCAAGCGATGCATCGAATCCGGCGGCGAGAATGGTGATTTTCACCTTGTCGTCGAGTGTGTCGTCGTAAGCCACACCCCAGATAACATCCACTTCTGGGCTGAAGTTGGTCATGAATCGGCTCATTTCGTCCATTTCCGCCATCTTGAATGGGTTTTGTGCCTTGCGCGAATAGTACACGTTGACCAAGATATTTTTTGCACCTTCCACTTCGCGGTTCTTCAGCAAAGGAGAGTTGAGCGCATCCTTGATAGCCTTAGTCACGCGTTCGTCGCCTTCGCCGTAGCCAGTGCTGATTACAGCCACGCCACCATCACGAAGGGTGGTGTTCACATCGTTGAAGTCGAGATTGATGCGTCCTTCTGTGGTGATGAGTTCTGAAATGCTTCGAGCAGCAATGGTGAGGGTGTCGTCGGCCTTTCCGAAAGCGTTGTCGAAGTCAAGGTCGGGATAAATTTCGGTTAGGCGTTCGTTGTTGATAACGAGCAGTGCGTCGACATACTTTTGCATTTCGTCGGCACCAGCAAGCGCTTTGAGAATCTTCTTGGTGCCTTCAAAAAGGAATGGGATGGTCACGATGCCGATGGTGAGGATGCCCTTGTCGCGTGCAATCTTAGCCACTACCGGTGCTGCACCCGTACCGGTGCCGCCACCCATACCAGCGGTGATAAACACCATCTTGGTGTCGTCGTCGAAGAGTGCGCTGATTTCGTCGGCGCTTTCTTCGGCGGCTTGTTTTGCGACTTCTGGCTTATTGCCGGCGCCAAGTCCGTTGCCGATGAGCAGACGTTCTGGCACAGGCGAAGTGTTGAGCGCCTGGCGGTCGGTGTTGAGTACCACGAATGATACACCGCTCACATTTTGAGCATACATGTGGCTGATAGCGTTGCTGCCGCCGCCACCTACACCCACAACCTTGATGATTGTAGGTAATTCGAAAGAATCTGGTTTGCCTTGGTTGTTAGGCTGTTCGAATCCTGAATCCTTGTCGATTCCGTTGAAAATATCGTTGTTATCAGTCATTGTGATGATTTATCGTTAAGGGGTGTATAATCTGTTTATTCGTCGCCGTATTCGTCTTCTTCACTCATCAGGCGGTCCATCTTTTCCTTGAACGAAGAGAAAAAGCCTCTTTTTTTCTTCTTGGGTTCAGGTTTTTGATTTTCCTGTGCTTCTTGAGTGCTGCCAGTTTCTATCTTTGGTCCTTCTGCAGGCACATCGTAGATGTGTGGACGAACGCAAGAAGCACCATCGGCGATGATTGAAGCCGCCTTAGTGAGCAGAGAGAACACTTCGATGTATTCAAACTTGTTGATTTCGTGGTTGCTGATGTTGATAGAGGCAGGAGTGGTGGCCATTCGGGTTTCGATATTGGTCTTTTCCTTAAACTCTGCCTGCAGCCCTTTCAACTTGGCAGCGCCACCGGCAAGCACGATAGTCTTGATGTCAGCTGGCTGTAGATGTGCATAGGTGATTTGCCTTTGCACGTTGATAATCATTTCGCTTGTGCGTGCTTTGATGTATTTGTTGGCCGATTTAGCGTTCACCTCATTGATGGTGATGTTGGCAGCGTTGATGTCGAGAGGCTCAGCAAGCGCTTTCTTCACCATTTCGGCCTTTTCTTCTGTGGTGTTTTGAAGGCCGGTGACGAGGTCGCGAGTGAGGTTGCGTCCACCGAATGGAAGTGTTGCCATATAATTGAGCGTGCCATTCTTGTAGACGGTGACAGTGGTGGTTTCGGCACCCATGTCCACGAGCATGCAGCCCAAAGTGCGCTCTTCTTCAGTGAGCACGGCTTCCGACATTGCCAGTGCGGTGACGAGCACCTTCTTTACACGAAGGGCGCCCATAGCGCGCTCAAGGTTGAGCTTGAGGGTTGGTTTTGAGACGATGCGGTTGAACTTGATGTTGATGCTACCGCCGCAGCAACCCACAGGATTTGGGTTTTCCTTGTTGTCGACATAATAGGCTTGTGGCACGATATCGATAGGCTCATAGGTGGCGAGAGGTTCTTTAAACGCAGCATCCTTGAGATTTTCAATGTTCTGCTTGGTAATCGACTCTGCAATGTTGAGGTTGCGGTCGATTTCGGTAGGAACAGAGTGGAGCGAACGGCCGTTGATGCCTACATACACATCGGTGATGTTGCCATCCACTTTGTTTTCAAGTTTCTTCACAATGCGCACGATAGCGCTCTTTGTGTTCTCCACGTTCTGCACGCAGCCGTAGCGCACGCAGTTGGTCAGTTTCTCTTCTTCAAGGTGGCTCACGCTCAGGTATCCCGAAACGCTCTTTTCGGCAATGGCACCCACTATCTTGGTGCTGCCGATTTCAATGGCCACGATATGTTGGTTATTTTCCATAAATTAAGTGGTTTTATGTCGTTGTTTTTAATTTTTTTTGTTTTGGGTTGCTGCCGGTTTCGGAGCGTCTTTTGCCGGAGGGGCAGGCTGCTGAGGCTGGGCCGGTGTTGCTGCAGCCGGTGCTAACGGTGCGTCGTCGTTAGGGTTGGTGTTCTCGTTGTTGTCGACGTCGGCAGAGTCCACTTCTTGCACAATCACCTTCTTGTTTCGCAAGTTGCCCACCACTTGGTGGCGCCATTTCACCGAAATGGTGTCGTAGGCGTTCCACCCTTTTTCTGGCATCACCTTGCGATAGAAGAGCAGAAGTTTCTTGAACTTGTTTTCGTAGTCCTTGGCGTCGCCCATGTTCACCACGTGCCCCGCAATGTTAGGCACCATGTAGATGTTGTTGGAGTCGCGGTATTCAAACATTGCCACCAGTGCATTGAGCGCGGAGTCGTTCTTCACATAGTTGACGAGCGGCAACAGACGCTGGGGCGGATATTTGGCATTGAAATGTCCCTTCACGATGGGTACATCGCAGCTGAACGATGTGGAAGAAGGCATCTGCTTGCCGTCGCGGTTCACATAGTACATCTTGTCGCCGTCGATGATACGCATCACCGGCACGAGTTGGCGCACCTTGATGATGAGCACGCCGTCTTGACCCTTAACACATTCTCCCGACTCGAGGTAGGGCGATTGGGCAAGCGCTTGCTCCACCTTCTTGAGGTCGATGTCGGTCATCGGGGTGCCTTTCAGATGCAGATGGCACTGGTCGAGATAGCGCATCACGCCCTCGGCGTTCACGAAAGTGGAACTGTCGTAGTTTTCGATTTGAATGTCCACCTTTTCGCACACCTTTTGTCCAGCCTTCCCTTTAGCCCAATAAATGGCCCACACCAGGAGGCTGGCAAGCACGATGATGATTATATAGCGAGCGTATTTCAATGCTTTTGTTTCTTTACTTCTTCACAAATTTGAGGTAATAAGTTCACAATATCGCCTGCACCAACAGTCAATAAAACTTCAAAGTTAAGGTTTTGCAACGATTCAAGCAAGTTTTCCTTGCTGTAAATCTTCTTGTTAGCGCAAGTCACGTCCTTGAGGATGATTTCGCTGCTCACGCCTTCTATAGGCAATTCGCGTGCTGGATAGATGGGCAGCAGGAGCAATTCGTCGGCAAGCGAAAGCGCTTCGGCAAATTCGGGCGCGAAATCGCGGGTGCGGCTGAAGAGGTGTGGTTGGAAAATCACGCTCACCTTGCGGCCCGGATACAGGCTCTTCACCGAACTGATAGATGCTTTCAGCTCGTCGGGGTGGTGTGCGTAGTCGTCGATTACCACTTTTTCGGGGGTCTTGAGCCAGAACTCAAAGCGGCGCTTAGGACCCATGAAGGTGCCGATGGCTTCTCTCATCGCATCTGCCGGCACTTTCGCCAGCCAGCAAGCCGCCATCGATGCCACTGCGTTTTCGATGTTGATGTCGACAGGCACACCGAGGTTCACATCGGCGATGGTTTCGGTTGGAGTAACGAAATCGAACATGATTTCACCGTTGCCTTTTCTGATGTTGGCGGCGTGGAAGTCGCCATCGGTGAGCGAATAGGTGTAGGTGTCGACGCCATCTTGTGGGCGGGGTTTCAGGTCGAGGCCGGTATGCACTATCAAGGCTCCGCCCGGACGAACGAGTTCGGTGAAATGGGCGAAACTTTCAAGATAGTTCTCGTAATTGCCGTAGATGTCGAGGTGGTCGGCATCGGTTGAGGTGATAACGGCAATGTATGGCTTCAGGTGATGGAACGAGCGGTCGAATTCGTCGGCTTCAATCACCGAGAAAGGGCTGGTGTTGGAGAGAAGGAAGTTGCTTCCGTAGTTGCGGAGCACACCACCGAGGAATGCGTTGCTGCCGATGCCCGACACCTCAAGGATGTGGGCTGCCATGCTCGATGTGGTGGTTTTGCCGTGTGTGCCGGCAAAGCAGAGGCCTTTGCTGTTTTCTGTGACGAGTCCGAGCACTTTTGCGCGCTTCACCACTTCAAATCCTTCGTTGCGGAACCATGAGAGACCTGCGTGAGCTTCAGGAATGGCAGGGGTGTAGACCACGAGCGTTTTTTCCTTGTCGCGACAGTAGGCAGGGATGAGTTCTGGGTTTTCGTCGAAAGCGATTTCCACGCCCTCTGCTTCAAGTGCACGTGTAAGGTCGCTTGGGGTGCGGTCGTAGCCTGCCACCTTCTTGCCTTCTGCAAGGAAGTAGCGTTCGAGGGCTGCCATGCCGATACCGCCTGCGCCTACAAAATATATCGATTCAAAATCTTTCATTTCTTGTATTATAGTTCTGTCATAAAAAAGTTATTCACCAACGATAGTCATCACTTCATCGACGATGTGCTCGGCAGAGTTGAGCAGAGCCATACATTCCACATTGCTGCTCAGCGAGGAGAGCTTTTCTGGGTCGTTGACGGTGGCAAGCATGGTGTCGACGAGCTGCTCGCGGGCATCGGCATCGGTCACCATGATGGCAGCGTCGCGGTTGGCAAGGGCGAGCGCATTCTTGGTTTGGTGGTCTTCTGCCACATTGGGCGAAGGCACCAGGATTGAAGGTTTGCCGAGCAACTGCAATTCGCTAATACTGCTGGCGCCTGCGCGCGAAATCACGAGGTCGGCAGCGCGATATGCCATATCCATATTGCTGATGAATGGCATTTGAATCACATTCTTTACGCCCGATTTTTCGAGTGCTTCCTTGCATTGCTGGTCGTAGAACTTACCTGTTTGCCAAACCACCTGCACGTCTTCTGCCACGGCGCCAATCTTTTCGAGGCCACCGATGATGCTCTCGTTCACGGTGCGAGCGCCAAGGCTGCCGCCAATGATGAGGATAGTGGCTTTTTCTGGGTCGATGCCCATGGCCTTGCGTGCCTCTTCTTGCGAAGCTTCGCATTCAAGCAAATTGCGGCGCACAGGGTTGCCTGTGAGCACGATTTTCTCTTCGGGGAAGAAGCGCTCCATGCCCTCGTAGGCCACGCAGATGCGCTTAGCGCCCTTGGCGAGGAGCTTGTTGGTCACGCCTGCATAGGAGTTTTGCTCCTGGAGCAGGGTGGGGATGCCTTTCTTTTGGGCGGCTTTCAGCATTGGACCGCTGGCGTAGCCACCCACGCCGATAGCGATGTCGGGCTTGAATTCCTTGAGGATATTCTTTGCCATGCGAATGCTCTTCCAGAGTTTGAAGAGCACTTTGATGTTGCGCAGCAAGTGCTTGCGGTCGAAACCACACACTGGGAGTCCCTTGATTTCGTAGCCGGCAGCAGGCACGCGTTCCATTTCCATGCGTCCTTCTGCACCCACAAAGAGAATTTTAGCCTCAGGGAATCTGCGGCGAATTTCGTTGGCTATTGATAGAGCCGGGAATATGTGACCGCCGGTTCCACCGCCGCTCACGAGAAAATGTTTACTATTTCCAGACATTTGTATAATTTATAAGCATAGAAGGGTTTTCTGCTCGCAGTTCTTCGGGCAGATCCTGGTCTTCTTTCGTTGCGTTTTGTTTATCTGTAAGCCCTGCTACGGTGCGGCTGATGCTCAGCAACAAAGCAAAGGCGAAACTTACTATCAAAATGGATGAGCCACCCTTGGAAATGAGTGGCAATGGCTGACCCGACACGGGGAATACACCCGTGTTGATGGCCATGTGGAAGAGCGCTTGCAGCGTAATCATCGACGCGGTGCCAATCACGATGAGCGCGGGCAGCGTGCGTCGGCATCGGCGGGCTATCATTCCAGCGCGCCCGAGTAGGAATATGTAGAGAATCAACACGAAAATGCCGCCAATCAAGCCGGTGTCCTCCACGATGATAGAGTAGATGTAGTCGCTGAACGCCAAAGGCAGGCGGCTCGTTTCACGCGAATTGCCGATAAACACGCCGGTTACGCCACCATGTGCTTGTGCCATGCGCGAGAACATTTCCTGTGAGTTCTTGTCGGTAATGGGGCGATACACGAGCGAATCGCTGTACCACCAGGCTTTGACACGGTCCCATCGTAGAGCACTACGGTCCACATCTTTAGGCTTTGCTGGTTCTTTTAGGGCGAGTTCCGCCATGTTCTCATCGTTGGCTTCACCTTCGTCAAGCATGCGTTGCTCGTTCTGGGCAGCCATAATGGTTTCTTCTTTGCTGTCGTTGGCGTTTTTTATAAGATAGAGTCCGCCGCCAATCATGCCGAAAGCCAAAACTGCGATTCCCAGTTTCTTAAGTGAGATGCCGCCAACCATCATCATTATCCCGCTGATGCCAACCAGCAACACAAAGTTTGTCATACCGCTTTTTATGGTGAACATACTGAAGACCGCCACCACGCAGAAGCATCCCCACATGCCCTTGTCGCTCACGCCACCTTCCTTTTGGGTGCGAGAAAGAATGAAAGAAAGGAATGTCACCAGCGATAGTTTTGCAAACTCGGTGGGCTGTATGGATAGACCTGCTATTTTGAACGAGCGTCGTGCGCCATTAATAATGTCGCCCCAGAAAAATACATACACCAGTGATATGAGCGTGAACACAAACAGCCCGACGGTGATAAACATCAGGAAGTTCTTGTTGTTGTAGGGTATTTTGTGCACAACGAAAACCACAGCGCCACCAAGTCCCAAAAAGATAGCATGCTTTACGATAGGCATATACACGCCCATCGATGCCACTTCGCGGCTCGAAGCACTGTAAGTTTCCACGAGAGATATCAGAATAAGCATGAAATAGATGCCCCAAATCCATGGGTCACCGTATTTCCGCGTCATCTCTTCGTAGCGGTTCGCTCTGTCGTTAATTTTTTCCATTCTGTTTGCCATGTGTTTTTTATGAGTTTTAGTGGGTTAATATTATTGATTATTCTTCAATTGCATTCACTCCGTCCTTGAATTGCTCGCCGCGGTCTTCCATATTGCGGAACAAGTCGAAACTTGCGCAGCAAGGTGAAAGAAGCACGGTGTCGCCTTCTTGGGCCAATTCCTTGCACTTGGCGAGGCATTCCTTCATGCTGTGGGTTTCGGTCAGCACAGGCACCTTGCCATCGAAGAAGTTGAGGAGTTTGGTGTTGTCGGCGCCGAGGCACACGATAGCGCGCACCTTTGTGCCCACAAACTCCAGGAGCTCGTTGTAGTCGTTGCCCTTGTCCTTGCCGCCGAGGATGAGCACCACAGGGGTGGTCATGCTTTCGAGGGCGTAGTAGCAGGCATTCACATTGGTGGCCTTGGAGTCGTTGATATAGGTCACGCCACCTACGGTGCGAACAAATTCGAGTCGGTGTTCCACGGCTTCAAAGTCGGCAAGAGCGCGGCGAATCACGTCGTCTTTGATGTCGAGGCAAGAAGCCGACAGACCTGCTGCCATTGAATTGTACACATTGTGGAGCCCCTTGATAGAGAGTTCGGCACGAGGAATGTTCCATTTGTGGCCATCGATATTGAATGTCACGAGGTCGCTGTCGTCGACATGTGCAGCCAGCGTGGCGTCGTTGGTTGCATCGAAAGGCAGCAGTTTTGCCTCGGTGTGCACGTGCTTCAGTTGTGCATCAATGATAGGGTCGCCCTGCCAGTAGATGAAAGCGTCGTTTTCATCCTGGTTCTGCATGATGCGGAACTTGGAAGCCGCGTAGTTTTCCATCTTGAAGTCGTAGCGGTCGAGGTGGTCAGGGGTGATGTTGAGCAGCACTGCCACATTGGCCTTGAATTGATACATATTGTCGAGTTGGAAACTGCTAAGTTCAATCACATACACATCGTGATGCTCAGTGGCCACTTGCAGCGCCAGGCTGTTGCCCACATTGCCTGCCAAGCCCACATTCAGCCCGGCCTTGGTGAGGATGTGGTAGGTGAGCATGGTGGTAGTGGTTTTGCCGTTGCTACCGGTGATGCACACCATCTTGGCATCGGTGTAGCGACCGGCGAACTCAATTTCGCTAATCACTGGTATGCTCTTTGTGGCTGCCTTTTTCAGGATGGGCACCGTTTCGGGAATGCCCGGGCTTTTGATGATTTCGTCGGCGGCGAGCACCTTTTCTTCGGTGTGCTTGCCTTCCTCCCAAGCCACTTCATATTTGTTGAGAAGTTCCTTGTATTTAGGTGCGATTGTGCCCATGTCGCTCAACCACACATCCATACCCTTCACTTTGGCGAGCACTGCAGCACCTGCACCGCTTTCACCGCCACCTAAAACTACAATACGACGATTTGTTGTCATAATTTCTAAATATTGAGGGAGATTTAACGAATCTTTAATGTCACGAAAGTAATCACAGCCAAGAAGATGGCCACGAGGAAGAATCGCATCACGATTTTCGACTCAGGGATGGCGTTGAGGGGCTTTTGCCACAATGCCTCCACCTTGCCGGCTGGCACTTGGAAGTGGTGGTGGAGCGGGGTCATCTTGAAGATGCGTTTGCCTTCGCCGGTTTTCTTCTTGGTGTACTTGAAGTAGGCCACCTGCAGCATCACCGAAATGTCTTCCACGAAGAAGGTGAGGCAAAGGATGGGGATGAGGAGCTCCTTGCGGATGAGGATTGCAAACACTGCAATGATACCGCCGAGGCAGAGGCTACCGGTATCGCCCATAAACACCTGTGCAGGGAATGAGTTGTACCAGAGGAAGCCGATGGTTGCGCCGATAAACGCAGCCGCATATACCACAAGTTCCGAACTTTCCGGTATATACATAATGTTGAGGTAAGATGAATATATCACATTACCTCCCAGATAGCACATGATGGCCAGTGCCACGCCTATGATTGCCGAGGTGCCTGTTGCCAAGCCGTCAAGGCCGTCGGTGAGGTTGGCGCCGTTGCTCACAGCTGCCACCACGAAGATAGTGACGAGGATAAACACAATCCAGCCGCCAGTTTGTGCGTGGTCGCCCATCCATTTGGTGAGCATTGCATAGTCGAAGTTGTGATTCTTCACAAATGGGATAGTGGTCTTGGTCGACTTCACCGTTTCGGTTTTATGCTTCACCACCATTTCGTTGGTCTGTTGGTTTTCCACCTCCACGTTTTCGTTGATGACGATTGCGGGTGAGAGATACATAGTGAGGCCCACGATTAATCCGAGGCCCACTTGACCGATGATTTTAAACTTGCCTTTCATGCCGTCTTTGTTGTGCTTGGCAATCTTCAGATAGTCGTCGGCAAAGCCAAGGGCGCCACACCAGATGGTGGCCACAATCATCAGCAGCATATACACATTGTCGAGTTTGCCAATCAGCAAGCAAGGAACGAGGATGGAGATGATAATGATGATACCGCCCATGGTTGGGGTGCCTTTCTTTTCCATCTGGCCTTGCAGACCGAGGTTGCGCACAATCTCGCCCACTTGCATCAACTGGAGGCGGTCAATGATTTTACGGCCAAACACGATGGCGATAAACAACGAGAGCACCAGGGCAAGGCCCGAGCGGAATGTGATGTAGTCGAATAAGCGTGCACCAGGCACTGAATAATCTTCTAATGCGTGAAATAAATGATAAAACATATCTCTTTATTTTTTGTCGTTATTTTTCTTCGTTAAATATTTCGGTGAGCACCTCTCTGTCGTCGAAGTGGTGCTTAACGCCGCAAATTTCTTGATAAGTTTCGTGTCCCTTGCCTGCCACGAGCACCACATCGCCCTTCTTGGCGAGGCGGCAAGCCACCTTGATGGCTTCGCGACGGTCGGTGATTTTGAGCACTCGGTTGCTGTTGGTGCTGTCGAGCCCGGCTTCCATCTGACGGAGAATCTCTTCAGGGTCTTCGTTGCGAGGGTTGTCGCTGGTGAGAATCACCTGGTCGCTGCGGTTGGCTGCTTCGGCTGCCATCAGTGGGCGCTTTCCGCTGTCGCGATTGCCACCACAGCCGCACACGGTGATTACCTGGCCGTTGCCACACTGCACATCGTTGATGGCGGTGAGCACATTCACGAGCGCATCGGGGGTGTGGGCATAGTCCACTACGGCGATGTAGCCACGGGGTGAGCGCATCGTCTGGAATCGGCCCGATACGGGTTTGAGCATACTGGTCTTTACCAGCACCTCTTGCTGGTCGAAACCGAGCAGCAATGCCACACCATACACACTGGTGAGGTTGTAGACATTGAATCGGCCCGTGAAGAGCACCTCAAGTTCGTGTCCGTTGAGTGTCACGGTTGTGCCGTCGAGTCGTTCCTCTATCACCTGTGCCTTGAAGTCGGCCATGGTGCGGAGCGAATAAGTGTATTTTTTCGCCTTGCAGTTCTGCACCATCACGCTGCCCACTTTGTCGTCGGCATTGACCAGTGCAAAAGCATCGGCGCTCAAATTGTCGAAAAACATCTTCTTTGCCTCAATGTAGGCGTCCACGGTCTTGTGGTAGTCGAGGTGGTCGCGGGTGAGGTTGGTGAACACGCCGCCGGCGAATTGCAAGCCTTCAATGCGGTGTTGAGCGCAAGCGTGCGAACTCACTTCCATGAAGGCGTAGTCGCATCCAGCTTCCACCATTTCGTGGAGCAGACGGTTGAGCGACAGGTGGTCGGGGGTGGTTTGCTTAGCCTCATATTCGGTGCGGTCGACCACATTCTTCACCGTAGATAGCAAACCTGCCTTGTAGCCCATCGACTGGGTGAGTTCGTAGAGAAGTGTAGCAGTGGTGGTTTTGCCGTTGGTCCCGGTCACGCCCACCAGACGCAATTTTGTGCTTGGGTGGTCGTACCATGCGCTGGCAAGCAATGCCAATGCGATGGTGCTGTTTTCCACCTTTATATAAGTGACCGCATCATCGAGTGTTTCGGGCAGGTCTTCGCACACCACAGCAGCTGCTCCCGCAGCCACCACTTGTGGGATGAATTTGTGCGCATCCACAGCCACACCCTTTACAGCAATGAAGAGGGCACCGGGCTTTGCTTCACGCGAGTCGTTGGTCACGCTTGTGATTTCCACTTCGCTGTTGCCCACCACCTGTAGCACTGTGATGTCGGAAAGTAATTGTTTGAGTTGCTTATTCATTATAGTTGTGATAATTTGTATTTGTTATTTATTGTTGTTGGATTTCACCATTCGTGGATTGTTCGACAAGTGCAACTTTATGCTCGTGCCGCGATGGTAGGCTGTGCCAGGAGCCACGCTTTGGCTGGTGACGATGCCCACGCCGTCACATTCCACTCTGAGTCCTATCTTTTCGAGGCGAACCAGTGCGTCGCGGAGGTTGAGTCCCACCACATTAGGAACGCCCTTGTTTTGATTCTTTGGAGCTACGCTTTGTACCATTCGCGCGCCACCCACAGCTTCCTTGATGTAGGTGTTTCGCGATTTTCTGTCGGTTCCGGCCGTAATCATAGGCGCTACGGCATCGTCTTTTCCTTTTGTACTGCTTCTGTGGTAATCGCTCGAATTGCCAAGCAGACCTCTTGCGTGGAGTTTCAGCGCGATGTTTTTCAGCACCGTGCCACTACCACCTGCTGCGCTCTTGGAGCCACCGTAGATGAGCACCATGCAGCTATACATTGGATTCTCGTAGGGGAAGAAACCGCAGAAAGCAAACCGACGCACCCCGCTGCTGTATCCCGCCTTTCCCGACGACACGAAGGCTGTGCCTGTTTTCCCGGCAATGTGCACTACGCTGTCGCGGAGCGAGCGCGCTGTACCCTGTCGCCAAACTACACCGTGGAGCAGTTCGCGCATCTTAGCTGCGTTTTCTGGAGAGCAAACCTGCTGGCGCACATAGCTTACAGGAACGATAGAATCCTGTTCGCCCTCTCTCGAAAGTTTCTTGATAAGGCGAGGACGAACGAATTTACCGTTGTTTGCCCATGAGTTATAAATTCCAAGTGTGTAGATTGGTGGGATGAACACATCGTAGCCAAACGATTGGCCACGCAGAATGTGTCGTCCTTCTTTATTGTTTTTCAGCGTGCGATAGCGTGGTTGGCGTTCGCCGGCAATACCGGTGTTGAATGGCTCGAAGAAGCCCATGCCTTCAAGGCGTTGGCGCAAGCCATCAGGATTGCTGGCGTATTTGCGCCACATGATTCGTGTCATACCCACATTCGACGATTTGGCGATGATGTCGCGCAGGTTGAATGCGGCAGCGCCGTGTTCGTCTCTCACCACGATGCCGGGTTCAAGAGTGTAGGAACTGCCTGTGGTAATCACTTCGTCGAGGTTGCTCACTATGCCGTCTTCCAGAGCCACCATCATGTTGATGGGCTTGATAACGGAGCCTGGTTCGTAGCCGAGCACTGCGTGGTTCTCACCCTCGCGATATTGGCCGGTTTTTGGGTCGCGGTCAAGGTTGGAGATGGCTTTGATTTCACCGGTGCTCACTTCCATCAGAATGGCGCATCCCCATTTTCCTTCGCTTTCCTTTAGCATGTTGAGCAATTCGTTTTCCACGATGTCTTGGAGCTGGATATTGATGGTGGTAGTCACGTCGTAGCCTGGTGTTGGCTTTTCGCCATAGTTGGCGGTGTTGGCGTTGAGTGCCACTCTTGGCGCCTTGGCTGGAGTGCCAAAGAGCAAGTCGTCGAGAAACATTTCCAGCCCGGTGATGCCGTGCCGTCCGTTGTCAACATTTTTCTGCAGTTGGCTATAGAACAAATCCTTGCTGGTGCGCAAGAATGGGAATTTGCTGATGCGTGTAATCACGTTCTTCTCCACTGGCTTTTTCAGCAGTTGGAAATTTTCGCTTTTCTCTTTGCTTGCCTTGGTGAGAATGGCATTCCATTCTTCGGCAGGAGTTTTGGGGAACACTGCAGCCAGACTGTCGCAAAGCGCAGGTAGTGCTTTGTTGAAGTTCTCTTGGTTGAAAGCGCCGTTTTTCCAGTTGATATACCCGTGGTAGAGCAGGATAGGGTCGCTCACGTTGCCGATACTGCGCGCAGCCATTGTGCCGAACGGTTTTTTTCGGCGCATCAGTCGCTCGCCGTAGAGAATCTTTCCGCTTTTGTTCAGGAATGGGAATTTTGCGAGTCGCTCATATTCGCTATGTGTCACCATGTGGTCGATGAGCTTGTAACAATGGCTCTTCTTTTTCTTTGCCTCCAGCAGTTCCTCTTTCCACTGTTCGGCGGTCTTTGAGTTGTCGAATGCAGCCAGGCTGTCGCAAAGTGCGGGCAGTTCTTTGTTGAATTCAGAGTCTTTGATGCCGCTGAATCCCCAATCGATACGTGCTGTGTAGAAATACATGTTCGCTGCCAGCACGCTGCCGTCGTCGGCAAGAATCTTACCACGCTCTGCGTGTATGATGGCGGTATCTTGCCATGCGCTGTCGGCTTTTGCGTTCCACTTGGCTGCTTGGGTTACAGTGGTCTTAAACAAGCGGAAGATGATAGCGCTTGAAAGTAGCATTAGGAGAATCATTACAGTAGTGTAATTCCCAATAATCCGCTTTTTGTTTGTGTCGTGAGCCTTGTTTGCCTTCTTTTTCATTTTTCTGTGAGTTTAAATGGTGGTTGATCTGGGGTTAATAAATCGATGTGGCAAGTGTCGACAAGGTGTTTCATTTCGCTTTCGCGGATTTTTGAGTTGAACTGGGCGCTGGCATTCACACAGTCGGTCTTCACGTCGTTGAGCTCGCTTTGCAAATTGATGACTTCTTGCAAGCATTCTTGGTATTCATACTTCTTGCTGATGTGCATCATAATGAAGGCTGTGATGCCGAAGATGTAGAATCCGTTGCGTCGGAAGAAGTCGAGTGTGAGAAAACTGCGACCTTGGAGCCATCTGCTTATGACCCCATGATTTTTGGCGCTATTTTTTTTCTCTTTTGCCATTGTTGTTGCCAGTCGTTAAATGTTCTACTTCAGTTTTCTTGCTTTATCGTTGTTGCTTCAATCGTTTTCAATTTTGTAGGCGATGCGCAGTTTTGCGCTTCTTGAGCGAGGGTTGCTTTCCACTTCCTCGTCGCTGGGCACAATCACTTTGTTGTTCACCAGCTTCAGCGGGCAGTTCACTCTGCCGAAGAAGTCCTTGTCGACCTTACCCTCTATATTGCCGCTCTTCATGAAATTTTTCACGAGGCGGTCTTCAAGCGAGTGGTAGGTGATAATCACGAGTCGTCCGCCGGGTTTCAGCACTTCAAGGGCTTGTTGGAGCATTCGCTTGAGCACGTCAATCTCGTTGTTCACCTCGATGCGTAGCGCCTGAAACACCTGTGCCAATTCCTTCTTTTCTTGCGAAGCCTTGATGAAGGGCTTCACCACACCGAGCAGTTGTTCCGTGGTGGTGATGGGGGAGTTGGCGCGCGCCTTCACGATGGCAGCAGCCATTCGTCGGCTTTGCTTGAGTTCGCCGTATAGGTAAAGCATGTTGGCAAGTTGCTCTTCGCTGTAGTTGGCAATCACCCAGGCAGCGTCGTGCTTCGCGTTGCGATTCATGCGCATGTCGAGGTGCCCGTTGAAGCGGAACGAGAATCCGCGTTCGCTATCGTCGAAGTGGTGAAAACTTACGCCCAGGTCGGCGAGCACGCCATCCACACCGTCCACGCCATAGTAGCGCATAAAATTTTTGAGGAAAGCGAAGTTGCCGTGTACAAATGTAAATCGCTCGTCGTCGATGCGGTTGGCATAAGCGTCCATGTCTTGGTCCATGCTGTAGAGCCTACCGCTGTCGCCCAGGTGCTTCATTATTTCGCGGCTATGGCCACCGCCGCCGAAAGTCACGTCCACATAAGTGCCGTCGGGCTTGATGTCAAGTCCGGTCATACACTCTTGTAGCAGTGCTGGAATGTGGTAAACTACTTGTTCTGCCATAGTCGGGAGTTGTTTTGTTTTTTATCCTTTTTTTCACGAGTTGTACGATTAAGTTGCTTGAAATTTTGGTGATTTCTCGCCCGTTTTGAGGGGTGGGGAGCATCTGTTCCTCATTTTTTTGCCCTTATATAAGTACACACGCAATATTTTAGGGTGTAAAGTTACTTATAATTCTACAAAGTTTACAAATTTAAACCGCTTAAAAATCGTAAATTCCAGAAAAAGTTATTAACAACCTCGCAGAATGCCGTAAATCGCCGATTATTCCGTAGGTTGCTCAAAAAAGATTTCATTTGCACTTGTAAATTTTTCGTCGTTTTTATCGGAAGTTGGCGAGAAAGAAAAAATCCGGGATTTCCTGCTACTGAAATCCCGGATTTTTGTGGCGTATTATAGGGCAACCGTTATGGTTGCTTAATCTTTTTAGTGGTGAGCAGAACGGTGATGAGCTCTATAGCGAAAGTAAGGCATAGCGCTTTGGGAATCATCCAGTTGAGTTCGTCGGGGAGGAAGTTGACGATTCTTGTTCCGAAGTAGTAGCATAGCGCGATTGCGCTCACAATCATCGTGGATCCGATGGCAATGTGGCGTTGACTCACGATGAAGGTTCCAGCCACAATTTTTGCCACGATATATCCGCCAGTGATGGTGAAAAGCAGCACGGCATACACCGTGTAGAATACGGCCGAATCGGCGTCAACATTGCCGCTCACGAAATAGAAAAGCAGCGCAAGCGCCACCACCATAGCCAAATGCGCATTAAAGAGCAAATTGAATGGTCCCTTCACATTCTCCTCTTGAACGAATCGGCAGAGGCCTAAATAGGTGAACGAGTGCAAAGAAAATCCCGCAAGGAAAAATGGCTCCCAATAAGAGTCGAAAAGGATGCCGGTGGCATAAGCCACAAAACTCATAACGGCAGGAATGGTGTATTTTTGTATGCGCGTCATAACGAATTTTTTTCAAAGTTACGAAATCTGTCGATGTTACGAAAGGTTTCCCTTCGAAAATATGCGGAGGAATGGCATTGTTTTTGAAAAAATGCTTAGCGGAAAAATATCTTTTGGCCGGTAATCACGTTCTCGTTTTGCTTCATTCGGTTGATGCGCTGGAGCATCTTCATGCTCATGCCGAATTCTTGCGCGATGCTGTGCAGTGTTTCGCCTTTTTTTGCCACATAGAATTCCACTTCGGGGTGTTGGTTATACTTCTTTACGACCCAAATTCGCTCCCCTTCCCGAGGTTGGGCGGTCTTGTCGGTAATATCGTTGTAATCAAGTATTTCCTTCAGCTTTTTGTTGAATTCGAGAGCGATTGATTCGTAGGTGTCGCCCTTCTTTGCCACCACGAAATACAACTTCCATTTGCGGTGCACATCGTGCGCCATAAACGCCCGTTTCATCGCTTCTTTTTGCGAAAGTTCTGCATCGTGTTTTTCAGCCACATGCTCTGTTTTTTTCTCCTCCTTGACCTTTGCCATCACGGGCTGGCCAGTGTCGTATTGGTAGAGCTCGTAAGCCTCGATAAGTCGGATGAGTTTGTCGGCGTAAGCGGGGTTTTCGGCATATCCACACGCCTTGAGTCCGCGCGCCCATCCCTTATAGTCGGTCACTGGCAGTTCAAACAGGCGTTGGTAGCGGCTTCTGAGCAGGAATTTAGCGTGGTCTTCGTAGCCCTGCTCTGCCGATTCGTATTTGCGGTAGCAGTTGTAGGCAGTGGCTGCCCCTACATAGGTGCGTTCACCCTCCCATTCGTGGCACTTGATGCCGAAGTGGTTGTTGGAGCCGGTGGCCAGCGCGCTGCGTCCGGCGCCGCTTTCCAGCAGCCCTTGGGCCAGCGTGATTGATGCCGGAATGCCGTATTCCTGACAGTGGCGAATGGCGATGTGTTTGTATTTGTCGATATATTCCAAAAACACGCTCGATAACTTCTGCGCACCCGCTGTGAGACTTGCAAAAGAAAGAAAAATTGCGCAAATCCACTTTTTAAGGTTGCCAATTGAAAAATTATCAATATATTTGCAATACGAAAAAATCTTAAACATATACTTAAAATACGATGACAGAAAAAAATGTAACTACAAAGATACAAGTTTTAGTTTATAATGAACTAAATCAAGAGGATAAAAAATTGGTTGACCTCGCAAAAGAAGCCACAAAGAGCAGTTACACCCCTTACAGCCATTTCAATGTGGGTGCAGCATTGCTTCTCGACAATGGCGTGATGATAAAGGGCGCCAATCAAGAGAATGCAGCTTTTGCTGGCACTTGTGCCGAGCGCAGCGCTTGCTACAATGCTGGTGCCAACTATCCTGGCGTGGGCATTAAGAAGGTGGCTGTCACTGCGTTCCAAAACGGTGATTTCGTGAAGGACCCTTGCTCTCCTTGTGGCGTTTGCCGTCAGGCACTGCTTGAATTTGAGGTGCAGGCTGGTCACCCAATGGAAGTGCTGCTCGTGGGGCGCGACACCATTTATCGTCTCGACAGTATCAAGGCGTTGCTTCCTCTCAGTTTCACTGAATTCTAAGCAGAAGGCCGACCATCGCTTGGTTGGCTATTGCTGAGGAACAACTTTGTGGGTTTAAGCATATAGAAGGGCACAGATTTTTTAGAAAATGTGCCGTTCGTATCTCTTCGTTTTTTATATATAAAGGCATCGAGTAGTTTCATTCATCTAAAAAATCCCCTTATCAACAACTATGAACTTGCTGAAATCATTATCTATCGTAGCGCTTATGAGCATTTCTTCTCTTGCGGCGGCTGGCCAGAAGTCGGCTGTGGCCAACTTTAATGTCATCCCCATGCCATCGTCGGTTGAAATCGACGAAAAAGGGCATCCGTTCGTCATCGACAAGGATACGAAAATCGTGTGGTATGCCGACCTTGAGAAGGAGGCAAAAATGCTGCAGGGCTATATAGAAGATGCCACAGGGCTGAAATTGCCACTCTCTACCGAGCCACAGAAGGGTGCAATCACGCTGGCGGTGAATCCCACCGTGAAAAAAGGCGCCGAAGGGTATCGCATGAAGGTGTGCGGGTGCGGCATCAGCATAGCTTCACAAACCACAGCGGGCGTGTTCTATGGCATCCAAACCTTGCGCAAGGCATTGCCTATCGGGGAGAAGATGAAAAAAGTGGAGGTGCCTGCTGCAACGATTGAAGACAGCCCTCGCTTCGCCTACCGTGGCGCTCATCTTGATGTGTGCCGCCATTTCTTCAATGCCGATTCTGTAAAAATCTATATCGATATGCTGGCGATGCACAACATCAACCGATTCCACTGGCACATCAGTGAAGACCAAGGATGGCGCATCGAAATCAAGAAATATCCACGCCTCACCGAAGTGGGTGGCACTCGTCCTGCCACTGTGATTGGGCATAATAGCGGGAAGTACGACGGCAAGCCTCACAGCGGTTTCTTCACACAGGAGCAAGCACGCGAAATCGTGCAGTATGCTGCCGACCGCCACATCACTGTCATCCCCGAAATCGACCTTCCCGGACACATGCAGGCGGCATTGGCTGCCTATCCCGAATTGGGTTGCACGGGTGGTCCTTATCATGTATGGCAAAAGTGGGGTGTAAGCGACGAGGTGCTTTGTGCCGGCAATCCTCACACGCTCACCTTTATTAAAGATGTGCTCGACGAAATCACGCAGATTTTCCCTTCGCAATACATTCACATCGGGGGCGACGAATGCCCAAAAACGCGTTGGAAATCGTGCCCCAAATGCCAGGCAAAGATGGCTGAACTCGGATTCACCGATGGTGGCAAGCGCAAGCCCGAAGAGCGAATGCAGGGCTACATCATGCAAGAAGCTGAGCATTTCCTCGCCAGCAAAGGCCGCAAGGTGATTGGCTGGGATGAAATCCTTGAAGGCGGACTTGGCCCAGATGTGACCATTCACAGTTGGCGTGGCATTGATGGTGCCGTGCAGGCTGCTCGCCAAGGTCACGATGCCATCCTTTCGCCCACCAGCCACATGTATTTCGACTATTACCAAAGCAAGGACAAAGACAGCGAGCCAGATGCCATCGGTGGATATCTGCCAGAGGAAAAGGTGTATAGTTTCAATCCCATCCCATCCGAACTCACTGCCGACGAAGCCAAGCACATAATTGGTGTGCAGGCCAATGTCTGGACAGAATATATCCCCACATTCAAGCAGGTGCAATACATGGCGCTCCCACGCTTTGCGGCGCTCTGTGAGGTGCAGTGGTGCGCGCAAGACCAGCGCGACTACGCCCAATTCCTCCAGCGCCTGCCCCGATTGGCAGCCCTCTACCGCCTCTGTGGCTACAACTACGCCAAGCACGTGGTAAAATAACGCCACCCCCGAAGCACATTCTACACCCCCATAAGGGCTGTTTTAAAATGGATTAATCAAAGTTTGATGTGGTGTATTTGCCTGATTTCGGTTGACTGTCAGCGGACGTTATCCCTGGCAAAAGTTGACTCAATCAAAGTTTGTTGAGGCAATGTTTTGTAGGGACGCTCGGTTCGAGCGTCCGCCAATCAATGTGCTGATAATCAAAAGATTCGTTATTCGGACGCTCAAGCCGAGCGTCCCTACAAAAACAACTCAATTTCGTGTGATGACACAGCCCCGCTTTTCTGCTGTAATGAGTTTTGTGGGGATTCTTTAGCACATGTTGTGCTGATGCATTATTCTATTTCATCATTTTGCTTTTTGTGATGCTTCCGTCGGTGTAGCGAGTCACTTTTATGTTGACGCCGCTGAATGGCTTGTCTGACGAAATGCCCATCAGGTTGTAATAGGTGGTGCTTGACACCGATTTCCCGCCCACCACACCTCTGCCTGGCATCAAAAAAACGGCTGCTAACGGATTAGAAGGAGTCCATGCCGTCCCACTCTGCCATGTCGGCGCGCACATAGCCCACCTTGCCATGGATTCGGATTTTATACCATCCGTTCACCTTGCCCAGGCATGGGTAAGTGTCGGGCACGCCGTCGAACTCGGGAATCTTTGCCACTACGGCTGCAGAAGTCGACGGGCCTTTACGCACGTTGATGTTGCCGGTGCGCGCTTGATTTCTGTACACCACGCCCTGCCCTGCAGCAGCCGAGAAGGTAACCACCTTCTTTCCTGCACGCGACACTTCGTAAGTATCTTGCACTTCCACAACATAACTACTGCCTTTAGTCTCCACATAGCGGCCCACCACATTGCCATGCTTATCGACCACCATTTTCATCGACTGGCCATACCCGCAGAGCGACAACACAGCCACCGCACAGAATAATAACAAACGCTTCATATCACTTAATTTTTTGTTCAACAAAGTCATCAATTCTGATTTTTACAAGTTTTTTACAGATTATAAACTCATTCTAATCCTTCTATATTGTATTCAAAACTATATATTTTGTCGTTATCTTCTTCTTGAGAATCTGCTTTGAAGTTGTAAAGCATTGAATATCTGCGTTTCCAAAATACGGAAACAACCAAAAGAAACAAACTGGAAACAAAAATTTCAAAAACCTAAAAATGAAAGCACCTGCTTAACATATCTCAACACGGAAACCTTGTGCAAACGAGAGCAGAGTCAAGCTTGCTTGGACTATGCCGAGTGCAGCCAAGGTTCGCCAAGAGGCAAATGAACGGATTTTTTCATTTTCTATCATCTTGCGATTGTTCTAATTGTTTTCCGTTAGCATATTTTGTCGATGAAGTTTGTTTAATAGAAATTCTTATGCAAACATTGTTGTTTTTGATTATTCTATTTCCTCAAAATCGCCAAATATATGAATACAAAGACAAATAGTTATAAATTTCATTAAAAAGCCAAGCCAATCCCTTGGAATTAGGAAATAAAACAGAATTTTTGCAGTGAATTTATCGTGTTAATCGCTCTATTTACGAATATGGCAACAAAAATACAACAAATATTGGAGACTAATCCAGATTCCAAGATACTCTTTAGCGAATGGCTCACGACACATGGGCTTGATGCCAAAGGGCAACATGCCTATATGAAAAGAGGATGGCTGACTCGGCTCTCTAAAGGGGTATATGCGTTGCAAGGTACTAATCCAACATTACTTCATGCAGTTTCTGCTTACAATACACAACTGTCAAAAAAATGTATTGTTGGGGCTTATACGGCTTTGGAGCTTCGCGGCTACTCACATTATCTATCCATGGGTAAGCCTAAAGCATTTCTGTTTACGGGAGCTAAAGACAGACTTCCATTGTGGATGTTGGAGAAGGATTGGGATATGAGCATAAAGTATATGAAAACATTATTCCTGGGTGATGACCACAAGGGAGTCGAGACAATGCAGGTCGGCACAGATCAATTGCTTGTGTCATCCCCTGAACGCGCCATATTGGAGTGCCTGAACCTTCCAGAAGCAAAATCCTCATTGCTTGACATCTATTATATAATGCAAAGTCTGACGACGCTCCGTCCAAAGCTGGTGCAGCTGCTACTGGAGTCATGCACGTCACAGAAAGTAAAGCGGTTGTTCGTCTATATGGCAGAAAAGGCAGGACACCCATGGTTCAAGGCATTGAAGCTTGACGCCATATCTCTTGGTACATCTCGCTATATGGCAGTACCAACTGGTAAATATATCTCAAAATATAACATGACCATACCTAAGGAGCTTGCAGAATATGAATAACAATATCAATACCCAAGTATATGCAATAATTAATATAAAAAAGCTTGGTTGATTAAAAATTATCATATTATCATATTATCTTTGCACCCAGAGTTAACAAACCTAATCAATCCGCTATGAATATTATTACAAACAAAATTGTCAATACAATCAATAACGAGATTGCAGTTTTAGGCAGACTTAAAGAATATCTGTCATATAAAGAGACTGACAAAGAAAATCGTTTCTTTGTAACAGGAGATAATACTTTTACTCGAAAGGCAAGGCTATTGCAGTCTATAAGGAGATGGCAGACTGGAGCAAAGGAAGGTTATAAAGAATTCAAAGGTGAGAAAACCTACCATGGTAATCTTGCCGAGAATGGATATGAGACAGGTGTAAACTTCCTTCATCACGAAATCTTTAATTATGCCAAAAAGCGCATTTCAGAAAAGAAGCCTTACGAGACAATTGAAGAAAATCGCATGATGAACAATTTCCTTTCAAGTCAACCCATGGCATTCAATTTGTTCTATCCATTGATGCAAATTGTTGAATGTGAAGACGGACAATCTAAACTGGCAAATGTTGTAAATACCTTATTACATGGAACTATCAAAATAGAGAAAGTTACGGAAGTCGGACTTGAATTTATTCCTTCATATTATAAGCAATGTCTTAACGATAAGACAGCAATGGATGCTTTCTTTCGTTTTGTTACCAATGAAGGGAAAAGTGGCATTATAGCCATTGAAACAAAATACACTGATGTACTTGGTAAAAATGAAGCGAGAAATCCTCTTCCTGCAAGAGAAGCGACTCTGCGAGACGGAATCAAGCAACTTTTCGATGAAGATGCACTTGAAGAAATCAAATTAGGAAAGATAAAGTTAAATCAGGTATATCGCAATTTTCTTTTAACTGAGTGTGTCCGTATTCAAGAGAATCTGGATTATTCGCTTTCTATTGTCTTGGCACCAAAAGACAATGTCAGCAATAAGGAAGACGAATCGAAGCTGATTAACATTTTGAAGGATAAGTATAAATACAAATTTCAAGTATTTACTCTTGAAAACTTTGTTGAGTCTCTCATTGCTGAGTTTCCAGAAGAAAGTATCTTCAAACGTTTCTACCATCGCTATCTTGATTTTCGTACAGCTGAATACTTATTGCGATAAAAGTATTAATTCATCCTAACAAGATTGACAACAAAACAAGCAGACCCACTGATTTTCAGCAGAAATGCCGATTGTCAGTGGGTTTGTTGTTCCCAAAATGAATCCCACAAACCATGTTGGGAACATTAGATGAACGATTTGATACACAATATGTTAAAAAGCTTATCCTATTCAATAATTAATATAAAAAAGCTTGGTTGATTAAAAATTATCATATTATCTTTGCACCCAGAGTTAGCAAACCTAATCAATCCGCTATGAACATTATTACAAACAAAATTGTCAACACAATCGAGGAACAAGATTCTCAAGAAGAAGATTATGAATCAATAATGAAATTGTAATATTTTTTACAACCCCGCTGTCCCCCTCTCTCTCGCATCATCGGTCAAAAGTCGTCGGAGACGACAGGTCGTGGTTCGTCTCCATGCAAGCGGCTGTGTCATAATTGATAATCATGGTCCTGTAGGGGCACTCGGTTCGAGTGCTCGTGTGGCGAATTCGTTGTTTATCAATTTAGTATGGCGGACGCTCAAGCTGAGCGTCCCTACAAAAACAACTCAATTTCGTGT
>JAUNNJ010000034.1 GCA_030531495.1 Bacteroidales bacterium
TCGCTTTGCAAGCAAAATCCCACTAAACCCTATAGGTTGCGGATTTGAGGATGTATACGGGGTGTATACACTTAGTGAAAACCGTGCTGCTTACGGTGCTAATCTGTCGAATGGTGACGATCAGGGTGTTGGCAAGATGGTGGCTGAGGCTTGTGATTTGGCTCAAGCAAACTCCTCTATCAACTGGGCTGATTATGACAACGACGGCGACCGTATGTGCGACGTGGTGATTGTGGTTTATGCAGGTGTGGGTGAAGCTCAAGCATCGACCACCGTGCCCGAATCTGTTTGGCCATGTCAGTGGACGTTGGCTGGTGCTGCAAATTCTGGCGATGGCCCAGGAGCAAAAACCTATGATGGCATTATCGTGAATAAGTTTGCCGTGTTCAATGAGGTGAATGGCTATAAAGACACCGGTACTCAAATGGATGGCATCGGCACATTCTGCCACGAATTTTCACACTGCCTTGGTTTGCCCGACTTCTATATGACTACCTATGGTAGCAATTACGGCATGGGCTCATGGAGCTTGATGGACTATGGCTGCTACAACAACAATGGTACCACTCCTGTGGGTTACAGTGCCTACGAAAAATCGTTCTTCGGATGGATTCAACTTGAAACTCCTGTAGAAAACACAGAATACACATTGCCAGTATTCAATTCAAAGTCGGCAGCATCCGACCGGGCATTGAAACTGGTGAATAAAGATAATGCAAATGAATACTTTGTGGTAGAGAATCGTCGCCGTCAGGGTTGGGATTCTTACATTAAAGATGAGGGCGTGCTGATTACTCACGTAACCTACATTCCTGTGCGTTGGCAAGTGAACAGTGTCAATAATTTTGCAGTACAATTGATGACTATCATGCCTGCAGACAACGTTGCTACCGACGCGACAGAAGCTACCGACCTTTTTGGCGAAACCAACCATGAGTTTACCGACATGTCTGCTCCTGCTGCAGTGCTCAATCTGGGTTCTACTACAGAAAATTATCCCGTTGGCAATCAAGGATTCCTGGGCAAGCCAATTACCGATATTTATTTGAACCCCGACCTTACAGCCACATTGCGTTACTGTGATTCAAGTGGTGCAAAACTCACTGCTGATGTGGAAGAACTCGATTTCGGCGAGGTCTATTATTCAGAACCACTCACTAAACAAATTTACATAAAAGGTGAAAATATCACAGGTCCTACATCTTTAAGTATCGTGGGCGACAGCCAGCATTTCGTATTGGGAAAGAGTGTCCTCACTGCTGAAGAAGTGAATGAGGGCGTGGTTGTGGATGTTGTGTTTACTCCTCATCAGTTTGGCAATCTGGGCGCAACCCTCGTGCTCACCAACGACCAACGCCCACCTCTCAAAGTGGATATCGTTGGTAGAGGCGTAGTGAAAGCATTCGCTCCTGAACTTCAAGAAGTGGACCCTGCCACTGTCACAAGCGAAGGCTTCAAGGCAGAATGGACCGACAACACTGCTGCATTGGGCGTGAAAGATTACTCATTGAAACTGAGTTGCGACAACGAGCCAGAACTCGTGTTCGCCGCAGATTTCTCTTCGTTGGCATCACAAACCAATTCAAAGGGCGAACTGGTGGACTGCTTGAGCAAATATGCCCAATTCCTTCCTGCGGGCTGGAAAGCAACAAAGGCCCTCTATATCTGGGATGGTCATATCGTGCCTTACGGAAAGATTAACGCTTCTCCAATCACCACCATGTCGGAGGAAAAGATTTCGGTGGTAGTTAGGGCTAAATCGCTCAATGAAGAGGCCTACTCAAAGTCGGCTATCACAGTGCAAACCAGCAAAGAGTCGAAGAAGGTCGTGATGGAGGGTGACGAACAAGACTATGTATATGTGCTCAATTGCAATCCAAATGAGGAATCGCTCGTGTTCATCACAAACAACCTCCCCGCTATTTCATCGATTAAGGTTTATGCCGGTAATATCACATATTCAATGAATTCTGGCAATGTGGTATTGGGTGAAGGCTCTAACGATACCCACCAATTGATAACAGGCATTACAGCAAAATCATATGAAGTGACAGGCTTGAAACCAGGCACTGAATATAAGTTTAAGCTTCAGGCAAACTATATGGACGGCACATCGTCGGAATGGAGCCAATCAAAGAAGGTGACCACCAAGAATGTGGAAGTGAGCGCTGCTTCTTTGGGCGACTTCTTGCAGAATGCAGAAGTGGGTACTCCTGTGGCAGTGTCGGATGGTACACTCACCTGTATTGGCGTGCTCGGTGATGGCCGAACATTGATTACAAAAGACGAAAATGGCTATCCTGATAAAGACTTCATGGCAGCTAATGAAGTTGACTACGTGATGAGTCGCACTTCGTTTATGAGAGGTCACGACACTTGGGACCAGAGCAACTGGATTCTTGTGGAATTGCCAGAGCCAATGTCTACATCTCAGCAAGCCGATATCGTGGGCCACTCATTGAATGGTGTGGGAGGTACACTCTCTGATGTCGACAACCCTGCAATCGCTACTACCGCTGTTCCAACAGGTGGTGACGAGGTGGTGTACGATGGCAATACTTACATTTCTGCTAACTTCCTCGGTACCCAAACTGGTGCAAACGCTAATTCTGATGGCACTTTCACAACCTACTTCTTCGTGAAGCCAAAGCCAAATGAAATTGCTCGTGTGCAATGGGCTATGTGGGTGGAATCGGAACAATGCTTCAAGGCTCCTACAAGTGTAGGTCCATCGAATCAGGAAGGCCTGGACGGCACATTCTATGTTGATATGTCGAAATTCGCTGGTGCAGCTCCACAGTTTATCGATGGTGGTATATACAGCTTCGAGGGTTTGATTACTATTGAGAATGTGGATGGAAGCCACTCTACTCGTCGCAGAGCACCAAGCGTTGCACCCGAAACACGTTACGTGGTGTATCCACTTCGCGATTTAAGTTTGGATGGCGAAATCCATGGCGATATCATTACCGGTCTGAATAATGTTCAAGCATCGAAGCAAGTGGTTGGTGTGGAATATATCAACCTTTCAGGTGTTCGCTCAAGTGAGCCATTTAGTGGTGCAAATGTAGTGGTTAAGACCTATAGCGATGGTAGTCGCTCAGTTTCTAAAATGGTGAAATAGAAGTTACATGCAGTTAAGCTGCAAAATAAGGCTATTTATAAATTAACAGCTATTCCTTTGAGGTTCCCAGGGCCAATTGCTCTGGGAATCTTTTTTTCACATTCTGCATTTCCGCTTATAAGCACACACTCTCTCAAAATGTATCTGTCACGAAAACGAGTGTAGGAGACATAAACTTCAAGTGAGGGCAATTCGTTTGGAGCACTTACGCAATTGCAAGAATATCCAAGATTTTCTTGCTAAAAATTAAGATTTTCTTTGTACTTTTGCAGAAATCAGATTAAATAGGTAATTCAACAACAGAGAATAGTCGATTAATATGTCAAGAAAAGATAAAAACATACTCGAATTCTTGGTGGCTCTCGTCGCAGAATTTGCTGCTCATCTTGGCATTTCTCAGGATGTGGCTTACAATTATATTCGTGAGTACCGAGGCTTAGAATATTATTTTAAGCATTATAACATCTTGCACACTTTGTCGTTTGAAGAAAACGTAGAAGATTTGATGCGGGTATGTGCTAATAATGGAGGACAACTGCGATGAAACTATATCACGGCTCGAATATCACAATCGAACATCCTGAGATTGCAAAGGGAAAACCGTTCAAGGATTTCGGGCAGGGCTTCTACTTGTCTGATACGATAGAACAGGCAATGGAGATGGCACAAAGAGTGGCTGAACGCTATGGCGCTGAGCGAACACCTGTCGTGAGCACGTTTGAATTTGATGATTCTGCAATGACCGACGGCTCGCTCAAGGTGAAGTGTTTTGAGACCTATACAGAAGAATGGGCTGAGTTTGTACTACGCAATCGCGACAGAAAAACATCACAACCATTTCACGACTACGACATCGTTTTTGGACCTATTGCCGACGATGGCGTTGTGCGCCAGATGCGTAGGTATGAGATGGGGGCTATCACTCTTAAAGAGTTGATGCAGGAATTACAATATTCACCAAAGATAACCTTTCAATACTTCTTTGGAAGCGAGAAAGCACTCGAAAAATTGAAATTCTTATGCTGACAGAAGGACAGATACAATGCATGAAAGAGGACTTGACCATTGCTTTGGCTCAGATTCTTATTGAAGAGCAGCATTTCTCTGTGGAGGAAGCCTTGAGTGTTGTGTACAATTCTATTACGTTTCGAAACCTTCAGAATACCGCCACTGGTTATTATTATCAAAGTGTGGGCTATCTCTACAGTGATTTGCAAGCTGAACTTTCTGCTGAAGACTGAAATTCAACAAAAAATTACATTAGGGCATGGATGAGATTTTAGCTCATCATTGTGTCAGGATTGTGCTATGCCAGAACGAGCAAAGTGGTTCCGATGTGAGAGAAACATAATACAAAATGCCTATGAGAAACAAAGTATTGCTATTTCTTCCTAATGGTCTTTCTGGGTTAATTCTTGATTCTTTTTTTAAACACTCTTGCCATAGTGGTATTGTTTGATGTGAAAGCATTGTTCTGGTGTTTTCGTCACGTTGCTGATGTGGAATGTTTGTTGGGTAGTATAAGAAGATTTATGATAGTTAAAATGCTGATTTCGTTTGCTTTTTTATGCAAAAATGCTTTACTTTGTAAATTTAGTACACTATTTGGGTAAAATATTATTTTGGGCAATGAATTATAGAAAAATTCTTTCACTTATTATATGCTTATTGGGCGTTTTCACAGCAAGCGCCTACGAGAAACTTTCTGTTTCCACTCAGGCATTTCTCGACAATCGTTCTGCTTTCCCCACCGAGATGAAGCGCCATGCTGCCGTCTCTCAAGTTAAAGGACAGGAGATGTTGGATGTGTTTATTTCGATGAAGGACACGCACAACACGGGACGGATAGAAGCACTTGGTGGTGTGATAGGCGCTCGGTTCACAGATATTGTGACTGCGAAAGTGCCCGTTTCACAACTCGAAGCTATCGCAGCCTTAAGCGAAGTGGAGCAGGTGTCGATAGCAGAAGTGATGGAGGCAGATGTGGATTCCACTCGTTCAATCACTTCTGTGAACTATGCAGCTGAAGGTCTGCGCCACGGGTTGCCTGCAAACTACGATGGTAAAGGTGTGGTATTTGGCATTATCGACACTGGTATCGACTTCAATCATGCTGCATTCCTGGATTCATTGGGGAATAGCCGCATCAAGCGACTCTATATGCCAAGCAATGAAAAAGGCACAAAAGTGGTGATTGATGGCACCGCTCTCCCTGGCTCGGAGTTTGATTCTTCCAATATTCATAGCTTGACGACCGACTACACTGCCAGTGCTCATGGCAGTCACACTGCGTTTATCGGTGCAGGTTCTCCAAATGGCCCATATTCGGGTATGGCACCAGGTGCTGACATTGTGATGTGTGCATTGGCCAACGACAATTCTGATGTGAATGTTGCCAACAGTTTGAAATACATTACTCAATATGCAAAGAGTGTGGGTAAGCCTTGTGTGATTAGTGTGAGCATTGGCATGCGAAAAGGTCCTCACGACGGGTCAAGCAAAATCTGTCAGATTTATGATGAGGTGGGCGCCAATGATGCAGTGATTTGTCTGTCGGCTGGAAACCTTGGTGGTCAACGCCGTCAGATTCATCATAAATTCACCGGACTGAACACTGCCTCAAATCCGACCTTTGGCTCGTATGTGGGTGGTACTCAGCAAGCGGGCTATACTGCGAATTTCTCCATCGACACTTGGAGCCGCAGCCGTTCGGCGGTGGGGGTGAAATACATTTTGATTGACCCCGACGACAATTCCATTTTCTACGAAACCGCCATCATGAAGGCTTATACCTATCATTACATAGGCCCAGGCAACGAATCGAAGCGCGGCTATAACGCCTTTTTGTCGCAATATTTCTCGGGAAAGATTGGCGTGTGGGTGACCACTGAAAGCAACGGCCATATCGAAACCTACAGCGAAGTTTCGCTTAAGCCATTGAACTCGAGCGTGAAGGCTTATAAGGTGGGTATACAGTTCTATGGAGCAAATGGGGTGGAGTTCGACTCTTGGATGAATTCCGACCATGAATTTACGTGGCATCCTCAGGTGGGCAACTATAAATTTGTGGCTGGCACCGACTCTTGTAGCATCAATGATAACGTAACCGGTAAGCATACTATTTCGGTAGGCAACTTTGTGGGCCGTAATCGCTATCAATCACTTGCCGGAAAAGAAACGCTTTCTCCTCAATTTCAAGAAGGTACAATTTATCCTTCTTCAAGTTATGGCATCGCGCCAAACGGTAATTCTTATCCATTTGTGGCAGCACCAGGATTTTTCGTCATCAGTGCCTACAATGGCTACAACTATTTGGCTACGCCATCTATCAACACCGCCTACTCAAAATTAAACCCCACTACCGGGCGCACCGACTATTGGGGCTCAATGAGTGGCACTTCGATGTCGACTCCTACAGTGGCAGGTATTGTGGCATTGTGGTTGCAGGCAAATCCTTCACTGAAAGTGAACGATGTGAAAGATATTATTCAGAAGAGTGCATATGTCGATGATGATGTGCGCGAAACTCCTATTCAGTTTGGTGTAGGCAAAATTAATGCTTTAGGTGGTTTCCCCGAATTTCAGTATCAACTCACCGACGTTATCAACAATCCTCGTTTGGTGGCCGACCGTTACTACAGTATCACCGACAGTATGCTCACATGTATGAGAGTTTCGGCCGACGGACGTACTATTTATGCAAAAGATGCTTCGCTGTATTCTCGTCAGGATTCTATACGCGACGGTCAAATCGACTATATCAAAGCCCAGGGTTTGATGCCCGACACAGTGGCCTACGACCAGAGCAACTGGATTTTGCTTCATCTGCCACAGGCACTCGACTCGGTGCAACGAGTGCAGTTTGTTGGGCATAAGTTGAAAAATGTGGGTGGTGTGTTGAAGGACAAGACCAACCTCGAATTTGAATCCGATAAGATGCCGTCAGCTGTGATGGATAGTCGAGTTGAACCTGTATTGAATACTTTTATCCCGGCAAACCTTTACGGCTCGCAACAAGTGGATTCTGCCGACTATTTCTTCGTACGTCCAAAACCAATGGAAGTCGACACCATTCGAGGCGCATATTGGAATGCAACGAAGGCGAAACTGGTGATGCCGGAGGGGAGCACCCCTGCATTCCAAGGTAGTGCAAGAGTGAATTTCTCGCATGTTGAAAAACCTTCCGACACATTCGTGGTGAATTCGTACTACGATTTTGTGGCTTTGACAAAATTGAACAGTTTTGGTGATCCTGTGATTTATCCTCTTGAAATTATAGAGGAAAAAGTGAGTGAGAATTCCCTTGCCGAAGTTGTTAATACTGGTGCATTTAAGACGGGCTATAGTTATGTGGTCAACGACTCATCGCTTCGTGTGATGTACGTTTCAGGCAATGGTCGCACCATCTATGCGAAAGACGACAACGGTTACGCCACTCCTGACAAACCTGCTTCTGGGCAAGTGGACTATCTGCAAGCCACATTCGACCAAAGCAACTGGGTGGCAATCAATTTGCCAACGCCACTTGATGAAACTAAAAAAGCATCATATCCTGGTAAGTTCTTGAAACCATTCCGTGGTATGCTTGAGAGCAAAGACAATCCTTCTTTTACGGTGTTTGAAACACCGCAAGTGAGCGAAAAAGACACGGCTGTTGTGTACAATTCATTTATCCCAGCCAATGTGCAAGGTTCGCAAGAATTGGATTCCGTCATTTATTTCTTCGTACGCTCGAAACCAATGGAAATCGACACCATCCGCAATGTGATGTGGAATGGGGTGGAAAAGAAATTGTTGATGCCAATCAATCCTGTGAAGTATGGTATGCCGGCATTTGCGGGTACATTTAAAGCCAATATGTCGCTTTACGAAACCGACACGGTGAAGATGGTCGACAACTATGTTTACGATATCTTGGCTTTGACAAGTGTGGGTACCGATGGTTCACGCACACTCTATCCACTGAAAGCGTGGAATGGTCGTTCAAATCAATTCACACTTTCGCAGGTGATTAATGACAGTCACTTCTCGATAGGTATGAAGTGTGAGTTGGCCGATAGCAGCTTGGTGGTAATGTATGTGGGTGCGAACGCCCAGGAACTTTATGTGAAGGACTACAATAATTACGTCAAGCCCGATATGCCATCTGAAAATCAGGTGGATGTGTTGAGTGGAAAATATGACCAAAGCAACTGGATGGTGCTGAATCTTCCAGAACCATTGGATAGCGCAGGGTGTGCCAATTACCTTGGTCGCCAGATTTCTGGTGTGCAGGGTGTGCTTCACAACAAGGTGAATCCTTCGATGGACCTCGATAAGAATCCAATTGCAGGCGAGAAGGATACCACACTATTTTTCAATACATTCATACCGGCAAATTATTACGGATCGCAGAAGAACGACACCATTAATTACTTCTTCGTGCGTCCAAAACCTATGGAAATCGATACTGTACGATGTGCAATGTGGAGCAGCGTTAGAGATTGTTTCATGATGCCATATTTCCCTGAAGATTTTGGATATAAGGCGTTTGCCGGTAGTTTTAGCCCCGATTTTTCAAAAATGTCTAGTCCTTCTCGATTGAACGATGGTGATGTTTTCGACATGGTAGTACTTAATGATGCGAATGCGCAAATTTGCTATCCGCTTGAGATTTTGGGTGTGAAGCCAACTGAATTTACACTTGCTAAAATCTTGAAATGTCCGTCCACTCAATTAGGATATGAATACCCAATCAACGACAACACCTTGACCGTGGTTGAACTCTCAAGTGATGGTTACACCATTTTTGCAAAAGACGACGGAGAGTATGCTTTCCCTGACATTCCAGATTCCACTCAAGTGGATTATTTGGGTAAGTGTGACCAAAGCAACTGGGTGGCCATTAACCTGGTAGTCCCAATCGAACCTGAAGTGGCTCGTGGTCTACGTGGTCGTTATTTGACTAATCTCCGTGGTATGTTGCTCTCTAAAGACAGTCCAGAAATGGAAGTGCTTGAAATGCCTGGTTTCGGCGAGGTGAATCCGAATTTGAAGGTGAACACCTTCTTGCCTGCCAACTTCTCTGGTTCGCAAGTGGTAGATTCGGTTGACTATTTCTTCGTGCGTCCGAAACCGATGGAAATCGATACAGTGAAATGTGCAATGTGGAGGAGTTCGAAAGGCACCTTTGAAATGCCGTATGATGCTTCTGCATTCGGTCATCCTCAATTTGAAGGGGTTATTTCTCCGATGTTTACCTATTTTGAAGGCGACAAAGAACAATTCAAAAATGGCTATGTTTACGATTTGCTTGTACAAACACGAACAAATCGATTTGGCACAGTCTCTTATATCGGGAAAGTGCTCAAAGAATATGAACGGCCATCTTTCTCTTTAGCGGCATTGCTTTCGTCTGAACGGGTGGACGAGAATTTTGGATATGCGATAAAGGCCGATGACCTCACAGTGATGCACATCAGTCCAGATTCTCTCACGATTTATGCAAAAGACTCAGCCAAGGGCGTTACCGCTGACGGCCCTAAGGAAGTTCAGACCGACTATCTTGAAGGCAAGTATGCTCAGCACAACTGGGTAGCCATCACGCTTCCAGCACCGCTCGACAGCGCTCAGATGGCCGACTATCCCGGTCGTCGCTTAGCAGGCTTTGATGCCGTGCTCACCAGCAAGAAGAATCCAGCCTTGAAGGCGATGACCATTCCTGAAGTTGGTGACATCGACTCTACTGCAATGTTCAATAGTTACCTCCTTGCCAACTTCCACGGCTCACAGATGGTCGACTCTGTGGATTACTACTTCGCTCGTCCTGCTGCGATGGAAATCGACACAGTGCGATGTGCGATGTGGAATGCTGCTGAAAGCAAGTTTGCAATGCCAAGTAATCCAGCAGAGTGGGGCATTCCTAAGTTTGTAGGCGGGTTTGCTGCAGATTTGTCGCGTCTGGAAGTCGATACTATTCCATTGCAAGATAATTTTGTCTACGATATCATAGCTCTCAATGAATTGGCTGCTGATGGTTCACACAAAGTATATGTGCTTGAAGTGGTTCGTGAGGTGGGTGGCAAGCAACCACGCCTTGGTGATGTGAACAACGACGACTTGGTCGATGTGACCGATGTGACAATGCTCATTAATTTCGTGTTGGGTGGTTCGTCGCCAGAATTCCATTCCGATCGTGCCGATATCGACGGCAATGGTCTGATTGATGTGACCGATGTTACATTGTTGATTAGCATGGTGCTCGGCTCTTAGGCGAAGTATTATATTTTATTAGTTAGTTTAGCTTTTGAAGAAAAGGATTTTTTTGTTGATAATGACTATTGCTTTTTCGGTGGCGGTATTTGCCACCGAAAAGTACAGCGTGTCTACAAAACAGTTGCTGACGGCGCATAGAAAATCTTCGCAAAGTCGCATCAAAGCCGATTCTAATGCATTGGTAAATGTGTTTATTTCTCTCAATGGAAGTGATGTAGAGGCTTTAAGGGAGATGGGCGTGAAGGTGAATGCCCGCTTTGGTGATATGGTGACAGCTCAGATGCCCGTTTCCTCGATTCCTGAGGTGGCGGCATTGCCAGGGGTGAAGCAGATTGCGGTTTCGGAACAGGGCGAGCAAAACACGGATGTATCCATTGCAGAAACGGATGTGGCGATAGCCGCAGATGGCGCAAACTTTGGGTTGCCCAAAAATTATACAGGCAAAGGCGTGGTGATTGGCATCATTGATTCCGGGATTGATTTCAACCACAAGGCTTTTCAGGATGCGAATGGCAATACGCGTATCAAGCGAGTGTACATGCCAGGCAATAACACCGGAAAGAAAGTGGTGTTGGATGGCGAGACACTGCCTGGCTCGGAGTTTTATTCATCAGATATACCAAAACTCACTTCCGACCTTCTTGACAATAGTCATGGCACACACTGCCTAGGTATTGCTGCAGGTTCAAAGGTGGGGCCTTATAGCGGGATGGCGCCAGAGGCTGATATCGTGGTGTGCGCATTAGGCTATGCTTATAGCACCGATCAGGTGGCAATCGCCAATAGTGCTCGCTACATTCTCGAGTATGCCAGAAGTGTGGGGCAGCCTTGTGTGATTTCTTTCAGTATCGGTTTTCAAGATGGCCCTCACGACGGGTCAAGTGCTTTTTGTCAGGCCATCAGTTCGGTAATTGACAGGGGAGCTGTGATTTGCACATCGGTGGGAAATCTCTCGGGATATGATAGGACGTTTCATGTAGCATCGGGTACCACGGCACCAATGAGGTCGACAATGCCCAGTGCAGTCGACAGTGTGATTGGCAACTTGACCATCGACACATGGAGCCTAACGGCAGATGCAGTGGGCGTGAAACTTGTTCTGATTGACCCCAAAACGAAAAAGATAGTATATTCAACTCCTGTAATGTCCTCCGACACGCGTATGGCGGCGGGTCCTGGCAACGAACACGACAACGACTTCAATCTTCGCCTCAGCCAATTTGTAAGAGGTGAATTCAGTATTTTCACTTCTGTGGGACTCAACGGCCACTTTAATATTCGCATATCATCGGAACTGAAAAAACTGGATGGTGGCAAGCATTATTTAATGGGTGTTCAGTTCTTCAACCAGAATGGGACAGGGTACATCAGTTGGCTATGGGGAAGCACTTTCACCCCCTACACCACAAGCGATAATGAAGAATTTTTTGGTGGCACTCAGAATGGCTATCTCAACGACAATGCCACGGCTCGCGGAGTGATTTCGGTGGGTAACTATATCGCGCGAAATTCGGTGCCTTTGCTCAATGGCGACACCCACACTTTGCCAAATGCTGTGGTGGGTGATGTGTATAACACATCTTCATTCGGTATCGACGCAGCAGGCGTGGTGCAACCCACTGTGGTGGCACCTGGACATATGGTGATTTCTGCGCTCAATACTTTCAACACTGGTTATTACAATGCATTGGCACAGCGCTTGTCGTATTCCGCATATAACGACGCCACGGGCAAGACCAATTATTGGGGGCAAAATACGGGTACATCGATGGCATCGCCAACGGTGGCTGGAATCGTGGCTTTGTGGCTACAGGCTAACCCTCATTTATCGCCGGCAGAAGTGAAGCAAATGCTCATTAGCACAGCCATTTCTGATAGTTTTGTGAAAAAGAATCCTGAGCGATTCGGTGGCGGCAAAGTGAATGCTCTTGGTGGTTTCCCTGAGGTGCAACTCCCATTAAAAACGATTCTATCATCGGAAAAATATCAAGAAGGACGAAACTACAACATTACCGATAATAAATTGCGTGTGCTTCGAGTGTCGAATGACGGCAGAATGCTATATGCCCGTTCGGATGGCGAATCGTTCAATACCAGTATGCTCAATTGGATAGGTATTGAACTCTTCCGCCCACTCACAGAGATGGAAAAAAAGCGCTTCGACGGGGCGTGGCTCTATGATGTGAAAGGCGTGCTGGTGGATAAGCGAAATCCTCGTATGGTAGCTTCCGAACGCCCTTTGGCTGTGGAGCAACTCTCAAAACCAATTGTTCCCACCATCACTCCTGCTAATTATTATGGCTCTCAAAATGGCCATTATTTTGTGAAGCCCAAGCCGATGGAGGTGGACACACTGCAGTATGCGATGTGGAGTGCGCGACGCGGCACGCTGGCGATGCCGCCTTATGCGCCACAGTTAGGCTTGACAAAGTGGGATGGCAGTGCAAAAGTTGATTTCTCTTTATTCGATGGCGAATTGCCCGACCTTGAAGATGGTGCCACCTACAAGATGGTAACCCTAACAATGATAGATGAGATGGGAGGCTACGTAGCGTGTCCGCTCGATGCTATTCAGGTGGTCAGCCACCGTTTGCACACCTTCGGCGATGTAAACGATGATGGCGAACTGAATGTGTCGGATGCCACATCACTCATCAACCATATATTGGGTACAGCCACCTTTGATGAGGATTCGTGCGATATCAATGGCGATGGCATCATCAATGTGAGCGACCTCACCGCCCTCATCAGCATCCTTCTCCAGTAAAAAAAGAAGATAGAAATGTCAAGTAAGTCTACTTCCAGAGCACTCCGAAAATCTCAAACCTCTAACTTCTAATCTATAACTTCTAACTTCTAATCTCTAACTTCTTATTTCTTAAAATAGTATCTGCCTTTCTTTACGGTGGCTTTTCCGTATTGGATGGCACGGGTAGGGCAGCGGTGCAAGCAACTGAGGCACATAGCGCAGCGTCCGTTCCAAGTGGGAGTTCCATTGGCGAGTGAAATGTTGTGCATAGGGCAATTCTTCTCGCACACGCCACAATGCGTGCAAGCATCGGCGTCGACCACAAACGGCTTGTCGCTCATGGCGCCTTTTACAAATCCAGGGCGAATCACGCGGCTCTTGAACCAGGCAAATCTCCCCTTCACCACATCCACCATCACTCTGCGTTCGGCAATGTTTTGTGCCACTTGGTCGACACGCTTCGGTGCGGCATGGAGTTTTTCGTTGCGCACGATGTCGGAATCTACATCAAACCCCGGCAGATTGATATAGTTGTTGGGCATCTGCACCGAGTAGGCACTGTTGAGATTGATATTTCGTTTGCTCAACGCTTTTCTCAGAATGTCGACCGAGAGGCCGATGTCATCGCCACAGGTAGTGACCATGAAGCAGAACCCAGGTGTGCCTTCCAACTGCATCTTTTCAATAAGTTCGATGATGATGGGTGCAGGTCCCCACGAGTAGGTGGGAAAAACAAATCCGAGGCGCTCGTCGTCTTTAAGAGATAACTTGAATGCCGATTCATCGCTGCTTGTCAAAACTTCAGCGGTCGAAATCATTTGTTCGTTAAGCGCAGCCGCCAATCGTTCGGCCACCCATTTCGTATTTCCAGTTCCAGAAAACCAAATAATCATAATTTAAAAATCAAATCAGATAATGAAAAAATGAGGCTATTGCCTGATGGTGACTTGGGTGGCACCGAAGCCGTATTCTTGGAAAGAGGCATCCTGCACGGCGCAGCGAGGCCACTTGCGTTTCAATTCATCGAGCAGTGCACGGCGCAACACGCCTTCCCCCTTGCCATGGATAAACACGATTTTCTGGCCAATCTTTTTCTTGTTGGCTTCCATCACTTCGCGGAATTTGTCGAGTTGCACATTCATCATGTCGGTGTTTGTCAGTCCGCTCAGATTGTCGAGAAGTTCGGCAATGTGAAGGTCTTGCACGATGATGTCGTTTTTCTTCTTTTCGCGTCGTTCCACGCGTCGACTTTGCGGACGGTCGGCGTGGCGTTTCTCTTTCATTGCGCGTTCGAGGGCACTGCTGTCGATTTGGAGTTGCCTGGCAGGCAAATCGTTGCGAGTGATGTCGATAGAAATCACCGACTCGTCGAAGTATTCACTCTGATGGAAACTATGGAGTTTGTAGAACTTGGTTAAATCTATTTTTTGTTGCACGAGGGCCGGATTCTTCAGTCTGAACCCCTTGTCTTGCTTGTAGGCAATGTATTGGATAGCCACATGCTCAATGTCGTTGAGGTCGTTGTGGCCAAACTCGTCAAGGTCCACTTGCATATTTGGCTCTACGAGGCCTGTGTAGCGAGTGTGCCAAGTGTTTTCATCGTCGCGACGGGTCATATAAGCCACATTGAGGAAATAGTTGCTGTCGTTTACCAGAATTGCGTAGAAGGTGGTGGTGTTGAGGTGCTTGGTTTCCTTAGGTTCAAAAGCGAGCACGATATTCAGGATTTCTCCTTCCTCGGTTTCGGTAATAGCCGAAGGTTTTACTGCTGGAGCCACATTCACCTTTGGCGCAGGCACATCAGGCTCCACGAGTTTACTCTTGAATGTGAGCGGACGCTCGTAGGCACTTGCCTTTGTGCCAGCTTGCCCCACGACCACCACTTCTTTGGCTTGTGCAGGGCGTTCAAATCCGTCTTCATCTTCCACATACACGATGGGGCCTTCCACCCTCACCACGCGTCCGCCTCCCACATCATTGAGGAAGCGTACAATATCGTTAACTTTTACCATATGTTATTTCAGTTTCGTTTTCTATATGCAAATATACTACAATAATGAAAATTATGCGTCACTACATGGTTTTTAATTACCCATGCCCAGTAATTGAGGCACCATGCTTGCCAACTGCGAATGGCTTATGCAAATTTGTGTCGGTACTCTGAAGGAGAGCATTGGTGGTGCTGCATGAAATATTTGTAGAAAGTAGTGCGGCTTGAAAAGCCCGATTCAAATTGCACTTGCCCGATATTGATATCGGATTTCTCCAGCAGAGTGGCGGCGTAGACCACGCGCAGTGCATTGATATAGTTGTAGAAATTAGTGTTGTTGAGGCTGAACCACTTGCTCAAGTAGGTGCGATTGGTGCCAAGTGCAAGCGCAAGGTCGTTGAGGGTGAGGTTTGGATTGCAGAAAAGTAGTTTGTCTTCACAATGCTTCTTAAGTGCTTCGGGAATGGCTTCGAGTGGATTCCTTTCCGCTTTCTGTTCACCACCAGCATCCTTTTTCTCTTTATTGGAATCGCAAACCTTATCCTCACCTTTAGTTCCTTCCTCATGCGCCACTTTTTCTTTTTCGGGCAGAGGCATCAAGTTTTCGGAAGTGTAGATGTAGAAAATTGCAGTGAGCACATTGGCCAGCATATTGAGCATGTTCCAGAATATAGAGTCATACGCCACGCAAAAGCCAAAAATCACGATATTTGCCACTCCAATCGCCCACAGCCACCAAATGCCACGAAGCATCGACCGGCTGATATTGCTATAGTTGACCCGCAGGTCGTTGGCAAATCGCCGGTAAAGCACAGAGTAGTAGGTGATAAGAGCCACAGTTTCGACAAGCAGCGTCATAGAGAATGCCACCAGTAGCCAATCGGAAGGATTGATTCCCCACCACACCGTGATGGCTAAGGGCGGGGCTATGACAAACGGTTGCAGAATCTTTTGCCTTACTCCTTGCTTAAGGAAAGCCATATAGGACCAAGCCGAAACAGATAAAATCATCACACCTGTAATCAAACTTGTGATGATGTAGTAGAAATCGTTTCTTGCATCATTGTTGACTTGAAAAAATATGCAAGGCAGGAAAATGAGGTAGGTAATACCCCAAGGGATAAAAAGTTTGCCGATGGTGTCGTGGATGTGTGGCACTGGGGCCTTAAACATCTTTCTGCACCAAGGCATCAGCATAAGGGCACTCATAGCGAAAGTGAGCACCATTACAGCAACAAATAGAATGATATAGATAAATTTGGACAAATCCATATATAATGAAAACTCAAGGAGTTTGGCTTTTATACCCACAAAATTACAATTTTTCATCAGATTTGAAAATGCCTTATCTGCCAGCTCAACGAGCCTGCAAGCCTACCAGTGTGGGGGGCATTTGCACAGCTCGGGAAAAAACTGTAACTTTGCATCCTGATTCGATGAGTTTGGGGTGCCCTCACAATGGGGCTGAGATCATACCCACTGAATCTGATCCGGGTAATTCCGGCGTAGAGAACAAAAAACTTATTATTCACAATTATGAAAAAGACATTCTTGACGACTGTCGCTCTCGCGAGCGCCAGCTGTGTTGCTCTTGCTGCACCAGTGCAGGATAGCGACACTGCCAAAGTTGTACGCCTTCAGGAAGTGGAGGTGACAGCAACTCGTGCCACTAAAAGCACTCCAGTGGCATTCACCAACATCAGTAAGCAACAAATTGCGGAACTCAACCACGGTAAGGACATACCATTCTTACTGCAGTCAACGCCATCGGTGCTCACCACCAGCGACGCAGGTGCCGGCGTGGGCTATTCGTCTCTCCGTGTGCGTGGCACTGATGCAACTCGCATCAACATCACCACTAACGACATTCCGATGAATGATGCAGAAAGCCACGAAATCTATTGGGTAAACACTCCCGACTTCGCTTCATCGCTTGAAGACATCCAAGTGCAACGCGGTGCAGGCACATCGACCAACGGTGCAGGTGCTTTTGGCGCAAGTGTGAATATGCGCACTCAGCGTTTTTCATTGAGCCCATACGCAGAGATGAGTGGCAGTTATGGTTCGTTCCACACCAATAAGGAGACCTTTAAGGTGGGCTCTGGCTTGATTGGTGGTCACTGGAACTTTGATGCGCGCTTCTCGCACATTGCCAGCGATGGCTATCGCGACCGTGCAAGCAGTAAACTCCATTCTTATTTTGCTCAAGCTGGTTACTTCGGTGGGCAAACTTCTGTGCGCTTCATCACTTTTGGCGGTAAGGAAACCACCTATCACGCTTGGGACGGTATCAGTCGTGATGATTTGACAGCCAATCGCACCTACAACCCTAATGGCGAAATTAAGCGCGACGGTAAGGTGATTGGCTTCTACGACGACCAAACCGACAACTATCGCCAAACCCACTATCAACTTATCTGGGACCAGGGCATTGGCGCTAACTGGCACTGGAACCTCGGTTTGCATTACACCGACGGTTTTGGCTTCTACCAGGAATACAAAAACGCACGTACGCTACAGGAATACAAACTTGAACCATTCTACGTTGGCGACAAGAAGGTGAAGAAATCAAGCCTCGTTCGCAAGAAGAATGTGGATAGCGGTTTCGGTGGCGCTGTGTTCTCGCTCACTTATTCTAAGGAAGCGCTCAACACCACATTCGGCGGTAGTTTCAACAGCTATGCCAACGACCACTACGGCAATGTGCTTTGGGTGGAAAACTACCTCAATCCACTTGACCCTGGCCACGAATACTATCGCAACAAAGGCAAGAAGAGCGACTTCAACCTCTATTGGAAGGCTAACTACAATTTCACAAAGGCATTCAGCCTGTATGCCGATGTGCAATATCGCCACATTGGTTATAAAATCACTGGCGAAAACGACAAGTGGGACTGGACCGCATCGCCTGAGCACATGCAAGTGCTCAATGTGGATGAGAAGTTCGACTTCCTGAATCCTAAAGTGGGCCTTCACTACGATTTCAACGCCTACAATGCTGCCTATGCCTCATTCTCTATGGCACAAAAGGAACCAACTCGCAACAACTACACCGATGGCTTCTTCACAGTGCGTCCAAAGGCTGAAAAACTCTTCGACTGGGAAGCTGGCTACACCTTCCGCAACGAACGCTTCACTGCTGGCGTGAACTTCTACTTCATGAAATATAAAGACCAATTGGTGCTCAACGGTAAACTCAACGAAATCGGTGAAGCAATGGCAGAAAATGTGCCCGACAGCTACCGTATGGGTGTTGAACTCCAAGCTGGTGTGAAGATTACCGACTGGCTCCGTTGGGACTTGAACGGAACCCTTAGCCGCAACCGCATCAAAGATTATGTGGGCTATGTGAGCAACTACGATGAAAACTGGGAAGAACTCTACACTCAAACTGCAGTGGAAAAGGGCAACACCACCATCGCATTCTCGCCATCGTTTATCGGCAACAGCATCATCGATGCGCATTTCAAGGGTTTCACTGCACAGTTTACATCACAATATGTTAGCCGCCAGTATCTCGACAACTTTGAAAACAAGGACGACAGCCTTGACCCATACTTCGTGAGCCACCTTAATTTGGCGTACACTTTCAAGTTGCCACACGTGAAGGCCATCACAGTGGGCTGCACTGTCTACAACCTGTTCAACACCAAGTATGAAACCAATGGCTACAGCCAAACTGCAGCCATCGTTGCTAAGGATGGCTCTTACAAGTTGAGCAGCGACCCTCGCTTCTATCCAATGGCTGGCACCAACGTATTGGCTCATCTCTCATTCTCATTCTAATGGAAATGCTTGCTGCTATCGACTGGACTACCGTTGTCAACTGGATTTCGGAGCCTAAGCATCTGTTCGACGCCATTAGTTTTGTGTTGGGATTGCTCTACTTGTACTTGGAATTCAAGGCAAGTATCTGGCTTTGGCCGGTGGGCATTATCATGCCTATAGTGCACAGCGTCACATATTACAAAGCCGGTCTTTATGCCGACTTCGGCATGGAGTTCTTCTATGTGCTTGTGGCGGTGTACGGCTTCGTGAAATGGCGTATGGGCAAAGCGGGCGAAGGCAAAGAAAAGCCCATTGCTCATTTCCCGCTTCTAATGGCGATAGTGGGCGTTGTGGCATTTGTTGCCGTTTGGGGAGGTATCTACTATTTCCTTTCCACATGCACCGATAGCACTGTGCCTGTGCTTGACGCTTTCACCACAGCCCTCAGCATCATTGCCTACTGGGCATTGGCTAATAAGTGGGCAGAGCAGTGGCTTCTGTGGCTGGTGGTGGATGCCGTGTGCACTGTGCTCTACATCGTCAAAGGGATTCCATTCTCTTCGATTCTCTATGGCTTCTACACCGTGATGGCTGTGATGGGCTATCTCAACTGGCTCCGCCTGATGAAACAGCAGCAATAAACAGTAAAATATACTCAACCCATAAGGCAAGGGGCAAGGCTAAATCAGTGCTTTGCTCCTTGTGTTTTTCTGATGGGCAGTAGAAGTTTGTATGGGAAGGAGATGAAAAATGCCCTCGTAGTTTTGTGAGGCTACGGGGGCAATCTATTATGAAAAAATGTTTACTCTCTTACTTTTTTGTGGATACTGATGGCTCTTGTTCTATATCTGTTGTTTCGTTGAACTCGCCTTCCAAAAGAACGAGTTCGTTGAATTCTTCACTCAAATCAGCAAAAAAGTCGTGATTCATTACAACGCTGATTCGCATCAGTAATCTGGTGTCGATAAATTCTCGATGGAAAATGTTGTAGACATTTGTGCGTTCTGTAGGTATCCGCTCAGCAAGCCAACGTGCACTTCTGCCGTCTTGCTTGATTACCTCCTCAATGTGGTTCCCGATATGCATTTTTTAATCAATTATAGTGGTTGTGTTTTTAGTTTTTTTTGAAAAAACAGAACAATTTGTAAGCGAGCGACGAGTCTCCTTCCTCGAAACCCACTGCAAATATAAAAATGTATTTTGATATTTAGCAACAAAAGGAGTTGTAAAAATTTAGCCTGTTGAAAAATTTAATACAATTTGTGGCAAATTGTATGATTTTTTCTTCAATTTCTATCCTTTTTGTATAAATATTCTATGCTTGTATTGTCGATTTTTTCTAAGTCTGGTATCCTCGTTTTCTCTTTTGGTTAGTGGTGTTTTTAATATGAAAGCGTGGATTTTAATTGAGATCCACGCTTTCATATTTATGTATATTTTACTATTTTACAACGATAGGAATTGAGGCTTTGATTCCGGTTTTCTTGTCTTTCACAGTGAGTGTGGCAGTGCCAGCTTTGTCGGCTGCTTGAACTACCACCACGAGTTGACCGTGGAAGAGTTTCATCGTTGGCTCAGTGAACACTTCAACCGAAGTGGCGTCGCCATTGCACACAGAGTTGAAACTTCCAGCGCCAGTCACCTTGAGTTCGAGTTGATTGTCGGCATCGGGGCAGAGAGTGCCTTTCTTGTCGGTGAGGCTCACGGTGACGAATGCGAGGTCGTTGCCATCGGCAGCGATGGTATTGCGGTCGGTCGAGAGTTGGAGCTTTGCAGGCTTACCAGCGGTGCGAATCACTTTTTCGCCAGCCTTGTTTCCGTTTTCGTCGTAAACCACCACTTTCACTTCGCCTGCTTCGTATTTTACGTTTTCCCAACGAAGGCGATAGCGGTCGAGGCGACCTTCCTTGTTCTTGCTGATTCGGCCTTGGCTCTTGCCGTTGATGAAGAGTTCGCCACTTGGATAGTCGGTGTAGCAGTATACTGGTGTCACCTGTCCTTCGCGTCCTGGCCATGTCCAGTGGGGGAGCAGATGGATGGTGTGTTCATTCTTGTTCCAGTGGCTGCGATATAGATAGTAGCGGTCCTTAGGAATACCGGCAAGGTCGATGATGCCAAAGTAGCTGCTGCGGCTTGGCCAATAGTTGTCGTATGGTGTAGGCTCTCCGAGGTAGTCAAAGCCTGTCCAAACGAATTCACCGATTGTCCAGTCCTTGTCGTCTTGCAATCGCCAGTCGTCGTCGGGCAGGTTGCTCCACCAGCAGTGTTCCACATCATAGCCGCTGCATTGTCCGTTTTCGTGTTCGCGATTCCAAGCCACTTCCACAGGGAAGTAGTATTCGCCACGTGTGCTCACAGTAGAGGCAGTTTCGCTACCGAGCAGGAAGCCTTGGTTGAGTTTTCCGATAGTTTCTTCATATTTTGGGAGGCGATAGTTGTAGCCAGGCACGTCGAGCACTTGTGCAAAGCCGTTGGCCACGATAGCATCTGGTTGGTCGGAGCCGCAGGTCACAGGGCGAGAAGGGTCGAGGCGATGGCATGCATCCACCAGGCCTTTCACCATTCGAGTGCCTTCGGGTTTCCACTGGTCGGGAATTTCATTGCCCACGCTCCACATCACTATGCTGGCGTGGTTGCGATGGTTGAGCACCAAGTTGGCGATATCTTTTTCCCACCATTCGTCCCAAAGACGGTTGTAGCCATTTTTGCATTTCTCAGTTTTCCATCCGTCGAAACTTTCTGCCATCACCATCATGCCCATACTGTCGCAAACTTCCATTTGCATGGTCGATGGCATATTGTGGCTGGTGCGGATAGCGTCGGCACCCATTTCCTTGAGGATGCGGATTTGGCGAATGAGGGCAGCCTTGTTCACTGCGGCACCGAGAGGACCGAGGTCGTGGTGCAGACACACGCCTTGGAACTTGCGACTCACGCCATTGAGTTGGAAACCGCCTTCTTTGCTTACTTTCACGGTGCGTACGCCGAGTTTTGTGCATTGCTCGTCGAGCACTTTGCCATCGGCTTCAAGCGCCAACTTCACGTTGTAGAGATATGGGCTCTCTGGCGACCAAAGTTGTGGGTTAGCGATGTTGAGTTGGGTATGGAAACCACCCATGCCGTCGGCAGGCGAGCTGCCATTTGTCACTGCGTTACCATTCTTGTCGGTAATGCTGACTTTCAGAACAGCACCTTGTGGGAGCGCCTTGCCCTCGTGACGAACGTCGATAAGTGCCTTTCCGCCATTGATGCAGAGCGTCTGCATTTGCAGTCCCCAAAGGTCGAGGTGGCTCTTGCTGGCGTTGGTAATCAGCGTCACTGGGCGATAGATACCGCCACCTGGATACCAGCGATTGCTTTCTTCAAGATTTTCAAGTGCCACTTCAAGCGTGTTCTCGCCCGCATGGATAAATGGGGTGATGTCGACGCGGAATGCGTTGTAGCCGTAGGCCCAGTGACCGGCTTTCTTGCCGTTCACAGTCACCACAGGGTCGGCCATAGCGCCGTCGAATTTCAGTTCGGCATATTCAGTGCCTTCTGGAATGTTGATAGTGGTCTTGTAATAGCCCTTGCCAATCCAGGGGAGAGAGCCAGAGCGGCCAGAGTGTTCGGTCGCCTTGTCCTCACCGTTTTCTTTGATAGCAACGATTTGCAAGTCCCATTTCTTGTCGAACGGGCCACTGATAGCCCAGTCGTGAGGCACATTCACCGCTTTCCATTCGGTGCCAGTGCGCGAGAATTGCCACTTGCTGATATTGACTTCTTGATGTGGTTGCGCCATCGCACCCACAGCCCAAGCCATCAGGGCAAAAATTCCAATTTTTCTTTTCATATAGGTTTGGTTATGTTATTTTTCTCAACAGCGTTCAAAGCTCAGCATTTTTTTGCAGAAACTTCATTACTCTACAAAGTTACAAAAAAAATCGTAATTCTATAGTGTCGCCTATAGGTCAAACAGGATAACCGCATCAAAATTGAAGCAGGATTGGTTTTGTTGGAGGATTGGGGTAATGGCTATCCGCACACCTCACGAATAGGCTGGCAGAGGGCTGGAGGTCCGATAGGTGAGCGCAAGCGAACGATAACCCCGGTCGTAGGCCGGGGAGGAGCGCGTCCCCCCTCTGTGCGGGCTGAAAGTCCGCGATAGCATGTAATGTTGGTAAGCACAAGCGACCCTCCCCGAGGCTCTGGCATTGGGGCGTGTACTTGTGTCACCAAGCTGCGCTTCGTATCGCTTCGCTCTACTCGCTTGCATGGTGTTTCCGCATCATCAGCCGTCGCCGACGGCTTGTGGTTTAGTCAGCTTTGATGCGGTTGCACTGTATAGGTCTAACAGTCGGGAGTTGTTGTTATTTCTTATTTGGGTAGAAAGAACGCTGGCGGTTGTTACTATCGCCGATTTTCAGCCTGCTTTGTGGTGGGCAATTTCTCCACGACTTATGGCTAATTGATTCTCGTTAGAAGGTGTAGGAGGCGCCGAGGATGGCTGCGCGGGTGTTGTCGTTGGTGCGGGTGAGCACTATGTTTGTGGATGAATAGGTGGTTTCCTGGTGGCTGCGTACGAATATGTCTTGCACGAAACCGTAGATGGCCCAGGCACCGATTTCTTTCACCGCACGGAGCGACACATAGGTGTAGGCGGCATCGGTGTAGGTGCGGTGTACCTCCTTTCCGGTGTAGTAGACTGCCCCTGCCACTTTCCATCCCGAGCCGAGTGCCACCTCTGGACGAATCTTGAAATACCACGACCATGTGTTGTCGGCCTTCACATTTTCACCGGTGTAGCTGATGTGCTTCGCCTTTACGTGCCAGCGCAAATCAAGCGGTCCTGCCAACCATTTTCCGTCCATTGAGAGGTGAACGTTTTCGTACGACGCGTCGTTGATCCATGTTTTGTAGGAAGTTTGTTCTTGTTCGTCGTATCCCGAAATTTTGGTGATGTCGCGGTCGATATCTTCGTAAATCACAGCCAGGGCCAAGTCGAGTGCCTTCGATGGGCGTATGCTGAGTGCCAGGCGGTATTGGCTGGTGAGTGCTGGGTCCAAGTTGCGGTTACCGATGTAGTAGGTGCCGAGCGACGAACCGAGATGCATCTTGTCGTAGAGTTGTGAATAGGTTGGGCGTTTGAAAAAACGGTTATAGGAGATGTCGGCTGTAAATTTTTTTGAGATAAGCCATGTGGCTCCAGCTTTCAAAATCCAGTCGTTGTTGGAGCGAGTCACACCATCAATGCGATGGCTGTAGTATTCATAGCCGCCGTTGGCGTAGAGGTTCACAATCTTCGACTTGAAATTGAGATTCAGCGTGGAGGCGCTTGTGGCGCTATTGTAGTTGAATACCGAAACGAGGTCTTCCACCTTCATGTCCTCCAAAGTGAATTTTTCCTGGATGGCAAAGTTGAAACCGCCCCAGTTCTGCGAATTGTAGGTCACTTGCCCGTAGGGGGTGAACTTGTTCCACTTCTCCTGTGCCGCCGATGTGGTGTGTTCGTCGAGCATTTTCCACACTTCATTGTCGACGGTGGTTTTTTGATAGAGGTATCGCAGATTCATGCGAGCCATCAGCGAGGCTTTGTTGTTGAATAGATGTTTCCATTGTAGAAGTGCACCGTATTTCTGGTTGTTCGATACATTGGCCTGCTGCTGAATGGTGTTGCCACTCTCCACGCCGCTCTCGTCGAAAAAGTTGGTTACAGCTTCTTCTCTGCGTTTGGAGTGATTGTAGTTTTCCAACACACCGAAGCTGAAGCAGTTTTGCAGACTCGGGTAATAGTCGAGGCGGAATGAGGCATCGGCTTGCTCCGTCTTGCGATGGATGTCGGTGTTGGTGATTTGTGAGTGGATGTCGGCATTCATCGTGGCGTCGGTTTTGTCGGAACTGCGGTCGGCAAATTCCATCGACACATTACCAGTGAACACCAGTTTGTTTTTCTTATATCGAAAGTTTCCGCTTGGCATCACGCGGCCATTGCTGCTGGCACCGAAGTAGGCGCCACCATCCCAGATTCCGTTTTTTCCGGTGGTGTCGGGCATGATGTCGGGGTCTTCATATTGTTTCAGCACACGAGTGGCTATGCGCTGGAACTCATTCTCGTTGTCTTGTGCCCAAAGCGAGGTTGTTGCCGTGGCGAAGAGTGCAATTGCGATAAATAATTTTTTCAAAGCCTTGATGATTGAGATGGTTAGAAAAACTATGAATTTGATTCTATACACTTACAAAGTTACGAAAAAATGTCAAATCTTCAGCAATCGTGTCGAAAGGGATTTTTGTTTGTGATGTGAGGATGTTGGGATTTTTTTTGTTTCCCAGCATTGCTGTTTCATTTTCCGAGTACGAAACCCGAGTCAATTTATTATAGGAATAAGGTCAAAATCAAGTCAACCTAAATTAGGAAAACTCAAAACACTTAAATCACCCGAAACACCTGACACACCCGAAACACCCTTTTTGTGTTCGCTTTTGGACCAAAAACCGCCA
>JAUNNJ010000035.1 GCA_030531495.1 Bacteroidales bacterium
CGCAGGAGCGATAACTTCTTCACTCCTTAACTTCCATACAAGTGTTTCACCTGAAACACAAACCTGTTTCCACTTCCGATATGGACCAAAAAAGGGGCGGTTTTTGGTCCAAAAGCGAACAGAAAATAGGTGTTTCAGGTGTTTCGGGTGATTTTGGTGATTTAGTTTGATACATGAAAACATCTTATCTTGCAAAACAAGAATTTTTACCACCTCGTACCACGCACAAGATTCCAATTTGGCGGCACAGGAAAACAAGGGGGGGGAGAACTTACAATCAGCCATTAATCTCTGCCCTTTCCCTCTAATTTATCCGAAAATATGGCGCGTTTGTTGAAAATATTTTACAATTTGCAACTCACACTATATATTTGTAAATTGAAATATTAATGTAACTACCGATTCGTTATGAAACAAGTATTAATACTGTTGACTTTATTCCTTGCGAGCCTATCCGCAAGCGCTCAAAGTTTTCCGTATCTCAACCTGAAATCGGCTGACGGAAAAGAGCAGTCGGTGAACACCGAACGATTGAAAATCGTGTTCACTGCCGACAATTTTATGGCTACTGACGCCAGCGGCAAAACCACACAAGTGGCACTGAGCAACCTGGCAAGTATGTATTTTAGCCTCACTCCAGCATCCGACATGCAGCATGGCGACGTGAATCGCGATGGCGTGGTCGATGTGAGCGATGTGACCACACTGATTTCGATGATTCTTGGGGAAATCCCTGTAGACAAGGATGTGGCCGACATTGATGGCAACGGCACTGTCGACGTGAGCGATGTGACAGCTCTTATCAACCTCATTCTCAGTTAATCCTAAATCAGAATTCGTATGAAAAAGATATATCTTCTATCAATAGCAGCACTGGCATCGCTCGCAGCACTGGCTCAGCAAACGATGTGGGTGCACACCGGACAAACTAAATGGGCGTTCAACACCCAGCAAGTGGGCGAAATGCCTTACACCAATGGCGCGTCGCTCACCGTGCAAGGCAAAACCTTTACATTGGCAAGCATCGACAGCATTATTGTGGACAACACGCCATTTGCCGATGGTAATGTGCTCGTGGCGTACAGCGGTAGCAACGCCGAAGTGACCGTGAGCGGCAACATCGCATCAAAAATCACTACCAGCGTGAGCGGCGCACATGTTGTGGTCACTCAAGATGCTTCGGTTGACAAGGAATACACCTACACGCTGCAAGGCAGCAGCACCAACGGCTCGTTCACCCAAAACGGCTCCTACAAATCCACTCTCGTGCTTGACGGCGTAAGCCTCAAGAACCCCACCGGTGGCGCAATGACCATCAGCACAGGCAAGCGTGTGGCTGTGGTGCTACAAGACGGCACTGTCAACACCTTTGTGGATGGCACTGGCGGCAGCCAAAAGGCGGCTATCTATTTCTCTGGCCACCCCGAATTTGAAGGTGGCGGCACCCTGAATGTGACGGGCAACAGCAAGCACGCTATCTCGGCTAAAGAATACCTGCAACTGAAGAAAACCGTGGGCACCATCAATGTGCTCGGCGCGGAAAGCGACGGTATTCACTGCGGTAAAGGTAAGGCGGGCGACAACGAGAACAACTTCTTCCAGATGAATGGTGGCAACGTCACCATCAGCGGCGTGAAGGGCGACTGTGTGGATGCCGACGACTATGGATGCATCTACCTGAAAGGTGGCAAACTCAACATCACCGTCGATGCAGAAGATGTGACCGGCCTGAAAGCCGACTCTGTGTTCCAAATGAGTGGCGGCGACCTCACGATGAAGGTGAGCGGTCAGCAGAGCCACGGTATCCGCGCTTCTTGGGTGGGCAATTTCAGTGGCGGCACTATCAACGGCAATGTGACCGGTAATGGCTCAAAGGCCATCACTGGCAAGTGCTTCACCGATGCAACCAAGACAACCCTCAATGGCGGCGACCTCAACTTCACAGGCACCAACGTCACGCTTAACGTGAGCGGTGGCGACGTGGTTGTGGCTTCCGACACCACACGATGCATGGGCATCAAGTGCGACAAGAATATGACGCAAAGCGCTGGCAACATCATCATCACCCTTACTGGCACCGCTGCCAAGGGCGTGGATGTGGAAGGCGACTTCACTCGCACTGGTGGCACACTCGAAATCAACTCGTCGACCAAGACTCCTGCAGTGAAAACCAATGGAAATTTCGTGATGAAAGACGGCGAACTCACTCTTATCTGCACCGGCGAAGAAGCCAACGCACTAAGCAGCGATAAAGAAATAAAAATCCTCGGCGGTTCGGTGGAAATTCGCTGTAGTGGAGCGGGTTCTAAGGGCATCAAGGCCGATAGCCACATGACTGTGGGCGAAAAGGGTAAAGAAGGCCCTACAATGCTCGTACACACCACAGGCACCAAGAAAACCGGCACCACTTCTGGCGGCACCACAGGTGGCTGGGGTGGCGGCTGGGGCGGTGGACGACCCGGCGGACCTGGCGGCGGTGGCAGCACTTCGAGCGGTGGCTCTCCTAAGGCCATCAAGATAATGGGTATATTCTACATGTATAGCGGCAAACTCGACGTGTCGACCGCAAGCGACGGCGGCGAAGGCATCGAAAGCAAGAACACGATGTACTTCGACGGCGGCGACGTGGTTTCGTACTGCTACGACGACTGCATCAACTGCACCGGCAAAATCTATGTGCGTGGCGCACGCCTGATGTGCTACTCTAACGGCAACGACGCCATCGACAGCAACGCCAACACATCGGGCTCGTTCCAAATCAGCGACGGTGTGGTGGTGGCAGTCACCAGTAAAGGCGGTCCAGAAATGGGCATCGACGCCGACGGCAACAGCCGACTCTCCGTCACAGGCGGATACCTGTTCACCGGTGGTGGCAACCAAGGCGGCGGAAGCTCGGCTCTCGGCACAGCCACACAAGGCTACTACTGGATGACTGGCAAGAGCCTCAACGCATCAAACTACTACACTCTGGCCGACGCTTCGGGCAACAATATTTTCACCGTGAAACTCCCTTGCAGCGTGAGCAGCAGTTACTCGCTCATTTCTGCACCTCAAATGAAGAAGGGCAGCACCTACACACTGAAATCAAGCACCACAGCGCCTACCGACGCCACCTCGGCGTTCCAGGGCTTCTACCTCGGCAGTTCGGCAAAGGGCACAACAAGCGTAGCATCATTCACAGCACAATAACAGTAAATATGTCAGAAAACAAGTTAATATGGTTTTAGATTCTAAAAATTGTTGCTAAGTTTTTTTTTAGTAAAATCAATTAAAAATGCGTGGATCCGTGAGGCCCCACGCATTTTTCTCCCCCACCCTATGCAGTCTTTCCCTTTTTTGCGTTATCTATAATAAAGACAGCGCTCACACAGATGGAAATCACAAAACTCATAGAAACAAGCAAACAAGGCGACGAGAAGGCCCTCTCCGCCCTGTATGGATTGTATGTGGACAGAGTGACGGATGTATGCCATCGAATTGTTGGTAATAGAATGGTTGCAGAAGAAATTGCTAACGACGCACTGCTTGTGGCGTTCAATTCTCTCAACTCGCTTCGCACGCCACAACATTTCGGCAAATGGGTTTGCGTGATTGCAAAAAACATGGCGTTGCGAGAAATAAATCACCAAAAAAAGGAAAAAGTTATTTCGCTTGAAGAAATCAATGAAATTATTGACACCAAGGAAGATGAAATCTCTGAAATCCAAATTTCGGAGGAAGATATAGAGCGCGCCATCGCTGCCTTACCCAATGGCTATGGGAAGGTGTTCCGGCTATCGGTCATCGACGGCTTATCGCATAAGGACATCAGTAAAATTCTGGGCATTGCGCCACATTCCTCATCTTCGCAATTGGCGAGGGGACGGAAATTGTTGCGCGATTCGCTATCAAAACTTCTGATTGCCCTAATCTCTGCCACAATCACATTGGTATGGTATCTGATGAGCAACGATAAAGAAAGCACATACAAGCCCGACATTGCATCTTCAAGAAATACAGAAAAAAGCTCAATGCCAAAGCAAGAAAAAGGCACACACATCGCGCCTACAGCACCCATCAAGCGCCATAGCATAACACCACCTGCAAATGCTCACCCAACAACAACCGACAGTGTGCAACACAATACTGCGGCGCCCATATCAAATGATTCTATAGGTACTATCGAGCAGCATGATTCTACAAAATGGGATATACCAATGTGGGAGTATTCGCTACCAGAAATAGAACATTTAGCACAAACCTACACACCACATAATGCCACACATAATCGCTCATGGGCAAAGAATATTCGTTTTAGTTTTGTGGGTTCGCCTATTCCTGGCGCTAACCAAACCAACGACTTCGTATCGCTAACGGACTATGCCAAAGGCGGAAGAATGGCTAAAATACATAACTGGAATGAATATGAAAAATATCTAAAAGACAACGCACAATGGATGGACACTGCAGACGTGGCTAACATACGCAACATGATTCAACATTCGCCAAGCCCCACAGTTCCCATTACAGAAACAAAACATCATTTTCAACCACGCACCTACCAAGTGGTGTTGAGTTTCCCAATAGGAGGACGATGGAACCTGATGGGTGGGGTTAGCTATACTCGCATGAAATCAGTATTTGAGAGCGGTGACGGAAATTCATCAATCATCAAGACGCAAAAATTATATTATATCGGAGTTCCCATAGGCATTTCATATCGCATAGCAGGTAATAGCCGCTGGCAACTTTACACTTCTGCCTCTTTAGGCATTGATATTCCTGTCAAAGGAAACCTAAGTACGAAATACCTCTACACTGGACCTTTCGACCACACCGAACCCGACTCGCTGATGATGCCCACAACCCACTCATCAGTCAATGCACCGTGGCAAATGAATGTAGGTATTGGCATTGGTGCACAATACCGTATAGCGCCAAAAATCACGCTCTACTTCGAGCCAAGTTTACGCTACTACATTCCCACTGGCACACCTATTGAAACTTATCGCACCGAACATCCTATCACCATTGCTTTGCCCGCAGGATTGCGCTTCACGTGGTAACGATATGCAGTCTTTTCATATTTCACTGTATCATCATTACAGAGAAACGCGTGACAAAATATGCAAAGCGCAAAAAAATATAATCACATCAACGAAATCGACACCATAAGGGGAGTATTCATACTGCTAATGGTGGCTTTTCACCTGGTGTACATCGAACAGCAGTACCCCTACTGTAAGCAAATAGTGTATGCATTTCACATGCCTTCTTTTTTACTTATTTCGGGATACTTGATGAGTATTCACAAAGGAATTCGCCACTTCACACGCACCATCTTACTCTACGCGCTCCCCTACTTCCTTATCGAGAGCGCCTACATAGCGGCTGCCTCGATAGTGCCAATCCACGAACATATCAAAGTGTTAACTATTGAAGTGTTCACTAAAACACTATTCACACACCCCATCGGCCCCTATTGGTATCTGCAGTCGCTCATCATATTTGGCACAATCTACTTCTGCATATTTAACTTCAACCGACTTTCAACACTTTCGAGAATCATTCTTTGTGGCATCGTCATCCACATCATTTCAAAACACGTGGTTTCCTGTTCTCTTTATTATGGTTTATTTTTCTTCAGCGGGGTGGTTTTGCGTCAAAGCAAGATTACTTTTCAACAATTCTTCCAACCTTCGTTCTTCTCCCCTCTTGCACTACTTTTGCTCACAATTAATCAGACGAACCTTAAAAGTGGCACAGTTGCCCAAATCTTCATCGCATATTTGAGCATAAGCACCACGCTACTTTTTATAAAAGCTTGCGGACCGTTTGTGAATCGCCAAATTAATTTTATAGGGCGTAACACACTCCCAATTTTCCTGTTCTCTCCCATTTTCACTTTCGCATGCAAAGCTTTCACTTCGTATTTTTTGTTTGACCCAACAGGAATACTTTACCTTGCCCTATCTCTCACTTTATGCACTGCTGGCAGTCTGTTCATAGCACACATCCTCGATACCACACACTTATCCGTCATTTTCTTTGCAAATCCATTTTTCAAACCCTCCCGAAAACAAGACAATTAACCAAGAGCCTAAAATAAATACGCGAAGCCCAAATAAGACTTCGCGTATGCTATGTGAGAGTTTTAAAAAACTTAATATATCGATTAGAATGGGGAAACTTCGGTTTCGGTGAATGATTGGAAGAGGGCGTTGGCCAAACTGCTGGCACCGATACGGAAGTATTGGTTGTTGAGCCACTTTTCACCGAGCACTTCTTTCACCACGGTGTAGTATTTCACAGCGTCGGCAGTGGTGCGGATGCCACCTGCTGCCTTGAAACCAATCATCACGCCATGCTTTTCGTAATATTCCTTGATGCATTGGCACATCACGTAAGCAGCCTCGAGCGAAGCGCCTTCGTAGATTTTACCAGTAGAGGTCTTGATGAAGTCAGCACCGCTATACATTGAGAGAATTGATGCACGCTTGATGTTTTCGGCAGTCTTCAAGCAACCGGTTTCGAGAATCACCTTCAAGTGGTGGTCGCCCATTGCGTCTTTGATTTCAGCGATTTCATCGCACAATTCTTCGTATGCGCCATCGAGGAAGTAACCCATATTGATAACGATGTCTACTTCGTCGGCACCGTCTTCAATGGCGAGAGCTGTCTCTGCCACCTTGGTTTCGATGTGCGCTTGTGAAGCAGGGAAAGCAGCGCTACAAACGGCAATGTTCACATCGCTCACTTCAAGAGCACCGCGCACCACTTCTGCGAAGTTGCTGTACACGCAGATAGCAGCCACATTCTTGTATTGAGGATATTTGGTCCAGTAGTCGTTCACCTTCTTGGTGAAAGCAGCCACGCTGCGCTCGCTGTCGGTGGTGCTGAGGGTGGTGAGGTCCACACAGTTGAGAAGGAATTCATACACTTCCTTGTTGTCGTTTTCAGCCATGTGCTCGCTGACGATTTTTTCAACTGCAGCAGCCACAACTTCGTCGTTGGTTTCAACTTTGCTATCGAGGAAGGCTTGTTCATACTTTGTAGGCGCTTCCTGAGCGTTTAATTTTTCTTGTTCCATTGTGTATTTAAATTATAGTTATTTCGTTAATTTTTCGTTGTTGAGATGACGCTTGCTGTCACGGTTCGTTTTCTTTTCGAAATTTCGCTCCAGAGAGGCCGTCAAATCCACTCCCGTCTGGTTGGCAAGGCAGAGCACCACCCAAAGCACATCAGCGAGCTCATCGCCCAAATCCTTGCCTTTATCGGATTCTTTGAACGACTGGTCGCCATAAATGCGGCTGATGATGCGTGCCACCTCCCCCACTTCCTCGGTGAGTTGGGCCATATTGGTGAGCGGGCTGAAATAGCGCACGCCATAGGTGCGAATCCATTCATCCACTTTTTTCTGAGCCTCTTCAATAGTCATAACTTTGCAAACTTACGAAAAAAAACAGCATGCGCCAATTATTTGTTGCGAAATCATTCTTTGAGGAGGGAATCGATGATGATGGTGACGGGACCGTCGTTCACAAGCGACACTTGCATATCGGCTCCAAAACGACCTCGAGCCACAGGTTTGCCCATCAAACGCTCAACTTCGGCGCAATAGGCCTCGTAGAGAGGAACAGCAAGGTCGTGGCCAGCTGCATGGATATAACTCGGACGATTGCCCTTCTTAGTGGATGCATTGAGCGTGAACTGGCTCACAGAAAGCACTTCGCCATCCACATCCATCACACTGCGGTTCATCACACCATTCTCGTCGTTGAAGATGCGCATATTCACAGTCTTCTGCGCCAGCCATTGCATATCGGCTTCAGAGTCGCCTTCTCTAACGCCCACAAGCACCATCAAGCCTGCGCCGATTTTGCCCACCACTTCGCCTTCAATGGCTACCGAAGCACTGGTCACTCTTTGTATTACTAATCTCATTTACTGTCTGAATTTTTATCTTTTTCGTTGATACTCAACGCATTGTATACAATTTTAGCCTTGGCTGGACCTATCACTTCCGCCAATTGCTCAAGCGAAGCTTCGCGAATTCTTTTCAAGCTCTTAAACTGCCTGAGCAACAGTTGTTTAGTCTTATCCCCCACCCCACTAATGTCGTCGAGAACAGAATGAACCTGACCTTTACTTCTGCGATTGCGATGGTGTGTGATACCAAAGCGATGCGCTTCGTCGCGCAGTCGCTGTACCACCTTCAGAGTCTCGCTGTTTTTATCGATATAGAGCGGTAGAGAATCGCCAGGAAAATAGATTTCGTTGAGAGTCTTTGCAATACCTATCAGGGCAATTTTTCCACGCAAGCCTAATTCTTCAAGCACCTCCATACCCGCACTCAACTGGCCCTTACCACCATCAAGAACAACCAATTGAGGCAAATCCTCGCCTTCATTCATCAGACGAGAGTAACGACGCGTGAGCACCTCTTTCATAGAGGCGTAATCATCGGGGCCTTCCACAGTTTTAATGTTGAAGTGTCGATATTCCTTTTTCGATGGCTTGGCATTGCGAAAAACCACACAGGCAGCCACCGGACTGGTGCCAGAAATATTCGAGTTGTCGAAACACTCGATATGATGCGGCACTTGCGATAGGCGGAAGTCTTTTTGAATAGTGGTCAAGGTACGCATCGCGCGTTGCTCGGGATTCAACTTCTCCATCATTTTGAGTTTGTCGATTTTGTACTGCTCAGCATTTTTTAGAGAAATTGCAAGAAGTTTCCGCTTGTCGCCACGCTGTGGCACCACGAAGCTGATGCCCTCCAATTCAAAATCGGGAATCACATTTACCAAAGCCTCCTTCACCTTATCCTTCTCATAGGTTTCGGCAAAGCGACTGCGGAATTCACGAATAGCAGTCGACATTAATTCAGCATCAGATTCGCCAGTATCGGTATCAACAAACTTATATTCTATAGTCATACTTTGCACGATGCTACCTTCACGCACATGCATATAGTTGGCATAAGCTGCGCCCTCGTCGCGAATGATAGAATAAATATCGATGTTGTGTATAGAAGGACTCACAATTACCGACTTTGCACGATATTTTTCCACCAATAAATACTTGCGTTTCACAAGTTCCGCTTCCTCAAATTTCAATTCAGAAGCATATCTTTCCATTTCATCGCGTAAATAGTCGCTTACGTATTTAGTTTCGCCATTTAGAATATGCGTGATTTCATCGATATATTTCGCATATTCTTCAGGGGAAATCAGCCCTTGACAAGGCCCATCGCAACTTTTAAGATGATACTTTAGGCAAAGACGGAATTTCTTCGATTCTACCGACTCAGGAGTAAGATTGTGCCTGCACGAACGAATCGGGAAAATTTCCTTAAGCGCATCGAGTAAAGCCCATGCCACTTCGGTCTTCGGATAAGGCCCAAAAAACTTGGCATGCTTGTTCACTTTCTCTCGTGAAAGATACACACGGGGGAATAATTCTTTGCTTACGCAAATCCAAGGATACGACTTGTCGTCTTTAAGCAGCACATTGTAGTGCGGCTGATATGTTTTTATCAAACTGTTCTCAAGATCCAACGCCTCTTCTTCTGTATTCACCACGATATACTCCATATCGTGAATGTTGCGCACAAGCATATTTGTACGCAACACGGGGTGAACCCTATTAAAATAGGAGCTCACCCTGCGTTTCAACTTCTTCGCCTTGCCCACATATATTACAGTACCCTCTTTATTGAAGTACTTATACACTCCAGGGCTATCGGGAAGAAGACTTATCTTGAGTTTTAAGTCAGGATTCAATTACTTATCAGGAAAATCGAAAAGAGAAGTAACTTCAACATCTTCGGGGAACAACGCACGACCATTGAGTCCGAGAAGTTCGCAAACGAAGTTGATGTACACCTTCTTTGGGTTCATTGATTTCACCAATTCATAAGCAGCCATCATAGTGCCACCAGTAGCCAAGAGGTCGTCATGTATCACAACAATATCATCGGGAGTAATCGCATCTTTGTGAATTTCGATTACATCAGTACCATATTCTTTAGCATACGATTTCTGGATGGTTTCAGCAGGCAACTTGCCAGGTTTACGCAATGGCACAAACCCCGCACCAAGATCGATGGCGAGCATAGCGCCACCCACAAAACCGCGCGCCTCAATACCCACAACTTTAGTCACGCCCTTATCTTTGTAAAGGTCAGCCAAACCTTGACGCATAAGCTGGAGCGCTTGAGAATCTTTGAAGGCTGTGGTGAGATCCTTGAATTGAATGCCTGGAACAGGGAAATCAGGAATGTTACGAACTACTTTTTTAATCTTTTCAAGTTCTTCTTGTTTCATTGTTTTATATGTTTGGTTGTTCTGTGTTCCACGTGGAACATTTTTGGTTTATCTTCCTAAAAGTAAGAGCAATATATTCACGTCGCTCGGAGAGATGCCCGGTATTCTTGAAGCCTGTCCAACGGTTTCGGGGTCGATTTTTTCAAGTTTCTGACGAGCTTCTGTAGAGAGTGAATGGATTTCTGAATATTTGAATTTGCCACGAATTTTTACATTCTCAAGGCGAGCCAATTTCTTCGCGATAGCTTCCTCGCGCGCTATATATCCATGATATTTAATGGAGATTTCTGCAGCCTCGACAATTTCTTCTCGGCGCTCATCCTCGAGCGAATCAATGCACTTTTGAAGATCGGGAATCATTGCTGCGAGTTGGAAAATGGTGAGTTGCGGACGCAAAATCAAGTCATACAGCTTGCATCCATGAGCCAATACAGGGAGTCCATTACGCTCAAATTCGGGATTGATTAGAGCCGTTTTTACGGAAAATTCTTTGGCAAACTCTACCAAATTTTCAACAGCATCCCACTTCGACCGCATCAAATCATAGCGCTCTTGAGTGGCTAATCCGAGTTCATAGCCCTTAGGGGTAAGGCGCAAATCTGCATCATCCTGACGGAGCAAAATGCGATGCTCTGCCCTACTCGTAAACATTCGATAAGGCTCATCCACGCCTTTTGTAACAAGGTCATCAATGAGCACGCCAATATAAGCCTCATCGCGCCCGAGGACAAATGGCTCTTTGCCGACCACAGCCTGATGCGCATTAATACCAGCCACCAAACCCTGTCCTGCCGCCTCTTCATAACCAGTGGTACCATTAACTTGACCAGCAAAAAATAGGTTTTTGACGAGTTTTGTCTCAAGATTATGATGAAGCTGAGTGGGGTCGAAAAAGTCGTACTCAATAGCGTATCCTGGTCGATATGCTTGCACATTTTCAAGTGCAGGAATCTTTGACAGCGCTTCAAATTGCACCTTCCAAGGCATCGAAGAAGAGAAACCATTGAGATACATTTCATGGGTATCTTCACCCTCTGGTTCCAAGAAAAGTTGGTGCATATCCTTGTCAGGAAAAGTGACCAGCTTGGTCTCTATGCTGGGACAATAACGAGGGCCTATACTCTGGATTTGCCCATTATAAAGGGGCGATTCAGGCAAACCGGCATGCAATATATCGTGCACTTCCTTGTTGGTATAGATAATCCAGCATGGGCGTTGTTTCAGCTCACTTTTAACCGTTGGCAAGAAAGAAAAATGATGGAAATCCGTATCACCTTCCTGGATTGTAGCCTTCGTGAAGTCGACTGTCCGTTCATCCAAGCGAACAGGTGTACCGGTTTTCATACGTTGAACAGTGAACCCGATATCACGTAGTTGCTCTGTGATTCCATGCGAAGCTGGCTCCGAAACTCTGCCACCTTCTATCTGCACAGGTCCCACATGCATCAAACCATTAAGGAATGTGCCGGCTGTCAATACCACAGATTTGGCGGTAAATTCAACGCCAAATGCAGTTTTCACGCCTTTCACCACACCCTCTTCAATGATTAAACTCACCGCAGAATCCTGCCACATATAAAGGTTTGGGGTGTTTTCGAGAACACTACGCCACTCTGCAATAAAGCGAATACGATCGGCCTGCGCACGAGGGCTCCACATAGCAGGACCTTTAGAGCGATTCAGCATTCGAAATTGAATCGAACTACGGTCGGTGACGATACCCATCTGTCCGCCAAGTGCATCTATTTCCCTAACAATCTGCCCTTTAGCAATTCCACCGACGGCAGGATTGCAACTCATTTGGGCAATTTTATTCATATCCATAGTAATAAGAAGTGTGGTCGAACCCAATCGAGCCGCTGCAGCAGCGGCTTCACATCCGGCATGACCTGCACCAATCACTATCACATCGTAGGAGTAATTCATTCTTCAAATATATTCAATGGCACTATTGCAAGTGCCTCATTTTCAAGTTGTTCCATAATATCGCGCTCACCCGGGGCTTTATCGTTGATGCCACACAGGTGAAGCACGCCATGAATGATAACTCGCAATAGCTCAGATTCATACGTCTTTGCAAACTGCTCCGCATTACTGCGAACCGTGTCAAGCGAAATCACCATGTCGCCACTGATTCTACGACGATTACTGTAATCGAAGGTAATGATGTCGGTGTAGTAATCGTGCTGCAAAAACTGGCGGTTAGTGGCAAGAATGTATTCGTCGTCGCAGAAAATATAGGTCAACGCCCCTACCCTCTTCTCGTGATTCGCAGCCACCGCTTCTATCCAAGTGACCACAGCCTCGCGATTGAGTTGGGGCAACTGAACATTTTCCGCGATGTAAGAAATTTTTGTCGAAGCCATTCTTTTCAGAAATTATGAAATTATAATAAAATTAATGTGACAGGCCGAAAATTCAGAAAATTTCGGCGCAGAGTTTCACAAATACAAAGTTAACGCATTTGATTGGAAAAAAGGATAGAAAATTGCCCAAATTTGGATTTTACGATTTTTCTGAACTAAATACGAAAACAACAAAAAACAGCCTATCAAACTCACAAACAAGACGTTAAAGCATTTTTAAGCCGATGAGAATCAAAAATTCGTACACTTCCCGATACTTTTATAGTGATTTTCCACTCATTTGGCACAAATTTTGCAATGTTTTTGGACAAAATGATTTTTGAAGTAAAAATTGCGAAGAAAGCAAAATTATCACTAACTTTACAAACGATGCAATTTTCCTTCGAAAACAAAAACTGATTTTTTTAACCACTTCAAATAATTTGTATCATGATTGAATATTTTCAAACCAATCTCTGGCTCTTATGGATTTTAATCGGAGTTATCTTTCTCATCCTTGAGCTGACATCGGGCGACTTCTTCTTTATGAGTTTCACCCTCGGGGCAGCAGCCGCAACAATTGTTGCCCTCTTCGACACCAGCTTCACTCTACAACTCGTAGCTTGGATGATACTTTCTGTTGCGTTCCTCGTATTCGTCCGTCCGTTTGCGCTAAAATACCTGCATCGCAACGACAAGAATATGACAACCAACATCGACGCTATCATCGGACGCGAAGGAAAAGTGATAGAGGCCATCGAACCTGGAAAAAGTGGCTACGTGGCCATCGACGGCGACACCTGGAGAGCTGTTACACGTGGAACAGAAACTATCAATGTGGGCGAAACCGTTGTAATCGTAAAACGCAAAAGTGTGGTAGTGACCGTGGAGCGTGCATAACTCCCCCACCACCCTATTTAAAAACAAAAAAATTAATACATTCATTTTAAAGCAGATAAGTAGTATGGCAAACTTAAGTATTGGAATGTGGGTACTCATTGCACTCATCGTGCTCGTACTCATTCTCGTAAAAAAAAGCTTGGTTATTATCCCTCAATCGGAAACCAAGATTGTAGAGCGTCTGGGTAAATATTATGCTACCCTGAAACCCGGTATCAATGTGATTATCCCATTCATTGATCGCCCCAAAACCACTGTGGCTTACGCAAACGGCCGCTATTTCTACACCACCACCATCGACCTTCGTGAACAGGTGTACGACTTCGATAAGCAAAATGTGATTACGAAGGACAATGTGCAGACTCAAATCAACGCGCTACTCTACTTCCAAATCGTGGAACCTGAAAGCGCTGTGTATGAAATCAACAACTTGCCTAACGCAATCGAAAAGCTTACTCAAACAACTTTGCGTAACATTATCGGTGAACTTGAACTCGACGAAACACTCACCTCTCGCGACACCATCAACACCAAACTGCGTGCCGTGCTCGACGATGCCACCAACAAGTGGGGCGTTAAGGTGAATCGCGTTGAGCTTCAGGATATTACACCTCCACAGACAGTGCTTCAAGCAATGGAAAAACAAATGCAAGCAGAGCGTAATAAACGCGCAACAATCCTCACCAGTGAAGGTCAGAAAGCTGCGGCAATTCTCCAATCTGAAGGTCAGAAAGAGGCTCGTATCAACCAAGCAGAAGCCGACAAGCAAACACAAATTCTTCAAGCAGAAGGTGAAGCACAAGCACGCATCCGAGTGGCTGAAGCAGAAGCCATCGCTATCAACAAGATTACTGAAGCAGTGGGCAAGAGCACTAACCCTGCCAACTACCTGCTCGCACAAAAGTATATCGGCATGATGGAAGAACTTGCACAAGGCGAACAAACCAAGACCGTTTACCTCCCTTACGAAGCAACCAACCTCTTGGGCAGCATCGGAGGCATCAAGGATTTGTTCAAACAAGGATAAACCTCTCCCCCTGCGGGAAAACTCACACGCCCACCAGAGCAACAAAACGCTCCGGGTGGGCGTTTTTTTTATGTAAAATAGTAGGATATTCAACCAAAAAGAAGTAAATTCGCTTTTAAAACGATACCAAAACTAACAACCAACACAGAACGATGATTAATATATTCCATATTGTGAGCAACAAAATCTGGAGCGGACCCGAACAGTACGCCTACGATTTGATGCTCAAACTAAAGGATGACAACGACTATTATGTGGAGATGGTGTGCGGCAAAAGCGACTCAGTATTAAGCCGTTTCCGCCCACTGGAGATACCACTTTCAATACTTCCGCTAAAGGGTATCACAGACCTGGATAGCCCAAAGCGATTCAAGCGCCTGCTGAAACGAGGACAAAACATCATCCATGTGCACTCCTTTGGCGACGCAGTAACAGCCGTTTTAGCCAAATACATGAGCGACAATAGCGACAACATACGCATCGTGATGTCGCTCCACGGCGTGGAACGCCCTCGCCTGAACATGGTATCGAAAAAGGTGTATCGCGAACTCGACCGCGTGGTGTTTGCCTCACAAAAAGCCTACGATTCTTTCATGCCTCGTATCAAGAATTTCGACGCAAGCAAAGCCGTAATCATTCGCGACAGTGTTCTGATCAACAACGACACCACTGCCCCATCGCTACGCGAACAACTTGGCATTCCAGCCGACCGTGCACTCATCATGTACCAGGGACGACTCTGCCATGAAAAAGGCGTCGACACACTGATTAAAGCCATCGCCCAACTCGACCGCAGCACTTATCACCTCGTGCTCGTGGGTGAAGGACACCACAAATTCATGGCGCAAATCAAGGGATTTGTCGTTGCCAACCAACTGCTTAAGAATGTGTCGTTTATGGGATTCAGTCCATGCGTACAAGCACTCGTTAAGCAGTGCGATTTCGGCGTATTGCCAAGCATTGTGCCCGAAGCGCTCGGCTTGAGCAATCTGGAATACATGATGCACAGCAAAGCACATATCACCACCAACAATGGTGCACAACTTGAATATCTTGACCACGGTAAGAATGCACTGCTGGTAAACCCAGAAAACCAGTTTGAGCTCGCCGATGCCATCAAGAGCCTCATCGATGACAAACAACTGCGCGAAAAAATAGGAACGCAAGCGAAGAAAGACTACGACGAGCACCTCGGCTACGACTCTTTCTTCCGCCAAATGACCACCCTCTACAAATCCCTCTTCTAACAAGTTTTTGGGATCAGCGGATTCTCCTTTTTAATTTAGTAGATTGATATACAAAAAAGAAAAAAGCTCCAATTTCTTGGAGCTTTTTCTGTGGGCAGGGACAGATTCGAACTGCCGAAGCCGCAAGGCAACAGATTTACAGTCTGCCCGTTTTAACCACTTACCTACCTACCCTTGCTTATTTTATTTAGCGATGCAAAGGTAAGCAATTTTTTTTACTGCCGCAACTTTTTTACAAAAATCTGCTCATTTTTATACCTAAACTCGGGATATTATTGACTTTATCAGCAATAATTGCTACTTTTGTAGACGAACAATTGTATTCAATTATGAAAAAAACATACGCTTACATCATATTCACACTCGCTTTAATGGGCATCCTTGCCACAAGCTGTTCAAAAACCTTCAAAATCGAAGGTAACATTATGAATTTGGGTAACCAAAACATACATATGATTTGGGCCACAGAGGAAGGTGTGAAGGAAGTAAAGGCTGTTTCAAACAACAACCGATTTGAATTTCAGGGTATGAGCCCCGACCCAGCCTTAGTGATTATCTACGATTCACAAAATCGCTTGATTGCACACTTTGTGATGGAAAATGGCGACCACATGCAGTTGCGTGGCGATATCAACGACATTTACGGCATTCAAGTGAAGGGCAATGATGTGAACGAGCAATGGTACCAATTCATCTTCGAAAACCGCTCCGAATATCAAGAATTCAACCACAAAAACCTTGACGCTTCCATTGAAAAATATGTGACGGAACACCCTTCCGAACTGCTCTCCACCCTATTGCTGGTGGTGGATTATAGCCAACTCAACAACCAGCAGAAAATGAAGGATTTGCTGGCAAAAATTGACAAGGACGCAAAGCCCGAATGGCTGATGAAAGCCTATCAGCGACTGGTGGAACGCCGCCCCAAGAGTTCGAGCAAGATTGGCTCTCTCCTACTCTTTGAAGACAACGGCGATTTCGGCTCCATCAACGCCACCACCGCTAAAGCTACACTGCTTTACCTGTGGGTGAACAACACTTCGCACAACAACGAAATGGGCATGCTAAAGGTTCTTGCCGACGAATTCCCCGACAACAAGAAACTGCAGATTTGCGACATCTATATCGACCCCGACACCGCATCATGGCGAGGATATACCAAGAACGACGGGTCAACATGGCGTCACTTCTGGGCTCCTGAAGGTCCGCTCAACAATCAAATCAAACCTCTCTGCGTGACTTCCACTCCGCTCTATGTGGTCACCGATTCGCTTGGAAATGTGATATATAACGGCGCCGATATCATGGAAGCAAACGCAAAAGTGCGTCAAATCGTAAAATAGCTTTCGCCACAACTCGCCAACAAACGCTGCGCAAGCAAACAAAAATTAAGGAGATTAGCAACTTCCTCACCCACACCGCAAAAGAAAAGCGATACATGATGCATAAAACCTTGTACAATCAAAGGTTTTTAATTATTTTTGCAAAAAAAACATTAATATACATACTGTTATGGAAAAGATAAAACTAATCCTTTTGCTTGTAGCGTGCACATTGATACCGATCAATGCTTTCGCCCTTGACGATCCTGAATACGACAACGACGTAGAAATCGACGGCAACACCTATGGCTTGATTTATTCCAACCAGACCGCAATTCTTCTCAATTGGGGTAAAAAAGAAAGACCATCAACCACAGTTACCACTCCCAAGTCGATTTACATCGACATATTGAAAAAAGAATACCCTGTCACAGCAATTGGCAACCATGCATTTTCTGGTGCAGAAATGGGTAAAATTGTGGTAGACCCTTGCGTCACCCATATCGGTGAATACGCATTCAGTTCGTGTCCAAACCTATATCAAGTGGAGCTCCCCGACCATATCAACACCTTTCCAAAAGGCTTGTTCTATGGTTCAAAAAAATTCTTGTTCCTTATCACCAATCGCAAAGACTTTGAAGAGGTGGGCGACTATGCATTCTACAACACCGGCTTCTATGACTTCTTCTACGATGTGAAGAGAGTGGGCAACTATGCATTCTACAAATGTACGAACCTCGAAGGTTTCGACACAACTAAAGATGGCGTACTCACAGAGATTGGCGACTATGCATTCTACGGATGCACCAATTTGAATTCTATTACACTGAGTGAAGGCCTCAAGAGCGTAGGCAACAGCGCTTTTGATGGATCAGGCCTAAAAGCAGTCACCATGCCCAACAGCCTTACGTCAATTGGCTCAGCGGCATTCGCAAGGTTGCCTAATCTTACCACCATCTTTTTCTCTAATGATTATGGCACTATTCAACCAGGCATCTTCAAAGACTGCAAAAAACTGAGAGTAGTGTATTTGGGTGAGAAAAACCAATTTCCACAAAACAGCTCAGTAAGTCCATTTGAAGGTTGTACAGCGCTTGAACGTGTTGAAGCACCTATCAAAAACCCATATTACATGAGCGGCAGCGGTGGTGTGCTCTACAGTAAAGATGGTACCATCTTGCAGTATTATCCACCAGGAAAGGCTATCGACAAGGTGTTTGTCATCAGCAATGATGTCGAACAAATTGGAAACAACTGCTTCTTCGAAAATCAAAACCTCGACATCGTGGTTCTTCCTAACAATCTTGGACGCATCGGCAATATGGCATTCTACAAATCGTCAGTTCGCGCTCTCGTAGCCACAGCGCCATCGCCCGCGTTCATCAGTTCAAGTTTCTACGGATTGAAAGAACAATGCTACCTCTATGTGCCTGCCGACAGTTACGGAAGTTACTATAACAGCTGGAACTACAACAGACAGAACTTCAAATACATGGGCAGTGACGGCTATCCTGTGGGCTGCGACCTCAACGGCGACCACGAAGTGAATGTGACCGACGTTACACACCTTATCACAAAAATTCTTGAGGGTGCACAACTTTGGGGCAACAGCTACCTCGACGTGAACGCCGACAACGCTCTCAATGTGAGCGACATCACATTCACCATCAACCGCATCCTTGGCGTATACGAATAATCGACACCACATCATCTATCCCTATATTTGAGGCTCCGCATCTGCGAAGCCTCTTTTTTATGGCATGGGCAAACGGGGCGGGGGAGAGGCGAGATTTTTTATAACAGCAAAGTTTCGGTATTCGGCGAAAAATAGTAACTTTGTGTATTCAGCAACTCCTTAACGACAAAAGACTATGCTTAGCAAAACTATCGCCGCCGCTGTGCAAGGCATCAACGCCATTGAGGTAACTATCGAAACCACATTTGATTGGGGCACGCAAATCGTGATTGTGGGCTTACCCGATGCCGCAGTGAAAGAAAGTTCGGAACGCGTGCGTTGTGCCATCAACGAAGCCGGATTTCAGTTTCCAAACAAGACGGTGGTGGTAAACATGTCGCCTGCTGACATCAAAAAGGAAGGAGCCGCCTACGACCTGCCCATTGCCATTGGCACACTGGCATCCGACGAGGTGGTACGCCCCGACTTGCTGAGCAAATATATGATTATGGGCGAACTCTCGCTCGATGGCACAGTGCGCAAAATCAAGGGAGCTCTGCCCATGGCTATTCTGGCGCGCGAACTCCAACTCGACGGCTTTATCCTTCCGAAGGAAAACGCATCGGAGGCTGCCATTGTCAACAATCTGAAAGTATATGGCGTCGACCACATTTCGCAAGTGGTGAAATTCCTCAACGGCGAAGAAGAACTCACCCCCACAGAAATCGACACCCGCGCCGAATTTGCACAAGCACAAGGAAATTTCCCTTACGACTTCAGCGAAGTGAAAGGGCAGGACAACGTGAAGCGCGCCTTTGAGGTGGCTTGCGCAGGCGGACATAATATTCTGCTCATCGGCAGCCCTGGCAGCGGAAAATCGATGATGGCAAAGCGGCTGCCATCCATACTTCCGCCTCTTAGCCTCTCAGAGGCCTTAGAAACGACGAAAATCCATTCGGTGGCAGGTAGCCTCAAAAGCGGGACAACGCTGCTCACAACGCGCCCCTATCGCTCGCCACACCACACCATCAGCCCAGTGGCGCTCGTGGGAGGTGGCACCTATCCCACACCAGGCGAAATCAGCCTCGCCCACAACGGCGTGTTATTCTTGGACGAGCTTCCCGAATTCAATCGTACAGTGCTTGAGGTGATGCGTCAGCCACTTGAAGACCGCCAAATCACCATCAGCCGAGCCAAATACACCACCAACTATCCAGCATCGTTTATGCTCGTGGCAAGCATGAACCCTTGCCCGTGCGGCTACTACGGCCACCCCAGCAAGCAATGCATCTGCACCGCTCATCAGCGCCAACACTATTTAGGCAAGATTAGCGGACCGCTACTCGACCGCATCGACCTGCAGATAGAGGTGCAACCCGTGAATTTCGACGACCTGGCCGACAAGACACCCGGCGAATCATCGGAAACCATACGCAAGAGGGTAGTGCAGGCGAGGGCCATACAGAACCTGCGCTTCAAAGACACCCCTGGCATCCACTGCAACGCTCAAATGACCACCAGCATGCTCCACCAGTGGGCAGAGCCCGACGAAGAAGGCCTCGCGCTACTGCGCAATGCCATAGAGCGCATGAACATGAGCGCCCGCGCCTACGATAGGATATTGAAAGTGGCACGCACCGTAGCCGACCTCGAGGGCAGCGTAATGGTGCGTTCGCACCACATCATGGAAGCCATCGGCTACCGAAACCTCGACCGCTCCAGCTACTTCGCCTAATAAATATTACAATTATGATGAAGAAGGTGGGATTTGTTTATGGATTTGGGGGGAGCCCGGAGTCTACTTTTTGCCGGTTGCTGAGGGAGCATCTGCCTGTCGGCGAATTTGAGGTGCTGTGCCCTGTGTATCCGCAGGACGATTGCCACGCCACAAAAGTTTTCCTGGAAGAATTCGTGCGCGATAACGGTATTGACTTGGTAGTGGGCACTTCGCTTGGGGGCTTCGTGACGCTTTGCCTCGATGTGTGCGTGCCTAAGGTGGTGATTAACCCTTGCATGATGCCTACTGTGGAATTGCCTCTGCTCAAGCCACGCCCCGACCATCCCGACGACAAGGTGGCTTCGGCTGAAATGCTGGCCACTTACGCTGCCTACGAGGAGAAGGTGAACCGTCCACAAGGTGCAACTCGGGTGACAGGCCTATTTGCCTCCCAGGACGAATATTTGGGCGACAGATATTTCCAATCGTTTAAAGAAGCGTATGGCGATGCTCGCCCAATTCCCGGAGGTCACCACGGCAATAAGGCAGCAATGCCAAAGCTTTGCGAAGCCATTCGCGAAGCATTAACAAAAGATTAATCCGATGAGATTTTCGTGACGCAAGAGGGTTAGAAGCCGAGGTCGGAGAAGTATTTACTTTCTTCTTCTTTGGTGACTTTTAGGTATTTACGGATATCGTTGAGCACCACCTTGTTGCGAGTCTGTAAAGTTTTGCGGAATTCCTTTACATATTTCTTCCACTGGTCATAGGTGAGCATCTTTTCCCACCGCTTGCAATTGAGCACCATTTCAGAATCAATCGACTTCATCAAATCGTCGAACGCTTTGGTGGCTGTAGCCGTGGCAAAGGTGTGATGCATGTGGTGAGAGAGTCGCTGCAAGAACAAATCGCGAAAATCGGGACTCTTCAACAATAGCGCAATCACACGATTGTGAAAATTCACATACTCATCATTGCCTAAACCGATATAATAAGAAGCGCTTCTGAGGTCCATAAACGACGCGTCGAGGTCGTAGTATATCCAACGCCATTTGCGGTCGCCCTTGGGGTCGGAAGAGATGAAATATCGCATGTTGCCTACATCAACGTTGGTGGCGTAGATTTCACCAATTTTATAGTCAATCAGATTTTCAAAATCCACTAATTGTGCAGCCTGGTCAAAATTTTCCTTCGCTTTCATATTGTGCGATTCAAGGAAGTTGACCATGCTGGTGTAGTCTTTTTTATTAGGGCCTTCTAAATATTCCGACTCAAACATTGTGACCGACTCCGATGAAACGCCCGTATGACGGGCCACAAAATCTTTGTTGATTTTCTCGCGAATGAAGTAGAGGCCAAAATATTTGGCGTTGATATACAGCGCCACCGGGCGATAATCCTGCACAAGCAACTTTGGGCTATTTTGCGCCATCAAGCTCGTGAGAAACTCATCGCGGCCCATCATCAATTCGGCGTCCTGACCACCGCCTCGAAGTACGAAACTTTTCAGCCGTTCTGGCTCACCCTTACCAAAATAGTCGTAAGTGAGCGACGAAGGTCCGAATTTCCCATTAAACTTGATAGAAAACGATTTCTTGGGAAGAGCACGCGAAAATCCACCGAAAATCTTCAGGACACAGCCCTCTGAGAAGCCCTCTTTTCCATCAAAAAACTCAATATTCGCCCTTTTCTCCCAAGGTTTCCAGTAATTGGCACCTGTATACGGAAACTCATCACCAGGCGAGGGACCATCCACATAGATACCCGAATGAAAATCGTAGAGGTCACTCTCGTTGACAGTGATATTCATCACAGCCACATCGTGATTTTGCCCAAGGATATAAGTGCCTGTCACCACATCGCTCGAGAGCGTACAGCTGTCGCCCTCAGCATAGGCGCGAAAAGTGGTGGAAGACTCTATTTTTACCGAATCCTTATAGACATTCGATTCCGAAGTGGGAATGCTACCATTGACCGTGTAGTGCACATTGTGTCCGTGGCCATCAAGACCAACGAACATCGACTTCTTCTTGCCGTAAACACCCGGCTGAAGCATGAATGAGGGTTGCTGCGCTATGAAGCGAAAGGGGGCACACTCCTCCTCTCCGCCGTCTGCATTCTTGAAATAAAAGAACCCCTTGCGGCCGTTGGCGCGGCCTACAGAGGTGCCAATTTTGGTGGCAGAGGCATTCACGCCATCAACGAATTTACCGCCTTTGGTGAGAATCAGCACTTCTTCATCTATCTTGAAATTCACTTTATCCGCTTCATCGGCAGGCGCCTTCTTTCCCACAAACACCACCTTGTAGGTGGCACCAGGAGCGAGTTTCACAGCCGAGAATTTCCATTTGTCGGGCTTGCCAGGGTTGTCGGTCAAGCAGTATTCGCCCAAGTCCACAGGTTGTGCCGACACATTCTTCAGTTCTGCCCAGTGTCCCGACTCCTTGTCGCCTTTCGACATCACACGCCAAATCTGCACAGAGCTTTTGCGCTGACCGTCGAGCAGTTCGTTGTAGGCTTCGTAACCTTCATTGGTGTTGTCAAAACCAGGAGAGGCCCAGTGGCTCTTTTCAAACGAGCCGTCCTGCAAGCGACGGTATGCCTCATCAGACTTCAATGCGCCATAGGTCACCTCCGACATCACCGTATTTGATTCTGAGACCAATTGCACCTTGCCGCCGTCGGCCGACAATTTGAAATTGGCATGAATCTCTTCGGCAGAATTGAGTTTCACATCTTTCGAGGCAAACACCACCACGCATTGACCAGGCTTGAGCGTCACGTCAGGGAAAGTCCATTCGCCATCGGCATCTGCCTTGTCGTCGTCGTTTTTTGCTTTATCTTTCTTTTTGTCTTTTTTCTTCTTGTCCTTCTTCTTGTCGGCATCATCGTCTTTTTCAACTTTCGCCTTTTCATATTCGAGCGTATAGCCCTTGAGCGAAACATCCTCGGCCGAAACATTCTTGATTTCCAACCAGTCGCAAGTTTCGCCATTCTTTGTGAGAAGGCCAGTATGATTAGATGCCATCAACTCGTTGATGACAAGCACCTTTTCAAAATTTTCATCTTTCGCTTTTTCCTTGTTGCACGACGCCAACAGCATCGCACCTGCAAAGAGGGGGAGAAGAGCACCCACCAACAAGCGGTTCAGTTTCTTAGCAACAAACATCTTTTTTTCTGTTTTTCTTTTAATTTTTCCTATTATCTCTTTTCTGGGTAATCAAGCATCACCTCAAGAAGATAATCCATATCTTCACGCGAAGCACCGATAGAAAGCCAATAGTTGTAGAAACATTGCGCAAGATTATCGCCTTCACCTCCAAAAGTCTTGATATAGTTTATCATCTCCTTCACCGAGCGACGCAAGCGCTTGAACTTGCTCAGTGTAGAGAGTTCGTAGTCGCGGCCGAGGTCTATTTCGTTCAAGCCAAGCAAACCCTCTATCAGGAAACTGAGCGTGCCACAACGATCGCAACCGATGGCGCAGTGCCAATCCACATTCTTACCCTCACGTAAGCGTTCCACAATCCAAGCCAAATCTTTCACATACAAGTGATTCTTGCGCTTCACGCCCGACATATAGTCGCTGTGAGCCAACACGAGGAGGTCCTTATCGTCGCCCAATTTCGATTTCTTGAGACGAGATTCTGAACGCAAATCCAATTCTGCACCCACATTTAGGTTAACAGCAAAATCCTGTCGCCCGGCAGGCTTAATAGCATCCAAACTACCACTGCGATATAGTCGGCCATACTTCACAGGCACACCATAAAGGGTCATCCATCCTCCGATATCTCTCACATTATGGGCATTTAGCACCTGAATCATTCTTACCTGTCCCACCGTACGGAACACACCATTAGCCACCTCTGTCACACTGCCGTCCTTCAGAAATTCTTCCACCTTGTAGTAGTAAACACGGCCCGGAATACAATTCTTTATCTCGTAGGAATCGGCCGACTTCGACGAAGGATTATGAATAAAAGGAGAAGAATAGTCCTTGCTTTCGCTCACGGTGATACGCACCTCCGAAATATTTTCGGCTCCTGTGGTAGGCGTCCACTTCACTTTCTTTCCTTGTGGGCGGTCGAGATCTGGGCCATAGAGTTCTTTGTTGTAGTACTTGCTAATTACACTGACTCTGAAGTCGGAATTTTTATAATAAGTGCTATCGGCCATATATGCCTGTACTGCTGGGTTTTCAATATTTACGACCTCAATTTCGTCTTGAGCAAAGAGAGAAGTCGAAGCCAGTATGAAAAATGCTAATAATAATTTAATCTTCTGCATCAATCTATTTTCTTGATTTCGTGCAAAGTTATGCCTAATATGCACACAAATCAAATTCTATGCGTTAAACTTATTTAAGTTTAAAGGATTCGCCACGGCATGGACAACAGGGCTACCGCATCAAAATTTGTCAAACACAAAAGTCGTCGCCGACGATAAATCATACTAACACAGCCCAAAAAAACGACTCACCGAGAACCAAAAGTCGTCGGAGACGGCAGGTTGTGGTTAACTCCATGCAAGCGCACGTAAGTGCGCGCAGCTTGGAGCCATAGCGCCCCCTCTCAAGTATGAGCCTCGTAGAGGGTCGATTATGCCCCAAACAATCGCGAACTATATTCGGTGTAAATCGGATATAATCGGTGTCTCTCACCCCATACGCTTGTTGACACGTAGACTCGCTAACTTTTCAAAAAACATCCCATTTTGGCATTGCAGCCGCTTCGCGAATTTCCTATCTTCGCGCCAGAGTTCTTTTACGTATTGACATCTCGGTATCGTCTTAACTTCTGAG
>JAUNNJ010000036.1 GCA_030531495.1 Bacteroidales bacterium
TTTCAGCTTTCTTCTTAGCAACGGCTTCAGCCTTTGCTTCGTTCTTCTTAGCTTCTTCATCAAGACGCTTCTTTTGGTCAGCACTCTTAGCGCTAGCTGCGTTAGCCTTAACAGCTTCGAGCTTTGCGTTCTTTTCTGCCTTCCAAGCATCGAAACGCTTTTGAGCTTCAGCTTCATCGAACGCACCCTTCTTAACACCGCCTTGGAGATGCTTCATGAGCATAACGCCTTCGCGAGAAAGAATGTTACGAACTGTGTCGGTAGGAATTGCACCGCAATTCACCCAATGAAGTGCTCTTTCGAAATTTAAACTTATTGTAGCAGGATTAGTATTAGGGTTATAAGAACCAATCCTTTCAATAAATCTACCATCTCGTGGTGCCCTGCTATCGGCTACGACAATTGGATAGAACGCATAGTCTTTGTGACCGTGGCGTTGTAATCTGATTTTAGTTGCCATAAAAAATAAAAAAAATTAAGTTTAAATTATTATATTCATAAAATGAAAGTGACTATCTCATGCGAGATGATCACTATCACTTTGTTGTCCTGGAAGGATTCGAACCCTCACAAACGGAACCAGAATCCGGTGTGCTACCGTTACACCACAGGACAATTTTTCTTTTTGCGTTGCAAAGGTAATACATTTTTTGGAATTGACAAGCGCTAAAATCGTTTTTTTATTCCCTCTTCGCCTGTAATATCAAAACAATTGGGTCAATTTCCACAAAAAGCGCCATACCCTATTGATATTTTGCTGGCAGCGAGCCATGAATCACATCATAACTCTCTTGCGAGAGCACTTTTAAATCGTGGCCATCTTCCGATGGGAAAATTGGTTGATGTATCACGATTCGAATTTCGCCCGGCTTAATATTAAAAGTGGAGCGCGGCATCACTTCATAGCTGCCGTCAATCGTAATCGGCACCACTGGCAAATTAAAATCTACAGCAAGCTTGAATGCGCCGTTCTTAAATGGCCCCATCTTACCCGTATCCGTTCGTCTGCCTTCGGGAAACACGCACAGCGAAACACCTTTATTAAGTCGCTTCTTAGCGTATTCCATCGTTTCTTTCAATGCTTTCGGACTGTGACTGTCGACCAAAATCTGTCCCGACATCTGACAAGCAATACCCACAAATGGGATATTGGTCAACGCCCTACGCATCATCCAGCAAAAATTGTGACCCAGATATCCAGCTAAAGAAAATATATCGTAGGCACCCTGATGGTTGGCAACAAACACGTAAGATGTATGCTTATCTATATTCTCGCGGCCTTCCACTTTCACTTTCACAAAAAACAGCCAGCAAAAGCAGCGTGCCCAAAAGATGGTGCAGTAATACCCCGCCCATGCCCTATTGAACAAACTTGCCACAATAGTGAGCATTGCGGTAAGAATGGTGACAACCAATATGATTGGAGCGGCAATCAGCCACTGATATATGCCAAATAGATACTTCATAACAAAAAACAATGTCCCGGCTCTAAAGCCGCACACATTAGTAATCTTTAATGCAAAGATAATAAAAAATCGTGACCTTCGGAAAGAACGCCACGACTTTTATATGCCTAACTGCAAATTTAGCAGCCAATTTCTCACTTTGCTTCTGCCTCTGGAGCAATGAGTTTGTACCCCTTACCATGAATGTTGATAATTTCAATAGAAGGGTCATCTTTCAAGTGCTTACGCAACTTGGTGATATACACGTCCATAGAACGTGCGTTGAAGTAGTTATCATCAATCCAGATAGTCTTCAGAGCGAAATTGCGCTCAAGAATTTCATTCACGTGTGCACAAAGTAAGCTGAGAAGTTCGCTTTCTTTAGTTGTAAGCTTTTCTGGCTTATCATCTGCAATGAGCACCTGTTTCTGAGTATCAAAGGTGAATTTACCAATCTTATACATGGTAATTTCCTTCCCTTTCTTGCCCTTTACACGACGCAAGATTGCTTCGATACGCATCACAAGTTCCTCCATACTGAATGGCTTAGTGATGTAGTCGTCAGCACCAATCTTGAAACCTTCAAGGATATCTTCTTTCAATGTTTTGGCGGTGAGGAAAATGATTGGCACTTCGCTATTCACGGTGCGTACTTCCTGAGCCAGTTGGAAACCATCTTTCTTTGGCATCATGATGTCGAACACGCAAATGTCGTATTTACCTTTCAAAAATGCCTTGTAGCCACTTTCACCATCTGCATACAAATCGGCATTGTAACCCTTCGCCTGCAAATATTCTCTCGTGAGCATGCCAAGATTTTCATCATCTTCGCAAAGCAGAATTCTCAATTTTTCTTCCATAATGTTCTTTATTTAAAAAGTGGTAATGTAATTATAAATGTCGTACCTTTATTTAGTTCACTCTCGGCTTTAATCGACCCTTTAAAAAGTTCAATCATTTTGCTCACATAAGCCAAACCGAGTCCGAATCCCTTCACATCATGACGGTTCCCGGTGTGAACACGATAAAATTTCTCAAAAATCTTTTTCAAATCTTCCTTCTTCATACCAATGCCATTGTCACTGATTCGGATTTCAAACTTCTCATCTCCAATGTTGCGAGTGGTTATGGAGAGTTCTGGAGCCACTTCCTCACGGCGATATTTTATTGCATTATCAAGAAGGTTAAATATCACATTTGTGAAATGCATTTCATCCACATTCACAATCGAATCTTCCGCAGAGAAATCGGCAGTGATATGGCCGCCAAACTTTTCTGCCTTAATGCGGTATGTGCTCACCACATTATCTATTATAGCATGAGCGTCTGAATCTTTCAAGCGTATTGTCGCATTGCCGCGCTCGAAAAGCGACATTTGAAGAACCTTCTCCACTTGGAATCTCAAACGCTTTGTTTCGTCTGTAATCACTTGCGAAACATGCTTCATCATCGTCGGACTCTTCAGCACAGTTTCATCGTTAAGCATCTGTCCTGCCAAAGAGATAGTGGAAATTGGAGTCTTGAATTCATGCGTCATATTGTTGATGAAGTCGTTTTTTATTTCACTCAATTTCTTCTGACGGAAAATCACAACAATTGTGTAGATGAAAATAAACATCAGAATAAAAGTGAACACAAACGACGGTATCATAAATTTAATTGACGCATAAATATAGTCAGATTTCGTTGGAAACAGCACTTTCAGCACGTTTCGCTTCGATTCCGGATCTTTTGGAAACAGCACTGTCGAATACTGCTTAGGCCCTTCATCGTTGGGGTCGTAGCCGGCAGAATGATACACAACACCTTGCCGTGGACTAACCAAAGCGAATTCGTAAGGCACTTCCAGACCATTGCTCTCAAGCTCTTTCTTTATATAACTATTCACTCTCGCAGAATCTGCCCGTTCCACAATAGGGCGATCACTCGCTTGAGTCAAAATTGAAAGAATCACTTCATTCAACAAGCCCTTCTGATAAAGGTATTGGCCTTTCAAAATGGCCTGCTGGTTTTCATATTGACCCGAAAATTTGAAATTGCCACTACCAATTTCCGGTTTGGCAGTTTTATTTTCGCCAAGCCCTTGGGAGTTGATTGACCCTGTAATTTCAGATGGCAGACGGTCGCCAAGTTCAAACTGGTAGCGCTCTGCTTCATTCAAATCTTGGTCAAGGTAAAATCTGGTTTCGTCTTGCTCTAAGGCATCAGACACTGCATAAAGACTTCTCTGAACAGTTTCCGAAAACTGCTCATTGCGCATTCTGACCATGTCTTCCATATACATGATCTGAACGAACAGAAGGCCCATAATCGTGGCAGCCATCACTATCGTTAAAAGCCAAATTGTAGATTTCTTCATACTACACGAATTTAACACTTTAACATTTATTCCATAATGTAAAAAAACATAACTCAACCCCAAAATATTGGAAAAATAGCCATTCCTTTAACATTACGCGCCAAAATTAACAATTAAATGTGAAATACAAAAATTTTAACAAAAAAAAATTATAAAAATTTCACAAGCGCTTTTTACACCCTCATTTTATCGCAAAAAAACTTTGACAAATTGCTGTTTTTTGCCTAAATTTGACACACAAAACCTACTAATCCCAAAGATATATTATGGAAATCCGTCAACTCAAGTATTTTATCAGCGTAGCAGAAGCCGGAAGTTTCTCCGAGGCGTCACGCCGAGTGTTCCTTTCGCAAAGCGCAATATCACAGCAAATCAAAGCGCTTGAGGACGAGCTGAACACTACCTTATTCATTCGCACTTCACACCACATCTCACTCACCGAAAGCGGCGAAACGCTTTTGCCTCTCGCAAAACAAATGGTGCGCGATATGCAAACTTGCATCAATCGCATCAACGACTACAACAACGCCCCCCGCGGCGAGCTACGCATTGGGCTCACCTACTCGCTTGAGCCCTACATTCGACACACAATCTCCAATTACCTGAAAAATTACCCAAAAGTGACATTACACCTATGTTACAAATCAATTAACGAACTACACCAGCTCCTGTTGCACCACGAACTCGACCTCGTTTTGAGCATCGACAACAGGGAAAACGCTACCGCAAACATTATATCAGAACCCATCATCGACTATAAACTTTGCGCTATTATGCGCGATGCACACCCCCTGGCCTACCGACAGAAACTCTCGTTTCAGGATTTGAAGATGCAGGGGTTCATCTTGCCAGAACCCAGCATCCGCGATCGCAACGCAGTGGAGCACTTCCTCCATGCCGAAACGGGCGACATCAATGTGCGAGCAATCGTCAACGACCCTAATGCACTGCTCAATCTCATTCAAAGCACCAACCACATTACCATCCTATCAGAAAAAGTGATTATGGGGCGCAACAATCTTCGAGCTATTGAACTTGACGAGCTATCCACTCCAGTCATGGTTTACGCAAAAACCCTGCGCAACAGCTACAGAAAACGCAGTGCCTCCCTATTCATCGACATGCTAAAGGACCACTGCAAAAATTGTATAGTCTGGGAACAATAAAGTAGAAAAAATCAAAATATCAATTCCCTTCCTATAAGTTTTTCTTGTTTTAGGTTTCGCTTTTCAACGAGAAAAAAAATTGAAAATCTCAAAGCCACACTTACCTTTGCCTGTGTAAGCTCGAGATTACAAACGACTTTTTTCAATTAATCTAATTTTTCAAAACTATGAAAGCGAAATTCTACAGATGCCCAATTTGCGGCAATTTAATGGTTAAACTCATTGATGGAAACCAGGTGCCAGTATGTTGTGGAAAGCCAATGACTCTGCTTTCTGCAAAAACAGCCAACGACGAAACACCAACCAAGTGCGAAAACGACACCCAACAATGCAAAAGCAAATGTACCGACGAGCCTCATGGCAACACTGAGTATCATGCCCCTGTGCTTGAAAACATCGACAAATGCCGCTATCGCATAAAGATTGGCAAAGAACCTCACCCCATGACCGACGAGCATCACATCTGCTTTGTAGCTATCGAAACCGAAAACGGATGCACTGCACACATGCTTCAGCACGACAAGGCTGCATGCATCACACTCGACCTCCACGAACCACCCATCGCGGTGTATGCCTATTGTAATATTCACGGACTTTGGATGACCACGCCATGAAGAAATTAATTATCGCATCTGTGCTTGTAGCTGCCCCAATTGCAGTAATAGCCCTCATTTGTTGCCGAAACAGGAGATCCGTCGACAACACCAGTGTTGAAACGTTCGACCTCAAAAGCTATCTTGGACGCTGGTTCGAGATTGCGCGCCTCGACCACAGCTTTGAACGCGGACTTTCAAATTGCATCGCGACTTACACACTGAAAAGCGACAACACAATCCGCGTGCTCAACCAAGGTTGGAACAACGAAAATGGCAAATGGACTGTTTCTGAAGGCAAAGCAAAAACCACAAAAACGCTCAGCCTGCTTCGTGTATCGTTCTTCGGACCGTTCTATTCCGACTACCGAATACTGGTTATTGACCCGTATTACACCTATGCCTTAGTGGGTAGTGGCAGTGGGAAATATCTGTGGATACTCTCACGCACACCCGAACTTGATTCTGGTGTTTGCGACATGCTCATCGCAGAGGCGCAGCGTCGTGGCTACGACACTTCGCGGCTCATAATGGTCGACCAATCTAAAAATCTTGAATCTATCACAAATCAAGAAGCATGACTTTTTCTGACTAATGAAACCTAACTAAAACATTTCATTTTCGCTGCAGTTTGTTGATAGTTGAGGCGAGGCAATGGTTCACACGCAAATTATCCCATCTTTCCTCATCAACATCATCCACACAGCCCCACAATGCAAAAAATTCTATCACATGTTATTTATCCATATTTTGTTTATGTTTTGGTTTTATTGCAGTTAGTTTCTACCTATTTCCACTAACGTGCTGCGGGAGGCCCCAGTCAAAGAGCCTCCCGCAGTTATTTGTTTGCTATTAATGCTTATTTATTTGGTAAGTGGTGAATAATCACGGCTGTAGCGAAGCATTTGCTGAGCATAGCCTTCTCCGTAGGTAATCTTCACATCAGTGATATTGCCCTTCTTATCTTTCACCAAAGTGTAACTTGGATTCACAAATCCCTTGTAAGGTGCAATGTCGAGTTTTGAGTAGCGCTCAAGAATTTCCTTATGAATTTCAGGGTCAACCTTCACGCCGTAAGTTTCAACAAGTGCTTTTCCTGCTTCGAAGTCGCCTTCACTCTTGATGCGTTGCACTTCGGCAAGCAGTTTACCAAAGAGTTCGTGCAGTTTTTCGTAGTCGTTGATGCGAACATATGTCTTGCCATCGCGCTTCACATATTCAATCACATTGTCAGCCTTGCCATGTTGGTAACACCATTCGCTCACAAATTTACGATTACGCATATGAGCCTCCTCAATGTCCTTTCCTGGCTCGATACGAGTAAGTTGGGTGAGCAGACCATTCATAATATACTTGTAGTATTCTGCTTTATAAGTATCTTTATCCTTGAAAATACCCAACTCTATCAATTTCGGGTCTGCCATGTGATAGAGAGCGAACAAATCGGCGCGACCTTCTTCAAGAGTTGAACGATAATTCTTGAGCAAACCGACATCCACACCTGGAAGCATTTGGCCAGAAGCATGGCCCAAACACTCGTGAAGGTCGGTGTGGAGTTTGTCTGCAAGGGTCAAGTACTTCTTCATCAGCTCAACTTCCACATCACTGTATGCAAACTCGTCGTTGAAGCCTGTGCCATTAGCCACCTCATCGTAAGCATCTGTAATGTTCTCAATAGTCACTGATTTAGAGCCATATTGTGAACGAATCCAGTTACTATTAGGGAGATTGATACCAATTGGAGTGGATGGATAACTGTCACCAGCCAAAATCGCAGCAGTAATCACCTTTGCGCTCACACCTTTCACATTTTGTTTTTTGAAACGGCTATCAACTGGTGAAGCATCTTCAAAGTATTGTGCGTTGCTGCTCACAAGTGTAGTACGTTCAGAAGCTGCTTTGTTGCGGAAGTTCACCATGCCTTCCCAAGAGCCGGTCATCGACAGTGGATCGCCATAGTTCTCAATGAAACCATTCACGAAATCCACATCGCTCTTTGTTTCCTGAGCCCACAAAATAGAATATTCATCAAATGTGCGAAGCGACCCTGTCACATAAAAGTCAATCAGCTTTTGAATGTATGCCTTCTGACCTTCATTTTCTGCATATTTCATCGCTTCTTTCAGATTTGCAACAATCTTTGTAATAGCGGCAGAGTAAAGGCCTCCAACCTTATACACCTTTTCAACAACCTTACCATTTTCTTTCACAACTTTTGCATTCAAGCCGTAAGAGATTGGTGTTTTGTCGGTTGTGTCTTTAATCGACTTATAGTATGCTTCTACTTCTTTCTGGGTCACACCTTCATATAGGTTGTTTGCCGAAGTAGTAATCAAATCCTGTCCAGCAGCAAGGTTCACACTTTTAGCCATGAAGTTTTTGTCAAAAATCACTCTATCCATCACCTTGATGAACGAAGACTTGGTCTGACCTTTTGCCAATGGTAACTTCGACTTTGGAAGAGCCTTTACACGAGCATCAAAAAACTTTTGAGAAAACTCTGGAGTGAATTTGTCTTTTGAATAATGATGATGAATGCCATTGGCAAACCACACTTGCTTCAAGTATTTTTCCAAACCTTTGAAATCGGCTGAGTTTTTATTTCCCTTGTAACTTGTGTAGATTGCCTCCAAAGTTTGACGCACCTGGAGGTTATACTTGCAGTTCTGGTCTGTGAGAATATCACGGCCTTGCAAAGCTGCCTCTGTCAAATAATAAACGAGTTTCTTTTGCGACAACGAGAGTTGTTCAAATCCAGGCACCTGATAACGAAGCACCTGAATATCTGCAAAACGGTCAACATTATAGTCGAACTTATTTCCTTGTGCCATAGTTGCAGTCGAAGCCAATGCCACCAATGCGGCAGCGATAAGGGTTTTCTTCATAATTTATTGCGTTGTTTTAATTATTCTACATAAAGTACCAAGCCTTTCAAGTATTCACCTTCTGGGTGATAGATGTTGATTGGGTGATCGGCTGGTTGGGTGAGCTGGTGCAAAATGCGTACTTTGCGTTTCGACATTGCAGCTGCACTAAACACTGCCAATCTAAACTGCTCTTTATTCACCGCCTGTGAGCAAGAGAAGGTGAACAATATGCCACCTGGTTTAATTTTCTCAAATGCTTTTGCATTGAGTTTTCGATAACCAATCAAAGCATTGCGCAATGCGCTTTTGTGCTTTGCGAACGCTGGTGGATCGAGAATGATAAGGTCGTAGTCACTGCCCATGTCATCCAAATATTTGAATGCATCCACCGCAAACGACTGGTGACGGTCACATTCCGGGAAATTCAGAGCCACATTCGCATCTGTGAGCGAAATTGCTTTTGCCGAACTGTCGACAGAATGCACAAGTTCCGCACCGCCACGCAGTGCATAGAAAGAGAATCCACCAGTGTAGCAGAACATATTAAGCACTTTGCGGTCTTTCGCGTAATGCTCAAGAAGCGAACGGTTTTCGCGTTGGTCCACGAAGAAACCAGTTTTCTGGCCTCGAAGCCAGTCGACGTGGAATTTCAAGCCGTTTTCCATCGCTTCATCGGTGTCATACGCTCCTACTATATATTCATTCTGAGGATCAAGTTGAGCCTTATATGGCAAGGTTGTTTCACTCTTATAATACACATTCTTAACCACGCCTCCTGGCAATTGGGTGAGTGCATCAGCAATCAAATTGCGAGCAAAGTGCATACCGGGAGAGTGGGCTTGCATTACAGCTGTCGAACCATAGATATCTATCACCAACCCCGGCAGAAAATCGCCTTCGCCATGCACCAATCTGAACGCGTTGTTATCCTCACGCTGCAGTCCAAGTGCTTGGCGCATTTTATATGCTTCAGTAAGGCGCTTCACAAAGAATGCTGAATCTATCTCGGCGTCATCAAAGGTAAGAATGCGAACGGCAATACTTCCAATCTGGTAGTGCCCGTTACCTATCAGGTTTCCTTCGTGGTCATACACAGTCACAAGGTCGCCTTCTTCAATGTTGTCCATGCGAGCGATAGCACCAGAAAACACCCAAGGATGAAAACGCTTGAGCGATTCCTCTTTGCCACGCTTTAATATCACACGCTTATAAACCATCTGTATTATTTAATAAAGAATCGATAAATGTCGTTAGCATTAGCGAACAGGAGCAATCCTATCAAGAATACCATACCTGCTGTTTGAGCCCATTCCATAAATTTCTCGCTTGGTTTGCGGCGAGTAACCATTTCATAAATCAAGAACAGTACGTGACCGCCATCAAGAGCAGGAATTGGAAGAATGTTCATGAAGGCCAATATCACTGAAAGGAAAGCTGTAATGCTCCAGAAGCTAAGCCAATCCCATTTTTCAGGGAATATGTGACCAATTGAGCCAAAACCACCTAAATTTTTAGCGCCCTCTTTTGAGAACACTGTTTTAAATGCCTTCACATAGCTTACGAGCTGATCACATCCCATTTCAATACCTCGAGGAATTGATTGGAAAATTGTATAGCTATGTTGCTCAGTTTTAAAGATTTTTGAGAAGTCACCAAGCACTTCAAAACCAAGTTTGCCATCTGCATCCACTTCCGCTTGTGCAGTCACAGTCTTTCCGTCACGAACGAGTTGAAGAGGAATTGTTTTGCCGCTGTTTTTCTTCAGTTCTTCTGTAAACTTGGGAAATGTTGGAGTAGCCACACCATTCACAGCCAATAGTTTATCACCTTCCTTAAGGCCTGCTTTTTCTGCGCCAGTGCCAGGCATTGTTGATTTCACGATGGTTGGCACATTGCACGACATGAATGGCTCACCATTCTCAAGGTCGCTGTTCACACTCAGAACGAATTGCTCTGGAATGGAAATGGTCACTGTATCTTTCTTGTCACGAAGCACCTTCACTTCCTTCGCCATAGCAATCTTCAATTGGTCGCAATCAAAGTAGCGTACTTCTTCACCATCGGCCATCAGTGGAATATCATTATCCTTGAATCCAACCTTGTGGGCGGATTCGCTGTATTCTATACCTTCTGTTGCACTGGTGAATGGCAAATATTGCTCTCCCCAGTACCAAACCATACCTGCATAAATAACGATAGCGAGAAGGAAGTTGTTCAGCACACCACCAATCATAATCAGCAGGCGTTTCCAAGTGGCTTGTGTTCTAAATTCCCAAGGTTGTGGTTCGGCCGCAAGTTTTTCGGCTCCCTGTGTTTCGTCTATCATGCCGGCTATGGCACAATAGCCCCCAAGAGGAAGCCATCCAATGCCATACTCTGTATCGCGCCAGGTTGCTTTCTTACTTTTTTCTTCGCCTTCATCCACTTCAACACCTTTAGATTGGTAAACAGAGCCTTTATCTGTGCGGAGTGCACTGACCTTCTTAGTTTTTGGATGCCAAGCAAACAGTGTGACCCATGGATTGAAGAAAAGGTAAAATTTCTCAACTTTAACGCCGAATATTCTCGCCCACATATAGTGTCCTAATTCATGGATAAACACCAATAAGCTCAACGAGAGTATCAGTTCAAAAGCTTTTAACCAAAATGTACTCATATTTTCTTTTACTTGATTAATGATGATGCATAGGCACGCGCTTCAGCATTGCTGCTCACATAGTCGTCGTATGTAGGAGCGGGCACAAATGGAGCCCAAGCGAGTGTCTGGTCAATGATTTTATAGATGTCGATAAATTTAATTTTATTTTTCAAGAATGCTGCCACAGCAATTTCATTTGCAGCATTCACCACACATGCCGCATTACCACCACGGTTAGCAGCCTCATAAGCAGTGGTGAGCAATGGGAATTTGTCGAAATCGGGTTTCTCAAAAGTGAGGTTGCAATAATCCGCCACGGTCATCTTCTTGCAGTCCGACGCCAACCTGCCTGGCAAGCCGAGTGCGTAACGAATTGGCAAACGCATATCAGGAAGCCCCAATTGAGCTTTCACCGAACCGTCTTTAAATTCCACCATCGAATGAACAATCGACTGAGGATGAACAACGATTTCTATATCGTGTTGCGAAACATTGTAAAGCCACTTGGCTTCAATCATTTCAAAGCCTTTATTCATCATCGTGGCCGAATCAATGGTGATTTTTGCCCCCATACTCCAATTGGGATGCTTCAAAGCATCAGCAGCAGTCACTTGCTCCAGCCTGTCTTTTGAAAATGTACGGAATGGACCTCCTGATGCCGTAAGTATCAATTTATTGATATCTTCATGACGCTCGCCCACAAGGCATTGATAGAATGCCCCATGTTCCGAATCCACCGGATACAACACCGATTCCGAAGTTGTGAGCAAGCGGGTAATCAAATCTCCAGCCACCACAAGTGTTTCTTTATTGGCTAAAGCAATTTTTTTGCCCGCACCAATCGCCTGAATTGTAGGAGCCAACCCGCTATACCCCACCATTGCGGTCACCACAGTGTCAATCTCTGGTGCCGTCACACAGTCGGCCACAGCTTGTTCACCGGTCTGAACCTCAATCTCGGTGCCTGCCAGAGCCAATCTCACCTTCTCGTAGTGAGCCTCGTTGGCAATTACCACAGTGTGTGGCTGATATTTCAGGGCTTGTTCTATCAGCAAGTCTGCACTATTGTTCGCCACCAGCACCCAAGCCTTAAAAAGGTCGGGATATTCACTCACTATTTCGAGTGTTTGCCGCCCAATTGAGCCGGTGCTGCCCATGATGGCTATATTTCTTATTGTTTTCACAAAAAATCGTTTTATTCTAATCTACAAAGATACGGAATTAGTGCGGCATAATAAAAGAAAAAAACAACATTTTAGAAACAAATGCTGTTTTATTAATTTTTTAGGAAATTTTAAAGGCTCTCGGTATTTGCCACAAGCCCGTCATACGCAAAATGCACCCCTTCTGGCAAGCGTGCATCGGCAATTCTGTGAAGTCCCACGCCATGACACATATGGGTAAAGAATGCTTCTTTTGGCGCTATCTTCTTTACCACCTCAAGCGACTGTTCAATAGTCATATGGCTATGGTGGGGTTTGTGGCGAAGGGCATTAATCACCAACAGCGGAATGCCTTTCAATTTCTCTATTTCTTCTTCGGAGATATAAGAGCAGTCTGTAATATAGGCAAGCGGCCCTATGCGATAGCCATTGATAAGTAATTTGTCGTGCATCACAGGGATTGGAGTCACCTCCACATCACCCACCATAAATGGTTCAACATCTATATCCACCAGTTCCAGTCGTGGCACACCAGGATACAGATTCTCCGCGAAGCAATAAGGCAAATTGATGCGGAGTTGCCGGTTCACTTCCGCCCTTGCATAGATTGGGAATATTTGCCTAAAACTGTACGGGCGCAAGTCGTCAATGCCTGCCACATGGTCGTAATGAATGTGCGTCAAAAGCAGCGCATCAAGTTCCGCTGATGATGCTCGCAAAATTTGCTGTCGAAAATCCGGCCCACAATCTATCAAAATATTCTTTCCCCTATATCGCACAACGGCCGAAGCACGCAAGCGATTGTCTTTTGGGTCATTCGAACAGCAAACCTCGCACTTGCACCCTATAGATGGCACACCGGTGGAAGTTCCCGTTCCCAGAAATTCTATTTCAAGTGTTGAGCTTTTCATCTGTATTGCTTCAATATGCCATCTTCAAAATGAAGGAATGAGCCTCCATCATAATACCAATACTCTCCCATCCCGTCATGCTTCGGGTTTCTTACTATCTGTTTTGGCGAGCCTTTCGACAATCGGCACTCCATTTTGGTCATGCCTTCAGCCACCTTGCCATTTGTGATTTTAAGCCAATTTTCGGGTGTGACTTCTGAAAATTCGTCACGAGGATTCTTCAGCGAGAACATCGAATCAAAGTCTCTTGAGCGCACCGATGTGCCACATGAGATGCGCAACATTGCCTGCTCATGAGTATCAAGGGTTGTGAATACCACCTTCAACGGCAAAGCATCATCGCCAGGCAACACACTATCCACTTTCACCGCGATATATTGCCGACGGTCAATCATTTGTTGGGTTTTCACATCATACCACAGCCTTGTTCGGGTATACAGCGTTTTACCGGTAATTTGCTGTGCCACGCTTTTCACCATGTCCTCATCCACCAAAAATGGCACTTGGTAACTCGGCGAGAGTTCGCCCATCTCCTTATTCGTGCAGTAGCGATATTCATTCACCCCGTCGGTGAATTTCAATGTCACCACAGCCCTGTTGTCAAGCACACTGCCTGTTTCAAACCCAACATAAGTGAGGTCGCTGCCTGCAAGATGTATCTGGTCAGGAGTATACTGGTCGGAATTTTCGAAAACGAGCCCTATGCGGTCGTTAGTCACAAAGAATCGCTTCCCTTGCTTCCATGATGCCACGGAATCAAAAGCCACTTTCAACGACGACTGCACAGAAATAGAAGAATAGTAGTCTTCCACCTTCTTCACATCTTTATCTGTCACCTTTGTTGTGGTTTCTATCCCCGTGCCACATCCTGCGAGCACAAGTAGCAATGCCCCTATTAATATCGATATGTTAATCTTAATCACTGCCTATATTGTATTTTGCCCGACAAAGTTACTGCAACTTAGTGCTAAAACCAAATTTATCCCCAAAAGTTCATTAAAGATGCAAAAAAGGCTGCCATTTTTTAAGTGACAGCCTTCCGTTATGCAAATAAAATGTGATTATTTCTTCACAAGCACATATGATGCCAATGGAGCCACTTGGCCTGTAACAACGCCCTTCTTCACTTTGAAAGTTGCACCATGCACAGCATCTACATATTTGCCGTTGGGCAAATTGGTTTTCATACTCACTGCCACACTTTCGCTACTCATGTTCACGAGCACTGCACCTTTCTTGCCACGACAAACTTCACCCACCTTAGCGTCATCTGAATAGAATAGTTCTTCAGCTTCTCCACTCATAGCGGTTCTGAACTTGTTCACAGCAGCCACTTCTGGATGAATGAATTGGTCGTTACCGCGTGCACCTACAATGTTGTCACCCCACACATTTTCTTTTGTGCTGTTGTTTGGGCGAGAATAGAAGAGCGGTGTGCCGAATTGGCGAGCGGTAATCCATGCCCATGCTGCACGGATTTGGTCGTTACTCAAACTTGCCGACTCGTGTGCATTGCAGTAAGTATCATGCGATTCCACCCAACTCACGAGCTTTGATGGTTCCACTGGGTGGTACCAGTTTCCAGCCTTAGTGGTGTCGAATTTCCCTGCTTCAAGTGCCTCTCGCATGATGTAGCCGTAGTTACTTGCTGTAAGACCCATATATTGAGCATACTCTGTTTCTTTCACATTTTTGTCTTGAAGCACTTCACCATAGATGAACAGGCTGTCTTCAGGAAGTGCCAAACGCAGTCCCTTCACTGCCTTTCGGCCTGTTGCCACTTCCCAGAAGTCATTTTCTGGGCTCTTTGGGTCTTTGGGGTCGCTTGGCAAACCGATATGCTTGGCGGTGTCGTAACGGAAACCTCGGCAGCCGCACTTAATCAAATCGTTTACATAAGTCATGTAATAGAATTGGAAATCAGGATTTTCCGTATTCACATCTGGTAGACCACCCATCTGTCCAGTGGTGCATTGAAGGCGGTCGTTATAGTTCTTGATTTCTGTAAAACCAGCTGCGTGATACAGATTTTCGTGGCCACCCACTGCTGCGTCAAGGGCATCGCTCGTGCGCGTATCATCAATTGAAGTATGGTTTGGAAGCACATCCACAATCACTCTCACGCCATATTTTTTGGCTTCATCACACATTGCCTTGAAATCGTCGCGAGTGCCCAATTGATAGTTGCCAATCTTCCAATCGGTTGGCTGATAGTGGTAATACCAATATCCTTTACCAAACAACTTATTGCCACCACCTTTGTCGCCTTTGGTTTCTGTCACGCATTGCTGAGCCGGTGACGTTTGAACGATGGTATAACCTGCATCAGCGATATTTTTCATATTCTCTCGAATAGTGTTGAAACTCCAGCTCCAAGCATGAAGTATCACGTCGTCATTAGTCTGCACCTTTGCTTTTGGCGTTGCAGCCCATGAAGGCACTGCCATAGCCGCAAGGCACAAAACTGATAAAATCTTAGTGTTCATCTAAATTGTTGAATTTTGAATTTTGATTTTGTATTTTTTTATTTTTCAAAGTTAGTGATTTTTTTCATACATATAAAAAAGTTTTTGTATTTTTGTCATTATAAACAATAAACTATAACAATATTATGAATAGTTTCCCTAAAATATTATTTTCTTTGTTGGCTGCATTATTCTTCGTTCCAGTATGTACAGCACAGCCTACCCCTCCAGGAAAAAAGCAAATCCCTATGCCACAACCCGAATCCAGCACAAATGCAAATGTTTTGAGCGAGCCCACTGGCCGTCTCATCTACTGTAGTTATTCCAAGTCTTCACCTGCTGGTGGAGGCAAAGACTATTGCGAACTCATCAACGAGAATGGAAAAATCGAGGTTGTAGCACATTTCAATATCGATAGCCGTTTCGCCGACGAAATTGAGCAAACGTTCACTGCCACAGAAGCTGATGTCGAAGCACTTGAAGCGCTTCTTAAAGATATTAAGGTTTGGCAGCTCAGCGAGAGCGCCAAAGCAGAGCAAGAAGAACCAGGAGCCACTCGCTACAGAATCTACCAAGAATACGAAAGCGGCGAACGCCCCAACTCCGTGTGGTACACCCACAGTGGCACCCAAGCTCAGCGTGCCGCCTACAATGCCATCGAAGCTTTCTTCGCAAAATGGGCATCCCAGCTCCCCACCCCTAAACCAACCGAAAACTAAAACGGCAAAAGTCCTCCGCATCACCGCCCCATCCCCAAGCCCCATTTTTCACCAAGCCATCCCAAGTCCAGTTTTCAGCGAGTCGCTGAAGTACTATTTTTTCCACATGCCTCCATCCCAAACAAGACTTGGAGAGTTCTGCCAAAGGCAAGCAGCCCGCACGTTATCTATCATGAGATTTGGTGGGTTTGGAATTTCGTTGTAATTTTGCCGTGAAATGATATATCCTGCTAATTTTGAAACGAGAATAGGTTTTGATGTCGTGCGCCACGAGGTGGAAAAGCGCTGCATCAGCACACTTGGTGTGACCTATTGCCAGAAAATGCAGTTTTCGTCACGATTCGATGAAGTAAAAACTTGGCTCTGCCAAACCAACGAATTTCTTGCGATTCTACAATCAAAGCAGGAATTTCCTCTCAACTATTTCTTCGACCTTCGTGTACCTCTGAAAACGATTAGCACACCTGGTTCATACATATCTGCCGAGAATCTGTTCAACTTGCAACGCTCGCTCAACACCATCAGCGACATCATCAAGTTTTTCCGCCTCGACGAGGACGGCAACACACCATACCCTCAACTGAAGAAACTCACAGAAGGGATGCTTTCCTTCCCCGAAATCGTGGGTGAAGCCAACCGCATACTCGACAAGTTTGGAAATGTGAAAGACAACGCTTCACCACTTTTGCGTGATTTGCGCAGCACTATCGCTTCCACCACTGCCAGTATCAATGGCATTATGCGGCGCGTGATAGCACAAGGTCGCCAATCAGGCATTTTTGATGGCGATACAGCCCCATCGGTTCGCGATGGTCGCCTTGTGCTCCCTGTAGCACCGATGCACAAGCGCAAAGTGAAAGGCATAGTTCACGACGAATCGGCTTCCGGTAAAACCGTTTTCATTGAGCCCGAAGAAATCGTGGAAGCCAACAACCGCATCCGTGAAACTGAAGGAGAAATCAAGCGCGAAATCGTTAGAATCCTCACCGAGGTTTCCGATCTTATCCGCCCACACATACCCGATTTGCTTGCCACATATAGCACATTGGGCAAGTTCGATTTCATCCGGGCAAAGGCAAGTTTTGCTTTAGATGTTGATGCCCACATGCCTCATCTTGAGCAGAAACCGCTCATCGAATGGTATCACGCACAGCACCCTGCCCTGTTCATTTCGCTCCGTGAGCACGGCAAGGAAGTGGTGCCGCTCAACATACAGCTCACGAAAGAGAATCGCATTCTCATCATTTCCGGACCGAACGCCGGTGGCAAGTCTGTTTGCCTCAAAACTGTGGGTGTGGTTCAATACATGATGCAATGCGGCATCCTCCCCACACTCTATAACAATTCCCACATGGGCATTTTCAAAAGTGTGTTTGTCGACATCGGCGACCAGCAGTCGATTGAAGACGATTTGAGTACCTATAGTTCGCATCTCCAGAACATGAAAACGTTCCTCGGGCGAGGCGGAAAGGAAACGCTGATTCTTATCGACGAGTTCGGCAGCGGCACCGAGCCTCAAATCGGTGCAGCCATTGCACAGGCCATACTCGAGCAACTGAACCAAAAGCGCATGATGGGTGTCATCACCACTCACTACCAAAACCTGAAGCATTTTGCCGACGACACTCCTGGACTCGTAAATGGCGCTATGCTCTACGACCGCCAGCGTATGCAACCGCTCTTCCAATTGTCGATTGGCTACCCTGGCAGTTCGTTCGCTATTGAGATTGCCAGAAAAATCGGTCTTCCTCAAGATGTTATTGAAAAAGCCAGCGATTTGGTGGGTAGCGACTATATCAACATGGACAAGTACCTGCTCGACATTGTGCGTGACCGCAAATACTGGGAAAACAAGCGCTACGAAATCCACCAAAAGGAAAAACGCCTAAACGGCATCGTGGCTGAATACGATGAGCGACTCGAAAAAATCGCTACCGAGCACAAACTTATCATCAAGGAAGCGAAAAACGAGGCACAAGAAATTCTGAAGAAGAGTAACGCTCAGATTGAGCAAACCATACGCGAAATCAAGGAGATGCAAGCTGAGAAGGAGAAAACTCGCCAAGTACGCCAGCAACTCGACGATTTCAAACGCCGACTTCAACAAGAGGATGGCACTATGCCTGACCAAATCAAGCAACTGATGCCTAAGAAGCCCCACAAGCAAAAAGGACAGAAGAAGCCTGAAAAGATAGCGAAATCTGCAGAACTGCAACTTGAAGTGGGCGACAATGTGGTAATGAAGGGGTCAACAACCGTGGGCAACATCATGAGCATAGAAGGTAAATTTGCCATCGTGGCTTTTGGCAATTTGAAGACTCGCGTGGAATTGACCAAACTCGAGCGCACGCTCAAGCAGGTAACCAAGCCAAAAGAAACGGCATCTATCAGCAATGCCACTTCCAACGAAATGCGTGCACGCCAACTCAATTTCAAGCCCGACATCGATGTGCGTGGCATGCGTGGCGACGAAGCCGTTCAAGCCATCACCTACTTCATTGACGATGCTATTCAGTTTAGCCAATCACGCGTGAGAATACTCCACGGCACTGGCACTGGCATCCTCAAACAACTCATCCGCCAATACCTCAATTCTGTCAAGGAAGTGAAAAGTTACCGCGACGAGCATGTTCAATTCGGCGGAGCAGGCATCACAGTAGTAGACTTCGAGTAAACCAAAATCATCTCACTATAGAAATAAAAAGCGGGCAGAATCAAATCTACCCGCTTTTATTAATATCATTTGTATAAATCTTTTCTTATTTTCCCATGGTGCTGAGCGCTTCCATGGTTGCTTTTTGGATAGCAGCATCAGCTTGCTTCTTGCAGCCAAACTTGGCAATCTTTGCTTGAGATTGAGTACCAAATTGCTTAACAAGCACATCCACCTGCTTCTTTTGATAGTCCGACAAGCCCTTGTACACCTTATTCATTCCCAAGAACGACTTGGTGTAGTTGTACATCACGTTTGAAACAGCCTCTGCATTCGCAGCACTTTTCATTTTTTCAATAGAGCTGGTAAGTGTTGCCTTCAAATTGTTGAATTCTTCAGTTGACACCTTGGTCGCCTCTACCGACTTTGTCGCAGCCTTTGTCTGTACTTTTTGAACACGTTGTGCAGGCATTGCAAATGCTGCCATGCAAGCAATTGAGAGTATGAATAATTTAAGCTTCATCATCATTTTGATTTTTGTCGTTTATAATTTCGAGGCAAAGTTACGATTTTTCTTCATAACTCTCACCTCTTCAATATTAAAGTTTGTGAATATTCCTTTCGCAGCATGTTTGCAGGAAATTGAGCAATGCCATTTTCTGCTTTTCTCCACCCTTGCAATAGTCAAATATGTAATCATACGATTTCTCCTGCATTGTGGCATCCTTCACAGTTATCACCAAGTGGCAGGCGCCGTCGTAAACGGTGCGCGAGGATGCTGTAGTTGTAGTGGCTGGCGACATCTGTGCAAGAAACACGCCTTTCATTCCGCCCAGCAAATAACCTGCCGCCATGCGTTTGTTCTGCGTTTCAGTATCCACGCGCGTGATGGTTTCATGCTCCACATGGCTGCTATAGTTATCCCAAATGCGATACGAAATGAGGTCGGAAAAGGCATATACTTCTCTGTCAAGCGCTACCATTTCCTTATCCTCGTAGATAAGAATTTCATGGTGCACATCTTTACTGTAGTCGAATTCCTCTTCTTCCACTAACTCCTCACGGAGAAATGCAAGTTCCTCCTCATCAAGGTGGTCCTCTATCATATAGTCATAGCCAGCCAAATCCATCGACCAAGGCATCAGAAACGAAAGATAATCATAGTCATCAACATATGAGCATCTTATCCTGTCGAACTTATATTTCTCAGTAGGCTGTCCCAGACCCACTATTTGACTTTGCAGAAAAGCTTCGCGCACAGTCGTCGCTTTCACTTTCACACTCTTATAGTGGCGCTTCGCTATTGCATCCCATTTCCATAAGCGGAACACATCTGTGTTGAATCCTGGCGCCAACACAGCAAACATGAACACGAACACAGCAATCACTGCACTTACCAAAGAAAGAAAAAACAAATCATAGTGAAGCAACAATAGTGCTCCACCGCCAAAGAGGACTGTAACACCCACACCTTTAAGGAGCACGCCACGCAAAAAGCGCTTCATATTCCTCTTATAAATTGCTTCGTATGAAATTTTCATTGTACCAGATATTTAAAGGACAGAAGTGCCTTCAGCGAATCGTGAATTCGTCAGCATCTTGCCATGCGGGGAATTTTTCCCTGAATCTATTCAATGCTGGCAACGACAAATCTGCGGCAATCACAGGACTTGTACCGCGCTCTGTAATCAATTTTCCCTTGAAATCAATTACATACGACGAGCCTTCGCTAAACTCCACGCCTGAATTGTCTACGCCACAACGATTCAAGCCAAGCACATAAGCCTCGTTTTCAATCGCACGAGCAAACAAGAGCTGACGCCACGCATTCTCGCGAGCTTTTGGCCAGTTTGCCACCACAAGCAGTATGTCGTAATTGTTTCTCACATTGCGGCAATACACAGGGAATCGCAAATCGTAGCACACAATCATCTTGATGTTGAATCCGCGGAATCGGATAATAGGTGCTGATTTATGACCTTGCTTGTACACTTTGTCTTCACCGCCAAAACTAAATAGGTGGCGCTTGTCATAGAATGTATCTTCGCCACTTGGCTCCACAAAAAAAGCACGATTAAAAAGTTGGCCTGCAGTATGAGCCAAAAACGAACCTGCTATTGCACACTGATATTCGTCTGCGAGTTGATGAATCATATTCATTGTTTCATCAATATTGCGTTCCGCCAACTCCATGGCCTGGTCGCGGTCGAAAATAAAACCAGTGGTAAACAGTTCCGGGAGGACAACCAAGTCGGTATCTTCTGGCACATTCTGCATATTTCGCTTCAATTGTGCAAGGTTGGCATGCTTATCGCCCCACACAATGTTGTCTTCAATGAGCGACACTCTGAAATTTCGTGAAAACATAGTATTTCGTCCTTTTAATTGGTGAATGAATTCTATTCCAAACCTGTTGAAAATTTCTCTGGAAAACGGGCCATATAGCCTTTGTCTTTATAGTAACGGCGAATGGTATCCAAGTCGGCGTCCAAATCTCCCGACGGAGTCAGCACTTTATCCAGGCAGGCTATTTTGTTCTTGTAGTCGATATAAGCCAAAACAAGTGGCACATTCGCTTCCGATGCTATGACCAGAGCACCTTTATGCCAATGCGGATTCAAACCACGTGTGCCCTCTGGAGTCACTGCGATAGCAAGTGTGTCAGCTTTCGCATAAGCATCCACCAGCGAGTCTGTGATTGAGCTTTTCCCATCTTTCTTCTTGCCTCTGTGCACAGGCACACCGCCTATCGACTTGAGCAGCAAGCCTAAAGGAAAGAAAAACCAAGTGCTCTTCATCAAAAAGCCTGCTTTCATACCGGCTGAACGAATTGCCAATTCGCCAACGATAAAATCCCAATTACTGGTATGAGGTGCTACACAAATCACGCATTTCGGCGTTTCGGGAACATTCACTTTAAAATCCCAACCAAACTTGTGCAACAAGTATCGTGCAAATCTCACTATGATATAAAATAATATAAGATGTGATACAATACAAACACACTCAACTTATGGAGGCATATCTGCACTTGGCCATACGCATCCACAAGTTGGTGTAATTCTTCAGTGCTAAACGCTTATTACCTCTTTGCCTTTGGCACCAATGCGTTCATTGCAGCTACCACTTGTTCGGTCTCTGTACGCATATATTCTGCCAACGCTTTTTCTACAGCCTTGAAATAGGTGCGACGTGCTTTGTTGTATTCTTTCTTGTTTTCAAAGTCACGAGGAACTTTATCGAAGCTAACCGACACGCGGTTAACAGCCTCTTCTTGAAGGAGAGCTACATCAAGGATGATTTGGTCCCAAGCAGCCACATCAGTACCTTCAATGGTATTTTCAGCAAAAATGCACTCGCCTGCGATATCACCGCAAGCATAACGAATAGCTTTCTTTAAATCTCTTTTATTAGCCATAATATTCAAATATTAATATTCGGCGCTACCAACAGCGCCTAACTTGTTGCTAAATTACAAAATATTTCCGAATTACCGCTTCTTCTTGATTGGCTTTTTTCACATTACCATAAAATTCCAACGACGTGACCATCCACCACAGCTTTATTCAGCGCTGTAGTTTACCCACCTTTTTTAGGAGTACGAAGGTTAGCGCTATGGCTAAAAGGCCAAAAACCCACGAAATCACGCCACTTTGTAGCACGCCTAAATGTTGCGTAAATCCGGCAACCAAATAAGTAAGAAATGAAATCACTGCCACTGTCACTGCATATGGCAATTGCGACGACACATGGTTCACATGCTTACACCCAGCCCCTGCACTCGCCATGATGGTGGTGTCGGAAATAGGCGAAATATGGTCGCCACACACAGCTCCTGCCATACAAGCCGAAATGGAGATGATACGCAATGGCGCTCCAACAGGGAACACCGCCACACATATCGGTATCAAGATGCCAAACGTGCCCCACGAGGTGCCCGTAGCAAAAGCCAAGAAACATGCAGTCACAAATATCACTGCGGGAAGCAACATCTGAAGTTCTGTACCTTCCACCAATTGCGCCACATATGCAGCAGCTCCAAGCGAATCTGTCATCGATTTCAAGGTCCATGCCAAGGTAAGAATCAATATGGCTGGAACCATGGCTTCAAAGCCTTTGATTAAGCAACTCATGGCGTCTTCAAATGTGATAACTCTGCGAGTCACAAGCCACAGCCCGGTCAGAATCAGTGCTGTCAACGAGCCGATCACCAAACCCACCGAAGCATTGCTCGCTGCAAAGGCCCCAATGAAATCGTGAAAGGTTTCTCCGGCTCGGAAAAAACCACCTGAGTATATCATTCCCAATATGCAAAAACTTATCAAGAACAGTATGGGCACCACCAAATCCAGCACTGTTCCGCTTTTTCCTAATTTCTTCAATCCGATACCACTCGACGCCACTTCCATTTTTGCATCAGCAATTTCACCAACTTCGTCGCTGGTGGCATCATCCACATTTTGATTAATATCAAACTTCCTCATCGCCGCAAAATCGTATCTCGTCAGCACGATTGTAAGGATAAAGATGATGGAGAAAAATGCGTAGAAATTAAATGGAATCGCCTGGCAAAACAGGGCCAAACCATTCTCTCCCACTGCACAGAAACCTGCCACCGCGGCTGCCCAACTCGATATTGGAGCTATCACGCATATTGGAGCTGCAGTAGAATCGATAAGATAAGCCAATTTCTCTCGCGACACTGAATGGCGTTCTGTGATAGGACGCATCACCGAACCCACTGTCAAGCAGTTGAAATAGTCGTCAATAAATATGAGCACGCCTAAAAGCAAAGTGGAAATTTGCACGCCCACTTGCGATTTCACGTGTTTGCTCGCCCATTTACCAAATGCAGCCGAGCCGCCTGCCTTGTTCATCAAGGCCACCATGGTGCCAAGTATCACCAAAAACACAAGGATGCCTACATTCCAATTATCCGATAAGCAATGAATAAGACCGTAAGACTGGGCGTCGCTGCCCTCTCCCACAGTGTTATCGAGCAAATGTGTCACAAATCCATCGAGTCCACTCCCCGTCGACACGCAAAAGAATACAGCGCCAAGCACGATTCCGACAAAGAGCGATGAATACACCTCTTTGGTAATCAGCGCAAGCAATATCGCCACCAGTGGCGGAACAAGTGCCCAATATGTGCCTATAAAATTCATATTGTTCTTTTTATTAGTCTAAAATCCCTCGTCAATCATAACCATTTATGATTCACACTGCAAAGTTAACCATTTCCATTTAAATCCCCAAAAATCCAGCAAGTAGAGCCAACCCATGATTTGTTTATAGCTCAGTGCAACCGCATCAAAATAGACTAAAATACAAGCCGTCGCCGACGGCGAATCGTGGTTAACTCCATGCAAACGGCTGTGTCACAACACGAAATCGAGTTGTTTTTTGTAGGGACGCTCGGCTCGAGCGTCCGCCATACGGCATTGATAGACAGCAAATTCCCCACACAAACGCTTAATTCGAGCGGCCCAACAAAGCATCGCATCTCTGCACCGCCCCATAATTTCCTCTGTCCCCGCACAGCACCTGCATCGTAAAATATAAAGCAGAGGCGCTTTGAGTCGCGCCCCCATGCCATTTCAGCTCCACCCCACCTGGCGTATAGGTCAAAAAGCCGTCGGCGACGGCGGATTATGCAAAACACCATGCAAACGCCTGTGTCATAACACGAAATCGAGTTGTTTTTTGTAGGGACGCTCGGCTCGAGCGTCCGCCATACGGCATTGATAG
>JAUNNJ010000037.1 GCA_030531495.1 Bacteroidales bacterium
GCCAAATTATTCGACGAGAATTTTTGGGTGACACGATGACGAAGTCAGGAAAAAAACATTCTCCTTCACATAATGAAAATAAGCCGCAGAGGATTCTCCGCGGCTCATTGCCCAGTTTTTTAGTCTTTTTGAATTATGGGTGACATGTGTGGCAAGGTGTTCTTCCCACACTCTCTGCATCTTCTCGTTCCACAACTTTCACAGAATCACGATGCTGGATATGACGGCATGTTTCTGTGTGATATCTTGAGCCATATTTTGTAATAAAAACTGGGGCTTCAAGATTGTCTGGATTTTGGCCCTCAATTGTAGTAAAACCTGTTGCAGACTTCGCTAATCGGTAGCCCAAATACGTTCCGCCTGCCAATAATACCACGGCAGAAATGCCAATTAATATTTTCTTTTTCAAGTTTTTCATTTTATTTTAAAAAGCTGTCAATAATTGTTTTGGTATTGGTTGGCAAATCTGTTTCAACAATGTCGAACTTCTTCACTTTCATCCCTTTCAACCATTCGCCTATGGTTTCTTGAATTTTCACAAAATCGGTTTGAGGTTCGGCATTAACTTCGAGGAACAGCACTTCTAAATCGCTCAAATCTTGATTGCAAGGCTTCAATGGAGTTTTTGCCAAAAGGGTTTGAGGAGTTATATATGTTGCTACATTTTCTTCTTTTATCAAATTGTTGATATGGTAAATGTACCCATCTGTTAATACAACCAAGACGTTGCGATACCCATCTTTCACACAATAAGGTTTTGCTTTTGTATTGAAAAATCCCCAAATGTCGCAGCCAATATAATTGGCCTGCCTCATGGAGTTGTCGTATATCACTTTCATGTTGTCGCTGACGGTTTTTGCCAAATCATGTGCTGTAGACATCTTTTTTTCCATTTCGTTTCTTGAGAATTGGCTTAAATCCACGTCCAAATTTTCAGCAAGGTTGTTAATCGTTGCATCAGTGGGTGCTGGATAAAACTTCACTCTGAAGCAATCCTTTGCAGTGGTAATATTTCCCGAGAAAGATTTTTTGGACACAAAATCAGCCAGCTGATTGACAATCGCCATATCCTTTTCGAGCTGAGTTGTGCCATTGGAGTCTTTAGTCATTCTGTCCGAAAGGTCAACAAACACCGTTAAGTTCAAGGGCATTTTTGTAGAATCCACCCCACAAGATGGTGTACAACAATTTCCATTCCCACAATTTCCATCACACTTACATGGCTGTTCACATGTGCACTGGCTGCATGTGCATGGGTCGGATGGAATAAGCACAATCATCAATGCAATGGCAGCAATAATAGCCGCAATTATTATCTTCGTTTTCATTAGTTTTTATTTTCTTATGGTTTTACATTTAAACTTTGAATTCTCTCGTTTAGCACCGCTTGGGCCTCCATCATGTCGTCTTGAGATTTCCCAACTAAGGTCATATAACCTATCCAACCTTGAAAGAATGAGTTTAAGCACTGTTTTATAATGTTAACATCATACCAAGCCGAGCGCCTTAATTCCGCTTCTTTTTGAGTGATTTGATTTTGATAATTAATAATTTCCGAATCATATTGATTAATCAAATTGTCCTCAACAGCAATATTTGCTTCAAATTGTGCAATGTCATTTTTCAGGCGCTTAATTGTCATTGAGCCCTCTGTCATTTCCTGGTAATGTTCCATAGTTTTGCCAAAAATGAGTCCCCATATAATATAAGACACAAAACCACAGAATATTACAAACCAGAAATCTGTACTTTGAAATGCCAACGACATAGAGTATCTCGGCACTTCCATTGATGGAATAAAGAACATTTCAGAAATCTTATAGGCAAGAATGGCGTCAAAAACAAAAGCGACAAAAAATAGCATCACAATCTTAAAATACTTTACCCCCTTGTCCTCTTGCATAAACATGTGGAGCATCATACCTAAAGCCACAAAAATCGTAGGGAATAATAGAATCAAGAACAAAGTCAGTTTGCCATTTGCCCATGCTAAAGAATATGCTCTTGGATTAAAAAGAGCCTCATTCACTGATTGGATATTTTCAACGCTACCAAAAAATGCTGAGTAGGCGGCAGAACCATAAAACAAATACAAATAGATGCCTAACCCCAACGTGATAACAGCAAATATATAGAACATCACTTTAGCGAGATCTCTTTTTTGATTGCCATCTTTGATTTTTACGATTTGTTCTTCCTTCGTTTTAATAGTTTCTTCAAAAGACTTCTTGTTATCTTCTGATTTTGTTTTTTTATTTTTTTGATCACTAATATTATTTTTCAGTGCTTCTATCTCAGCTTGAATTTCAACTTTACGCTGATTTTGGGCAGCCTCATCACCAGTTTGCTCTATTATGTTTGTGGATATCACTTGGTTTAACGCCGGCTTAAGTGCTGCCAAACTGGCATTTGTAGCCCCTGCATACCTTGATCCCCACGCAGCGTATGTTTCACCGTCTCTCTTTGCAACTCCGTTTGCCACATGCTGATTATTTTGTGCAAATAAGCTTTGCACATTGTTGTTTTCTTCTGCCATAATTTTAATGTGTTTTATTTGGTTATTTCTTCAATTACTTTTTCCACTGGAATATTGTTTTTCACTTTTTCAAGAAGCAAATCAACGATTGCTTCTGCATTTTCACGAAGGAATCCATAGCGAACAGCAGTCTGCTTCAACAGTTCCCTTTCTTCATCCACAATCACGCCATCAGCCCAAGCCATCTCCGTGAATCGATACAGCAGTTTTACTTTTCCTTCAAGCGTTTCGGGTAAATACATCGTAAAGTTGTCGTCCATCACAACTTTATCCACCTCTTCATCACTCATTCCGTACTCTTTTGCAACTTTGTAAAGCATGGCCATTTCCTCTGGTGCGAACAGATTATCACAGAGAGCCATCTTGTAGAGTCCTAACAACAGTTGCTTTAAACTTTCATTTACCATTTTAATTTTGTGTTTGGGACACAAAAAAGGTGCGAGCCTCAACTTGGATTCTCGGGTATCGCCAAACACCTTCATTACCAACAAGTGAGCCCACACCGATATGGTGTGAGCATTCGCTCTTGTTGTTGGTAATGGTTCTTTTGAAATTGGCGATTTCGAGAATTCCAACAAAAAGCAAACGCTTCTTTCTTATGTTCTGTTGTTAATTTTTAAAACTTTTAATATTTTTCTTTATATTCTTCTTTTTTAAAATTGTTTTATAATTGGCAAAGTTAATAAAACTATCAGCAAAAATCACATATCTTTATAAATATATTTAAAAAAATATCACAAATTTGTGTTTAACAAGAAACTTGTATCTCACACATATTTTAGGACGCCCTCTAATCCCCCAAATAGCAAAACAATGAACCATGTATTTCTTCGCGGCTCATTGCTTCATAATTGCAAATTTTCCCAAAGCTGACGCTCTTGTTCTTCAGTAAGAAGTTGACCGGAATGGCCTCTGCGCCATTCAATTTCGGGAAGGATTTCCTCAAGTCGCTCGATGCTAACACATGGGGTATCCGGGTCGGAGGGACGACGAATTGAAATATCCACATAGCGACGGGTCTTACTTGTTCCTGCCCAATCGCTATCTTCATAAGGCTCGGAGAGAAATTCTCCGTAATACACGATTCCGTTAGGTCCATCGCCCACGCGCACCATAATGTAGAGGTCGCCCTCGTGGGCATTTTCCCATTCATATATACTCCAATTGCCACAGAATCCCTGTGGCCATTTCTTCATCGCTTCGCGAAACCGTTCAATTTTACTGCTACTGATAGCAGGATTCCAACGCATAATAAATGTACTCATAATATCGTTTTTAGTTATGTTTTGCAATCATTTGCTGGTGCAAATGTAATGGCATGTCGTCTCAAATCATGGTACATGCTAAAAAAAACTCTCATTTCTTCGGTAAAAGTTGGCTCCCTTCAACAAACATTTGTGACAGGGCGTAAAGGGGTATCACACGAATATGCCTAACAGTATCTTCATCGTTTTTGTCGACATATTCAAATTCTCCGAAATTTTCAAGCGAACATCTAATGGCATTAAAGAGGTGTTTATCTCTCATAAACATCCATAAACTTTTCATTCCACCTTGCGTGTTTGATTTCACCTCTATCGGAACAATCTTGAGATTTTCTACCTCAAGGTAATCGATTTCGGCCACGCTATTGCCGGTTTTCTCCCAGTAAAACATTTTATAACGCTGAACACAAGGTTTGTTGCGCACAATTTCCAATCCGGCGACCATTTCTGCAAGTCCACCTTTATTCACAAGATCTTGTGGATTGCCAACCATAATTTGTTGAATGAATTGCTGCGACAAACGTCCCTCCAACTGCAGCACAGCCAACAATAGTCCCGGGTCGAGAAACAGCATCTTCACCTTTTTTTCATTTGCCTCTGCATCAAGCGGCACGCCGTTCCCCGAAGTGGAAACTACGGGAATGATTATGCCTGCCAAAGCAAGCAAACGTAGCGCTTCTCTAATTTGTGAGCTTTGGAAATCAGTTGATATTTGCTTAAGCGTGAGTTTTTCGCCTATTTGATGACATACCCCCCTCATTGTGGTACGCAACAAACTTGCATTAACCCTCTTTTTGTATTTGCCAAAGTCATCCTCATAGGTCAGCACAATATCCTCTTGAATATTTCGGCAACGTTTGAAATCTCTTGTTTTCACCCATGCCACCACGGCTTCTGGCATACCTCCTACCATTAAATAAAGGCGAAAATACTCTATCAATTTATCATGAAAGGCCGAATCAAGCGGGTGCTGGCAATTGGCCTCATTACGCATTGCGATTAACCCTTCTTCATGATTTGCATAAAGAAATTCATCGAAAGTCATAGGGTACATGAAAAGCGAATGAATTCTTCCCACACCAAACGTTGGAAGCTCTTGAAGCGTAAATTCAAGTAACGACCCAGCGGCAACCACATGCAACTCTGGGTAGTCTTCCTTGAAAAAACGTAAGGCCATAATGGCTTCGGGGCATTCCTGAATCTCGTCAAGGAAAAGGAGAGTCTGGCCTTCTTCCACGGGCACATTTATATAATTAGCGATTTTCTTTGCTATCAAATGCACATCTATGTCGCCTTGGAAAAAACTTTTTATAGCCTTATGGCGCTCAAAATTCACTTCTGCAAAATATTTAAAGCCCTTCCCAAACTGACGAATTGCCGATGATTTTCCCACTTGGCGTGCCCCACGAAGCAAGAGCGGTTTGCGCATCGGGTCATTTTTCCATTTGGCAAGTTCGCTATCTATTTTTCGCTTAACATATTCCATAATCGCTATCAATTTGATTTACAACAACAAAGTTAACACAAAATATTCAATTCCGACAAAAAATTTACACTAAAACATTCTATTCCGACAAATAATTCACGCTAAAATATCCAATTCCAACAAATAATTTTGTGAGGGAATATATTGTGACTACAAGAATAGTGATACATTTTGTGATAAAAAAGATAATACTTGAGTTGCTGCGAAGAATGCGGCAAGTGCATCCTCTCGGCGCTACTGAAAAAAAGCTGAAACTATTTTTTGCTGAATATTGCATGTATGATTCAGTGAAATTCTTTATATTTGTAAATTGAATAACTTGAAAAATCGGGATGACATGATATATAGATTTTCATTCACAATTGCGGTAGCTATTGCTCTTAATTTTGCCTGTGAGGCGAATGGACTGGTGAATGTTCCCAGATTCGATAAATTCAACGCTATCGGGCAGAACAATTCTCATATTCGAGAACGGGCTGACTATGGAAATGGAACCTCTAATAGGGATATGGGCATAAGATTGCCATTATTAATCGCCGAAGATCAAAAAGACTTTTTGGAAAATGAACCTTCGCGCAAAAATATAGCGCTAAAGGGCACCCAAGTCACCGTTGATAATATCATTTACGATGTGTCTGGTGATACAGCAATCGTCTACAATGGAAAAAGTTGCAGCGGTGCCGTCACCATTCCTGAATCTATTACATATAATGGCAAGTCATATCGCACGACCACCATTGGCGAGGGGGCTTTCTTTAGTTGTATCTACTTATCTTCGGTCACAATTCCTAACAGTGTGACCACTATTGGCAAGAATGCGTTCGCTCATTGCAGAGGCATGGCTTCTGTGTCAATTTCTAACAGCGTGACCACCATTGACAAGGGTGCATTCTATTTTTGCAGTAATCTGACATCTGTTACGATACCTAACAGCGTGACCACTATTGGCGAGAGTGCGTTCGCTGCGTGCAGTGGATTGACTTCTGTATCGATCCCTAATAGCGTGACCAACCTTGAAAAAAGTTCATTCTCTTCGTGCAGTAGATTGACATCTGTGTCGATTGGCAACAGTGTGACCATCATTGGCGAGGGAGCGTTCGCTTATTGCTATGGCTTGCTATCCGTAACAATTCCCAACAGTGTGACCACTATTGCAGAGGGTGCGTTCTCTCATTGCAGCGGTTTGACATCCGTATCGACAGGCAACAGCGTGACCACCATCGGAGGTAGAGCGTTCGAGTATTGTTCCGGTTTGACTTCCGCAATGATTTCCAACAGTGTGACCACTATTGGCGAGAGCGCGTTCGCTTATTGCAGTGGATTGTCATCTGTGACAATTCCCAACAGCGTGACCACTATTGGCGAGGGTGCATTCTCTTATTGCAAAGGATTGACTTCTGCCACGATCCCTAACAGTGTGGCCACGATTAGCTCTCAAATGTTCGCTAATTGCAGCGGATTGACTTCTGTCACGATTCCTAACAGCGTGACCACCATTGGCAAGGGGGCTTTCTCTTATTGCAGTGGATTGACTTCTGTCATGATTCCTAATAGTGTGACCACGATTAGGTCTCAAGCATTCGATTATTGCAGCGGCTTGACTTCTGTTACGATACCGAACAGCGTGGTCACTATTGGCGAGGGAGCTTTCTTTGACTGCAATGGTTTGACTTCTGTGACTATTGGCAACAGCGTAGCAACTATTGGCGAATATGCGTTCTTTCGTTGCAGTTCTTTGACCTCGGTGTATTGCAAAATAAACACTCCACTTAACATTAGCCTCCAAACTTTCAACAACGTGCCAACTTCAAGCGCCACACTCTATGTGCCGAAAGGTAGCAAGCCGGCTTATTCTGAGGCGGCTTATTGGAAGGATTTTGGCACTATCATTGAGAAGGATTTCTCGCCTAAGGGCGACGTGAATGAAGATGAAGAGGTGAATGTGAGTGATGCGACTGCAATCATCAACAAGATTCTTGGCACAGCAAGCTTCGCCGACACCGTTTGCGATGTGGACGGCAACGACGAAGTGAATGTAAGCGATGTGACTACACTCATCAACCTCATCCTCACAGACGAATAAACATTTGAATATCAACTTTTCGTCAACGATATCTTAAGGCTCGGAATCGGCATGGTTCTGAGCCTTTTCTTTTTTCTCGGCATTCGCCCCCCTCTAAGCGAGCGCCCACTCAGCCATTTCAGCCGTTTTATTCGACCGGAAATGGTAATAAATCGGAGGGAAATTTTGTGGTTTTTGAGAAAAGTGTTACCTTTGTGGCGAAATAGATTATTTGTTATGAGCAAAATGCATTTCCATCACCATCATCATTACAGCTGCCTTTAGAGGAGAGTTGAGTGGCGTTGTGCATTGAGAATGTGAATTTCATAACAGCAGAAAACGATTTGAACCGACTTTCCTGAAATGCAGGATGGTCGGATTTTTATTTTAAAACAAACTAAACCCAACAGATAATATTATGTTACGTATTGCCGTACAATCGAAAGGACGCCTCTATGAAGAGACTATGGAGCTGCTGAAAGCAGCCGGTATAAAACTTGTGGCAGTGAAACGCACACTGCTGGTGCCTTCCCGCAATTTCCCGGTGGAACTTCTTTTCCTTCGCGACGACGACATCCCCGACTCTGTGGCTTCGGGCACTGCCGACATCGGCATCGTTGGGCTGAACGAGGTGCTTGAGAAGAAGAAGGATGTGAAACAGATTCGCCCATTGGGCTTCAGCAAGTGCCGCTTGTCGCTGGCCATTCCAAAGGAGGCCGACTATAAGGGTGTGGAATGGTTCAACGGTAAGAAGATTGCCACCAGCTACCCAGAAATCCTTTCCGATTTCCTTGCCAAAAACAATATCAAGGCCGACATTCACGTGATTAGCGGATCGGTGGAAATTGCCCCTGGCATCGGGCTGGCCGATGGTATTTTCGACATCGTGTCGAGCGGCAGCACTTTGATTAGCAACAATTTGCGCGAAGTGGAAGTAGTGCTCCCAAGCGAAGCGGTGCTGATTGGCGGCAAAAACGAGCTCGACGATGAGAAACAGGCGATTCTCAACGAACTTCTGTTCCGCATCGAGGCAGTGAAAGAAGCCGAGAACAAGAAATATGTGCTGATGAATGCGCCTCGCGAAAAACTCCAGGCGGTGTTGGCCATTCTGCCTGGCATCAAGAGCCCTACTGTTCTGCCCCTTGCCGACGAAAACTGGTGCTCTGTGCACACGGTGCTTGAGGAAAAGAAACTTTGGACTTGCATCAATGCTCTTAAAGCCGTGGGTGCCACAGGCATTCTCGTGCTCAACATCGAAGAAATGGTGTTGTAAAAGAGAATATTCGGAATTAGAGGACACATTTTAAAATTTGGGAATTTCCAAAAGCAAAGAGAAGTTACAAAACTGAAAGAAATGACTATACAAACCATCAAATATCCAAGTCGTGCCGAATGGCCCGAACTGATGAAGCGAGCAGTGGCCGACACGCGCGAACTTCACGACACCGTGGCAAATATTCTGGCTGCCGTTCGCAACGATGGCGACAAGGCTCTGCGCGATTTTGCGGAGCGATTCGACAAAGTCGCGCTCAACGATTTGCGTGTGAGCGAGGCTGAGATTGAAGCGGCAAAAGAAATGCTCTCCGATGAGCTGAAAATGGCCATAGATGTGGCTGCCGCAAATATCTCGAAATTCCACAGCGCACAAGTGATGCAAGACATCAGCGTGGAAACCAGCCCTGGCGTGGTGTGCACCCAGCGAATGGTGCCTATTGCCGATGTAGGGCTATATATCCCTGGCGGAAATTCGCCACTGTTCTCCACCGTGCTCATGCTGGCGATGCCTGCACGCATTGCGGGTTGCAAAAATGTGGTGATGTGCACCCCTGCAGGCAAAGACGGAAAAGTGCATCCCGCCATCCTTTATGCGGCGTGGAAATGCGGCGTGGCAAATATCTTCAAGAGCGGTGGTGCCCAAGCAGTGGCAGCAATGGCCTACGGAACAGAATCCGTGCCCCGTGTGAGCAAGATTTTCGGTCCGGGCAACCGCTTTGTGATGGAGGCTAAAATGCAGGTAAACAGCGATGGTGTGGCCATCGACATGCCCGCCGGACCAAGCGAAGTAATGGTGGTGGCTGATGCCGAAGCCGATGCGCGATTCGTGGCAAGCGATTTCCTGTCGCAAGCCGAACACGGGCCCGACAGTCAATCGATTTTGCTCACTACCGATGCGGCTTTCGCCGAACGCCTGCCCAAAGTTATCGACGAGATGCTTGCCACACTTCCTCGACAAGAGATGATGAAGAAATCGCTGAGCCATAGCCACATCATACTGCTGAAGGACAACGACGAAGTGATGGACTTTGTGAATGATTACGCTCCCGAACACTTGATTATCAATACTGTGGATGCCGATTTGCTTGCAGAGCGTGTGGAAAATGCAGGCTCGGTGTTCCTTGGTCCTTACTCGCCGGAAAGTGCAGGCGACTATGCCAGCGGCACCAACCACACGCTGCCCACAAGCGGCTACGCCAAGGCCTACAGTGGTGTGAACATCGACAGTTTCACAAAGAAAATCACCTTCCAACGCCTCTCGAAAGCAGGATTGGAAGGCATCGGAAAAGCAGTAGAGGCAATGGCTGAAGCCGAAGACCTGATGGCTCACCGACTGGCAGTGGCAGTGCGCCTCGGCGACGAATAAAAGCGCGTCCCGCTTCTCCCCAAACTTAGTAAAAAGGGACGGTTCTTTTTTACTAAAAAAACAAAAAAAACTGAAAGCAAAAAAAGAAAATATGGAATTCAATCTCAACGCATTAGTGCGACCCAACATACTTTCACTTGCGCCCTACAGTTCGGCACGCAGCGAATTCAGCGGCACTGCAAGTGTTTGGCTCGATGCCAACGAAAGTCCATTCAATGGCCCATACAACCGTTATCCCGACCCACTTCAGAAGCAGGTGAAAGAACGCTTGTCGGCCATAAAGGGCGTGGCAGCCGAACGCCTATTTCTTGGCAATGGCAGCGATGAATGCATCGACTTGATGTATCGCGTGTTCTGCGAACCAAAAACCGATAATGTAGTGGCTATCTCACCGAGTTACGGCATGTATGAAGTGTGTGCCGACATCAACGATGTGGAATATCGCAAAGTGCCACTTCGCGACGATTTCAGCCTCGATGTTGATGCTCTGCTCGGCGCCACCGACGACCACACAAAAGTGATATGGATATGCTCTCCAAACAACCCTACTGGCAATGCGTTTGCCACAGCCGACATCGAACGTGTGCTCTGTGAATTCAAGGGAATCGTGGTGGTCGATGAAGCCTACGGCGAATTCTCTTCGCAAGAATCCATGCGATTTATGCTCGACCGCTACCCTAATCTGCTGGTGATGCAAACATTCTCTAAGGCTTGGGGCAGTGCAGGTGTGCGCTTGGGCATGGCATTCGCATCCGAAGCCATCATCACCCTCTTCAACAAAGTGAAATATCCCTACAATGTGAATATGCTCACCCAACAATTCGCCCTCAAGCACATGGACCGACTCGACGAAGTGCAACAATGGATTGAAACGCTGCTCAGCGAACGCACTCGCCTCATCCAAAGTCTGAACGAACTTGAGCAAGTGAAGAAGGTGTTCGCCACCGATGCCAACTTCGTGCTCGTTCGCGTGGTGGACGCCGACGCCATCTACAGCCATTTGCAAGCGCAGGGCATCATCGTGCGCAACCGCAACAAAGTGGAAAAATGCCTCGGCTGCTTACGAATAACAGTAGGAACCGAAAGCGAAAACAATGCAGTAATCAATGGAATCAAAAGTTATGGAACAAAATAAAAAACGCGCCCTCTTCATCGACCGCGACGGCACTATCGTGGTGGAGCCTATCATCGACGAACAAGTCGACTCATTTGAAAAACTCGAATTCCTGCCGGGTGCCATCGGCAACTTGTCGTTCATAGCGCGCACGCTCGATTTCGAACTGGTGATGGTTAGCAACCAAGACGGTCTCGGCACCGACGCATTCCCTACCGCCACCTTTGAAGGTCCGCACAACATGATTCTGAAGACGCTTGAAGGCGAAGGCGTGAAGTTCGACGACATCATTATCGATGTCACCTTCGAACACGAGCACAAGCCCACACGCAAACCCGGCATCGCTCTGCTGGGGAAATACACCAGTGGCGACTACGACTTGGCTGGCAGTTTCGTGATTGGCGACCGACTCACCGACATCCAGCTCGCCAAAAACCTCGGAGCGAAAGGTATCCTCATCGCTGCCGACAAAGAGAAAGCCAAAGCCGAACTGAAAGCGGCAAGCCTCTCCGATTCCTGCGCATTGATAGCACCTAACTGGGCGCGCATCAGCGACTTCCTACGCGGTGGCGAACGCAAAGCACATGTGGTGCGCAACACCGCCGAAACCAAAATCGACATCACGCTCGATCTCGACGGAACTGGGTGTTGCGACATCAACACCGGCCTCGGTTTCTTCGACCACATGCTCGACCAAATCGGCCGTCACAGCGGCATCGACCTCAACATCAAAGTCGACGGTGACCTTTATGTCGACGAGCACCACACCATCGAAGACACTGGCATCGCATTAGGCGAAGCACTCCACCAGGCACTCGGCAGCAAGCGAGGCATCGACCGCTATGGATTCGTGCTCCCCATGGACGACTGCCAATGCACCGTAGCGCTCGACTTCGGCGGACGCAGCTGGCTCGTGTGGGAAGCAGAATTCCACCGCGAGAAAATCGGCGAGATGCCCACCGAAATGTTCCACCACTTCTTCAAAAGCCTCAGCGACGGAGCCCGCATGAACCTCTACATCAGCGCCCGAGGCGACAACGAGCACCACAAGATAGAAGGCATATTCAAAGCCCTCGCCCGCTCCCTCAAGCAAGCCATCCGCCGCGACGTCTTCACCTACCGCCTCCCCACCACCAAAGGCCTCCTATAAAAAAACACCACACAAAAATTAGCGTAGCCAGAAATGAGCACAATATCCACCTCATTTCTGGCTGTCATTTTTAAAAAATTGTGCAAATTTCTGGCAATAGTTAATGTGTGTAGAGAATCTTTCCTATAATAAAAAGAGATGTTTACCACTCGATTTTGCGGTCGCGCTTTCGGTTGTAGGCCTTCTTCGACACATGCACTCGGGCGAACGACAATGGCCGGCCGTAGCGGGCAATTTCTTCCTCGCGAGAAGCCTTGCGCCAAGCACCTACATACTCTTCAAGAGTGCCCACTGTTTTCCTTGATTTTGTGTTGGATTTCTTTCTCATTTTTCTGGATTAAAATTAAGTGAATAATTCGTTTCTACTTTTGGCCTCCCTGGGCTTGGAACTTGCCCAAGCCCAGCGTTGCTCCCTTTTGTGTTTTCTCTGGTAAGAAACCGGTTAATCGATTGGCTTCCACTTCTTTAATACTTTTTCAACCACGCTAAAAGTGAGAAATATTTATCTCCCATCCAAGCTGGAGGTGGGTGAACAATATGTCTGAACCACTAAAATATTGTTGAAAATTTTGTGTTTCTCGAGTAGCAAAGCGTGCTTTTCTATTCGTAATGCAAAGGTATGCCTAATCTCTAAATTAAACAAAATTTTTGCAGCATAATTTCTAACATTTTTCAAAAAAGTTATTAACATCAACCTGCCATCAATCCTTGCTTTTTGGAATTATAATTGCATAATAATTTGCAGTTATTATCGAAGAAAAGTTGTAAATTTGTGGGACACATAAAATATATAACGCACGCGCGCATGTACAGATTTAAAGGTAAGACGATATCGGAACATTTGACGGAGTTGGCACTGGCTGGCAACAAGAAATTTGCGGCTATGCTGAACCCTAATGTGGAGGGTGTGCTCGGCATTCGTGTGCCCCAACTGCGTCAGCTCGCTCAATGCATTGCCAAAGATGAGAGTTGGCGGCAATATGTGGCAGAGGCCGACACCGAATTCATGGAGAGCCGCATGCTTCATGGCATGGTGATCGGCTATGCGAAGGGCGTGGCTCTGGAAGAGCGGTTCTCGCTCATCGAAAAGTGGGTGCCTCGCATCAACTCGTGGTCGGTATGCGACAGCGTGTGTTCCACTTTCAAGCCGAAAAAATGTGAACGTGAAGCGTGGTGGCGTTTTATCCAACCTTATTTCGGCTCGAGCGAGGAATATGAGGTGCGCTTTGCCGTGGTGATGGCGCTTGATGCGTTTGTCGACGAGGCGCACATTTCCGAAATTCTGCGAATAGTGGACAAAATCCATCATGAAGGCTACTATGTGAAGATGGCCATTGCGTGGCTCATTTCGGTATGCTATGTAAAACTGCCGAATCAGACTATGCCTTACCTCAAGAAAAACAATCTTGATGACTTCACTCACAATAAGGCGCTGCAGAAAATATGTGAATCGTTTCGCGCCACCGACAAACAGAAGGCCGAAATCCGCCTTCTCAAACGAAAGGAGGCTAAAAAATGATGCATCCTTTTGCCTCTGCTTTGCTCCGATGGTATGCTGAAAATGGCCGCGACCTTCCGTGGCGACACACTTCCGACCCTTATCCCATTTGGCTCAGCGAGGTGATTTTGCAACAAACGCGTATTGAGCAGGGGCGTGACTATTGGCACCGCTTCATGGACCGATTCCCTAATGTAGAAATGCTTGCTGATGCCACAGAAGATGAAGTGCTACGCCTTTGGCAAGGACTTGGCTACTATAGCCGTGCACGAAATCTTCACACTGCCGCCAAGCAAATCAAGGAACTTGGGGCATTTCCAAACACACTTGAGGACATCAAGCAGCTGAAAGGCGTGGGCGACTACACTGCAGCAGCTATTGCGTCGTTTGCTTTCGGCATTCCCTCTGCCGTAGTCGACGGCAATGTGTATCGCGTGCTCAGCCGTCACTTCGGCATTTCCACCCCCATCAATTCCACAGAGGGGAAGAAGGAGTTTGCCTCGCTTGCGCAACATCTGCTCCCCGAAAACCAGGCGTCGGCCTACAATCAAGCCATCATGGATTTCGGAGCCATACAATGCACACCGAAAAATCCGCAGTGCGCCAATTGTCCAATTGCCGATAGTTGCCAGTCGCTTCATAATCACACTGTTGACACACTACCAGTAAAATTAAAGAAACTTACCATCAAGACTCGCAACCTGAAATTCGTCTACATCAGAGTGAACGGAGAAATTGCCATCCATCGCCGCCCCTCGGGCGACATTTGGCAAGGCCTATGGGAACCACTGCTGATTGAAAACGAAGAGATACCGCCAATGGAAGGCACACTCACTTTAGTGCGCGAAAAAGTGAAGCATGTGCTCACCCACCGTGTGCTCTATGCCGACTTTTTTCTGCTCGAAGCCGAAAATCGGCCATCTCTCCCATCCGATTTCATTTGGATTCCGGAAGAGGAAATCGACCACTATGCGCTACCTCGCCTGGTGGAAATTTTAGTGGAATCGCTTCACTAACCCTCACCTCTGCACAATTGCAACTACATAAAAAGCAAAAACTTGCGACATTCTCTTAACACAGACCATCGACTGACTGTCAGAGGACACAACTACACCGTGTTTATGTATGCACAAGGATTTTTGCATATACAAGATTGACAAACTAATCAAAATATTGTGTATTTATAGTGAATATTTGAACTTTTTTACAGCCATTTCATTTGTTTTTAGTATTTTTGTAGTAAACAAAGCGATTTAATCATGGCAAAATTAAATAGAATTAGAGTAGTGCTTGCAGAACGCGACCTGAACAACAAATGGCTATCAGACAAATTGGGCAAGGATCCGGCAACTGTCTCGAAGTGGGTAACCAATACCACCCAACCAAGCCTTGAGGCTCTTATTGCAATCGCAAACGCTCTTGGGGTACCTGTACAGGAATTGATAAGGCAAGAAGAGTTTTACCAAGAACAAGAATCTTGATTGTAAACTTATCAATAACAACGTATGTAGAAAACAACAAGAAAAAGCTTATAGGGTGAATAATTAGAAAAAGTAAAAATATGAAGTCTGAAGAAATAAAGAATTTGTTCGACAAGTTCGAATCCATTGCATGCGAGTATGATGGAGTGGAATGCTGGAGTGCTCGTGAATTATGTGGTATTCTTGGATATGCCAAATGGGAACGATTTGAAGGTGTTATAGCAAGAGCAATGGATGCGTGCGAAAATGCTGGAGTCAATCCTTCTGACCATTTTCCCAGCATCGGGAAAATGGTCAAGCTTGGAAGCGGTTCCGTTCGCGAAGTTGCCGACTATATGCTCACTCGCTATGCTTGTTACCTTGTAGCCCAAAACGGAGATCCCCGCAAACCCGAAATATCGTTTGCCCAGAACTACTTTGCCGTACAGACCCGTATAGCAGAGATGGTGGAACGTAGAGTATTGGAATTCGAACGCGTGAAGGCACGTCACAAATTGGCAGAAACTGAAAAGCAACTGTCAGGAGTTCTCTATGAGCGTGGTGTAGACGATAAGGGTTTTGGCATCATCCGAAGCAAAGGCGACCAGGCACTTTTCCGCATGAGCACTGCAATGTTGAAGCGCAAGTTAGGAGCACCTGCTAACCGCGCGGTTGCAGACTTCCTCCCCACGATAAGCATTAAGGCCAAAGACTTTGCTGCAGAGATGACGAGTGTCAATGTACAGCAGAAGGACCTCCACGGAATGTCATCCATTGAGAAAGAACATGTTGACAACAACAAGGCCGTTCGTGACATGCTACTAAGCCGTGGAATTGTTCCTGAGCGACTCCCTGCAGGTGAGGACGTCAAGAAGGTAGAACGCAGATTAGCATCGGAAGAAAAGAAGGTGCTACCGAAAAAGTAATGACATTCAGAAATTTTGAGCAATGGAAATTCAGATAAAAGACAATAAAATATACGCACCTCTAAAAGACAAATGGTTAGTTCTGAAGCCAGAGGAGGTAGTTCGACAAAGATACATCTGCCGATTGGCGGATAGCTATGGCTATGATTTTAAGCAGATGGATCAGGAACTTAAAGTCACGAACTCTCATCGAGGTCAAGGGTCTGCACGCGCTGATATTGTCATTTGGAAGTCGGTTCAAGATAAGATTGCTAACAAAAGCGCTTTTATTATCGTAGAATGCAAAGCTGAAAGTGTAACCATACGTAAAGAAGATTATTACCAAGGTTATAACTATGCTGCATGGGCAGGTGCGGATTTCTTTGTTACAACTAATCTCAAAGAGACACGTATCTTTAAGTTCGTGAAGGGTGAGATACCTAAAAAGCTTGAAGAAATTGTAGATATTCCTACTGCCGAGATGGCAAATAATGAGAAGAAAGTCAAGGAACTGCTCAATCAAACAAAGGCTTTTACTCGTGACGAGTTCTCACGCCTGTTATACAAGTGTCACAATATCATCCGTAATAACGACAAACTTTCTCCAGAAGCAGCTTTTGATGAAATAAGCAAAATCTTGTTCATTAAGATTCGCTATGAACGTGATAATACAGGCACTCAGATTTTCTCTAAAGATGCTTTTCTTAAAGCAAAGTCAAGTTACAATTCATATAAATCAAAAGATGCTCCGGAATTTTATCAATTCTTGTTTGAGAAGACCAAGGAGGATTTCTCGAAAGACAATCTGTTTGAACAAAACGAAACTATCCGCATTCGCGAAACAAGTTTTGAAAAGATTGTCGAGGAATTGCAGATATACAATCTGTCAACAACTTCAGACGATGTAAAGGGTATTGCGTTTGAGAAATTCCTTGGACGTACATTCCGTGGTGAACTTGGTCAGTTCTTTACTCCTCGAACTATAGTGGATTTCATGGTGTCTGCCCTTGACCCTCAAGAGGGTGAATATGTCTGTGACCCTTGCTGCGGAAGTGGAGGTTTCTTGATTCGTGCGTTTGAATATGTCCGAGAACAAATAGAAAACGAACTTGAAGAGCGCAAGGAAGAAGTGAAAGCTCAACTCATACCGGAAAACTATGGTGACTTAAAGACGAAAGATCAGGAGGTCATTGATACTAAAGTATCTGATGCTTTTGCCAAAATGAACTATGAAGTTGATATAAGCAATGAGAAAGGTCGTCTTCGCAGCCTTTCGTTCAACTGCATCTATGGAACAGATGCCAATCCACGAATGGCGCGTACCGCAAAGATGAATATGATTATGCATGGCGACGGTCACGGTGGCGTGCATCATCATGATGGTCTCTTGAATGTTAATGGTATTTGGGACGGACGTTTCGATGTAATCCTGACCAATCCGCCTTTCGGTTCTCGTGTTGACAAGGATATTAAGATAACCGAAGCAGACAAGTTTACGGATGAAGTAAAAATTAATGCTTACATTAAACGTTATGGAGAGGAATACCGCAATGCACTTAAACAAGTAAACGACCATATCGGCGAAGCACTCCTTGACCAGTTCGGTGTCGGCAAGCTGAGTGGTCTTACAGAAGTCCTCTTCATTGACCGTTGCATCAATCTGCTAAAACCAGGTGGACGTTTGGGTATTGTTCTGCCAGAAGGTGTATTGAATAATACCAACCTTCAGAATGTACGTGAATACTTTGAAGGCAGAGCTATGATTCTCCTCATTGTGTCCATCCCTCAGGAGGTATTTATGGCTGCTGGTGCGACCGTAAAGCCAAGCCTTATGTTCTTCAAACGATTCACAGAGGATGAACAGAAACAGTATGATGACATCAAGGAACAGGCATATTCCGAGGTGCGTGACAAGTATGCTTTCGAACTGCACGTGATAGAAGGAGATCTTGCAAAGAGAGGTAAAAATGCAAAACCTGCATCCGAGAAGAAGACACTCCGTGCAAGGAAAAAGGAAATAGAAACTGCCATAGAGACAGAAGCCAAGGCGTTGATTAAACAACGTTTTGATTACGTTATTCCAATTGCAGACATTAAGCGTGCTGGTATCAACTCTATTGGTATAAGGATTGAGAATGACCTTGAGCCACTTCTTGAAGAGTTTACCAAGTATCGCAAGGAGAATAACCTATGGTACAAACCTCATGTTGTAAAATCATACCATTACAATGATGATGGCAATATGACACGCTCAACAGAAGTAGATGGCTTCATGGTCAAGGTAGACGAAGTTTTCTATAACGCAAAGAAACATTGATATGGCAACGGCAACATTCAAATTCCTCCATTTTGCAAATCTAAAGGACATTCCGAACTGGAGTGTCCAATATGCAGATGAGGAAGATCTTGGCTTCACAAAGAGATTTCCAATGGCAAGAATTAGATCTTTCCTGACACGCAGAAAAGAATCTATTGATATTCAAGATGGTGTTATATATAAACGAGTAACTGTAAGCACAAAAGGAGGAAATATATCCATTAGAGATGAAAAAGATGGAAAAAATATTGGTACAAAGAAGCAATTTTTAATACATGAAGGTCAATTCCTGTTGTCAAAAATAGATGCTCGAAATGGAGCTTTTGGCGTTGTTCCAGCAATAGCAGAAAAAGCAATCATTACAGGAAACTTTTGGACTTTCGATGTTGACTATAGCAAAATCAATCCACAATTTTTAACTTTAATAACTAAGTCCAAAGAGTTTCTTTCATTTGCAGAAAAAAGTAGCAATGGAACAACAAACAGACACTATCTTCAAGAAAAAGCTTTCTTAAATCAGCAAATTCCTTTGCCAAGCATAGAGGAACAGAAAAAGATTCTGAATCAATATAACGAACATATAAAACAGGCTTCTGATAAGCAGGAAGATATCTTATCTTTATCTCAAAAATCACATAAGGTCATCACAGACCTGCTCGGCATCAAACAGAAAGAGGCTGAAGCCAATGAGTCTTTGCTACAATTCATTCGTCTAAAAGACACAACTACAAGATGGGATGCATTTGCCGAAACATTCTCGATAGAAAGTAAATACCATATTTATAGTTTAGGTAAATATATAGTGCAAATTTCGACTGGAACTACTCCACCAACAACTCATCCTGAATACTTTGATGGAGATGTGAAATTTTTTACTCCTGCGGATCTAGGTAACGATAAATATCTTACATGTTCATCACGAACAATAACCGATTTGGCAATAACCGATAAGAAAGCGAGGGTGTTTCATCGGGGAGATATCTTATTTGTTGGTATTGGATCAACCGTTGGTAAAGTTGGTATTGTTGAGGATGAATTTGTTTCGTCTAATCAGCAAATTACAGGGTTCACAATTGACAGCAGTAAGATAAACCCAGAATATGTATATTACTATCTGAACTACAATCGGGACATTGCTACAGCAGCTCAATCAAAGACGACACTTCCTATTGTCAATCAAGACAAGATACGAAAAATCCCTATAGTCGTTCCTCCAATTGAAATACAAAATCAAATTGTATTAACATTGGATAAGATGTATATAACAGCAAAGCAAAATGAAAAAGAAATACCTTTACTCAAAGAAAAGGCTTTTTCTTCTTTCGAACATATAATTTTTGATTAGCTATGAAACTTAGAAATCTACACATAAATCATTATAAGAATCTAAATTCCAGTTTTTCCTTTGAGGATAATACTGGATACATCTCTTTAATAGGCTTAAATGGTTCTGGTAAAAGTAATCTACTTGAAGCAATTAGCTTGTTGTTTGCTCATATTATGGGAATAAAAGTGACATTCCCATTCAGCCAATATAGTATAACTTATGATATAAGAGAGCATGGCGTTGACATTACCGATGGGGATAGCCTTGAAAATGGCGCTATTAAAGAAGGCGATTTGCCTTCATCACTAATAGCTTGTTACAGTGGCGAAGATAATAGATTGTGGGATTCCGGATTTAATAGCTATTATGTTGATTTCTTCAACAACGCTATTGGAGGCGGTGAATATAAACCTAAAGTTCTTTACATCAACAAACTTTGCTGGAAAATCGCTTTCTTATCATTGTTGTTCAGCGAAGATGATGAGGTCAAAAACTTCATCACAGACAAACTTCATATAGACATAGAATCAGTCAATGTTCAATTCATTACAAAAGAAGGTGCGAACCCACAAGCACATGACGCTTCAAATTGGTATAACAGAGTTATAAGCAAATATGCAGATTCAAGAGTACAAATTAATGATCTTAAAAATGACGAAGATGTTGATCTGGGATGTTCAAAATACCCAGAATTAACTAACGATCAAATTGTATTCTACTATTTGTATTTTCTTCATATGCCAGATAAAAGCAGTGAACCAGCTTTAAGTGCTGACAAGGTTATTGAGAACATTGATATTAGCGTCAATGGATACAATTTTGACGATTTGAGTGAGGGTGAAAAGAAACTTATCCTCATAAATTGTATCACAAAGGTACTCGGAGACGAAAATTCCCTTGTCTTACTTGACGAACCAGATGCTCATACTCACATCGCAATGAAGAAAGACCTCCTTAAATTTATCTCAGAGTTTAAGGGGCAGACTGTCATGACAACTCATTCGCCAATGTTCGTAAAGATGATTCAAGACGATAATCAAGATAATTTATTCTATATTGAGAAGGGCAAGATTGTAGAATCAAAGAATAGCCTTATCAAAAAACTCTCAAATGACACTTTGACAGTTCTTGATGGCTCTCTTTATTCCACATCTAATTCATACTTACTTGTTGAAGGTAAAAGTGATGTAAATTGTATAAAAACGGCAATAAAGAGATTTCCGGATTATCGTAAATTAGAGGATGTATCTATTATTTCTTTCAATGGTGCTTCTGAGGCTAAAGAACTGTTTGAACAAGCCTTCCGAAATTCAATGGACTGCGTCAACAAACTTGTTTTCTTATTTGATTATGATAGTGCAGGTTTAAAAGGATGGACTGATGTCGAAACGATAATAAATGAATTTCCTGATAAATGCAAACGAATTTTCTATCAAAGAGATTATGATACGGATAGGTTGCCTTCATCAATTAAGCCTTCTGATTCTGTTTTGTTGGAAGACTTAGTTACCCCTGACGCTTATCAAGCATGTTTAGATAGAATCCATTCCATTTCATCGTTCCATGATCTTCATTCTGGAGGTAACATATCGGAAAAACCAATAAAAGATTACATAGAAAACCATTGTGAAAGTTTTACATCAGAGCAGATGATTGGTTTTAGTCAACTGCTGATGAAATTATCAACATTATTTTAACTTTGTTTTATGCCACACAACCGCACATGGCTTGCCTTTGCCAACCGAAAAAGGTGCAGACATGCTGATGCAATTCATTCGCTTGGGTTCATCAGTTAGAGAATGGGAAGAGCACGCTTCGCTGTAGGTGATGTGGTGTATCTCTTCATGTCCGATGAACGATGTGTACGCTTCAAATTGGTCGTAGCAGCAGAAAACTGCAAAGTGGCTCCAAAGGTGGCGGGGCTATCAAGATACCCAGTTACCCAGTTACAACAATAAGTCCCGTATGGAATATATAACTTCTGTTTTATAGTTTCACTAAAATTGTTTATCAATATGGATACTACACTGATTCTGACTTTAATATTAGGCGCTATTGTTCCCATTTTTACATTAGTTTTAAAATGGGCACTTGATTTCATATCATCTGAAAGGCAATACACAAGAGACAGAAAGAGAATCATCCTCCAACGCCAATTAGAAGTAATGGAAGATGCAATGGCACATTTGTTAGGGATGTGGGAGGTGTTATATTCTCTCAAATCAGTTATGGAAAAGTTTTCATCCGAACCCACACTTGCACAAATAGAGCTATTACAAAAGGCTATTGATGGAGTTAATGGCTTTCAGGAGAAATCTAAAGAAAACAAAAATGCAATTCTTTTGTATTATGATTTTTCAGGAATTACAAAAGAGTTTGAACTTAATAAGATAGACAGTATATTATTGGAGTTGTCTGATATTATTTCTCTTACATTTGCAAGAATGGCAGAAATGAAATCAAAAGGATATTCCATTGAACAAATTAAAGTTGAAGCTGAACATATAGCCAATTCGTATCATCTATATGCTGATGCAATTGAATGTAAAATGAACTCAATCGTTGCAATGCAGGATTTCTTAAGAAGAGAAATAAAAAAAATGAAGTAACGGACTCTTTCGTTTACTCCAGCCCACAAATTCCCATCCGCCGAATGTTGTTGTTTGATAGCATCCTATATATCAGAGGGGTGTGAAGATAAATTTCCCCGAGCGGTCGCAGATGACTCTGAGCGCTCGGGGAAATCTAATTTCTAATATCTGATTTCTAACTTCTAATCTCTTATTTCTCAAAAAAATTAGCCCTGGCCTTGACTCTTGGGGCGGACACCGCCTTGAGGCGCTTTCACATGGAATGGGCGGGCGTAGGCATTCTGCTCTTCGTCCATCAGAATCACGGCTCCGTTTTCAATCTTGATTGATTTCCACTTGGTTTTCTCGGCAGGATTTGGAAGGCTTATGATGCCTCTCACACGGCCATTCTGGTCGCAAATCTGGATGCCGGCGTTGGTGGTGACCCAAAGGTTACCGTCGGCGTCAAATTCCATCGGACCGATTTCGAGTTGCGAATTATCATAACTGTGCAACCAGTAGAAAGGCTGTTCATACATATTCTGGCCATCATCGACCACCACTTGGTTCAGGCAATTGCTACCTTTCACCACCTTCACACCGAGGCTCATATCTGGATAGTAGACCATATTGCCCCAAGTGCTTGGCATCTTCACTACGGTGTCGGGCTTTTCCCATTCGCTGTCGGGCACGAGCACCTTGCTGAGCAAATCGTTTTGTGTGGTGCCCGGCACGATGTCGGCAGGCCATCCTTCCCACATCCATTCCATCACTTCCTGAAAGATTTCAGTGGCGCGCTTGGTATTGTGGCCGCCGTCGCTCCAGTCGTATTTCGTCTTGTAACCGGCAAAATCGAGTGCCGAAGCCAGCATCTGGTTGCCTTCATACCAACTTCCAAACAGCGGATTCCAAGCATCGGCGGAGCCGTCTTGCAAACACACCTTCAGTGCACGTGGCTCGCCTTTTCGCACAAACATAGGCACCTCGTTACCGCCACGCATACTCACGAATGTGCCCACGCCACTAAACACACGCGAAAACATATCAGGTCTGTGCCAAGCCGCCATAAACGCAGCAATACCGCCACTACTCAAACCGAAAATCATGTGGTCTTCGGGATGATGTGAAATCTTGATTGGACGTCCGCTGCCATCCGAAAGCCTTTTCACTTCGGGCAGCACTTCCTTTTCAATGAATTCGGCAAACGTGGAGGTCGTGCGGTCAAATTCGTTGCTCCGATTGTAACGCACCACATTGCCCATGGCATCGGTTATCTTGCCCGGCTGCAAAAACACGCCAATGGTAACGGGCATCTTGCCCTGCGAGATGAGGGTGTCCATCACCGTGGGAGCATTGCACAGCACGCCATCGAGCCCCACATAGAGGCAAGCGGGCTGCTCGCCTGTGTACTGGTCGGGCACATACACTTGAAGAGTGTGTACGGTGCCTGGATATATTTTCGAATCAGTGAGCGTGTCGCTAATCATCACATGCTTGCCAGCAAAAGCCACTGCCACTTGCGCAAGCATCACAAATATGAGGATAAATCGTTTCATAACCAGAAAAATTATATCTACGCCACAAAGTTACAATAAATAATTAGAT
>JAUNNJ010000038.1 GCA_030531495.1 Bacteroidales bacterium
TTCAGGTGAAACACTTGTATGGAAGTTAAGGAGTGAAGAAGTTATCGCTCCTGCGGAGCTCAGAAGTTAAGACGATACCAATAGATTAATATGCCAAAGAACTCTGGTGCGAAGATAGGAATTTCGCAAAGCGGTGGCAATGCCAAAAAGGTGATTAGGGATAAGAGATGGTTGTATAAAATCACAATTTCATTATTGATTCATAATCTTCTTCTTGAGAACCTGCTTTCAAATTTTAAGGTCTGTTTTTATCTTGATGAAGAAGAAATAAGCTCTCGGTTGAAAGAGCTTAAACTTAAAGAAGTGTGAATCTATATATGCCTCGCGTTTTTTTTCGTGAGGCAGAAGCGCAGAAATGGCAAACCGCTAATGAAAATCTCAAGCAACGCGCCCTCAGAGCTTACTACGAGCAGCAAGACGAAATAAAAAGACTCAAAGAACAGTTAAATAAAAAGATATAAACAATATAGAATGTAATCTAGAGTGACTAGAATGACTTGGGTGACTAGGTAGTCTATAAAAAGCAAGGTGGGTTAGGTGTGGTGGCAAAAAGATAGGAGATTTGGGTGAGATTGGTGTTTTTTGGGTGGTGAAAAGTATGTTTAACAACATAAATGCGCAAAAAATGCGTCATTTTGATTTGTTTTTCAAAAAAACATATTATATTTGCGACCAAGAAAAAACCAAAAAGAATTAATACGATGGAGAGAATCGATAATCTTGACAAAAAGATTCTTCAAATAATTATGAAAAATGCGCGTATCCCTTCAAAGGATGTTGCGCAAGATTGTGGTGTGTCGCGCGCTGCTGTGCATCAGCGCATCCAGCGTATGGTGGATTTGAATGTGATTACCGGCTCGGGTTATCATGTTGACCCAAAAACACTTGGCTACACCACCTGCACCTATATCGGAATCAAGCTTGAGCGTGGCTCTATGTATCGCACCGTGGTGCCTGAATTGGAAAAAATTCCGGAAATTGTGGAATGTCACTTCACCACAGGCCCTTACACTATGCTTGTGAAACTCTATGCGCGCGACAACCAGCACCTGATGGAGCTGCTCAACGACAAGATTCAGCACATCGCTGGCGTTACTGCCACCGAAACGCTCATCTCGCTTGAAGAGAGCATGAGCCGTGAAATTCCGGTGTTTCACAACAAAGAATAAGACATAAGCAAGTAATATGACAAGGGAATGGGTGTGGCTCCATCAACAAAGGCCACACCCATTTCTGCATTTTCCAAGTTCTCAAAAATTCAGATTATGGTTATTGTATTTATAGTTGCTTTGGTTGCTATAAGTTTCTATATTGCAAAGGTCAATTCTCCGCAATATAAGGGAAGGCGTGGTGAAGCTCGCATTTCCAAAATTCTTGAGAAACTTCCTGAAGATTATGTGACAATAAACGATGTTGTTCTTTCCACAAAATCGGGAACTACGCAAATAGACCATGTGGTGGTTTCAAAATTTGGGGTTTTTGTGATTGAAACAAAGAACTATCGCGGTAAGATTTTTGGAAACGACAATAGAGAACAATGGACCCAATTAATAGTTACAGAGGTTACTTATGCCCGGAAATGGTACAAAACCTACACTTACGTAAAAAAGAGTCGTTTATACAACCCTGTTAAGCAATCATTAGGACATGCTTACCATGTTGAAAATCTATTGAAATCTCATTGTGATGTGAAAGTTGTTCCGATAGTAGTGTTTACAGATTCGAGTGATATCACAAATGTTGACTCTCGATACCATGTTGTCTATAGTTCGTATTTACTGAGCGTCATTCAAGGTTACAAAGAAGAGTGCTTGTCAACAGAACAGGTGCAGGCAATTTCGAGTCTCATAGACCAGAATAATGTGAGAAAACTAGTTGGTAATTCTGCCCATGTTAGAAATGTTCAGGCGTCATTACAAAATAAGCAAAATAAAATTAGTGCGGGTTTATGTCCCAATTGTGGTGGCAGTTTAGTGCAACGTCAAGGTAAATATGGAACTTTTTGGGGGTGCTCCAACTATCCTCGTTGCCGATTTACCACAAAATAAGTTTTTATATTTTAGGGGGAGACTGTCTGAAAAACTTAAAATTTTAGAATTGCTATTTTTAGATTGTAAGTGGCAATTGTTGTGTTCTGTCTGTAGGCCTGCACTTTGCATATTGCGTGCTGGTCGCATAAGTCTATGGAAATTTCGTGATGGTACTGGCTTCCAGCCAGAGATTGGGGTTTGGTCTTTCATATCCGTGGGCAAAATCTCCTTCGTCGGTTTTCCCCACGGTTACTCTACTGCTGGCTTCCAGCCAGAACAAGCCAGCTCCTTACAATTTGTGACTTTTTAGTGTTCTTCGGTTTTGTTCTCGGGCGGTCTGGGGGTGGCTTTGTCTGAATGTCGTGAATGACACCCCGTATTTTTTGTGGTTTTGTAAGACTTTCTTTTTAGGAAGGGTTACAATTTTTTTTGAGGTTTTGCGTTATAGAGTTAAGAATATGTGCGCCTGCGTGCGAGGTGTGTGCGTGCGCGCTGTATTGAATGATGCGTCGATGTGTGGCGCTCCTAAATTTTCACGACTATGATGAAGAAAACTTTCTCTCTTTTGATAGCGGCTTTGTCTTTCGCTTGTGCGTCGGCCTCGAATTGGCAAGTGATGCCATCTTTCCTTGGTTCGAAAATCCAAAATGTGGTGGACGCGGGCGATAAGGTGTATTACCTGGCCAGCGGCTGCCTGTATTGCTACGACAAAGATACGAAGGAAAATGAGAGCTTGAATCGTGCCAATTACCTCAATGATGTGGTGATTAGCAATATCTATTACAACGACTATCGTGGCTATTTGATGGTGGTGTACGACAATTCAAACATCGACATCATCACCAGCGATGGCGACATCATCAATATGCCCGACGTAAAGGCGGCTTCGCTCACGATGTCGAAGGCTATCAACGATGTGAATTTCACAGCAAAGGGACGTGCGTATTTGGCCACCGACTTTGGCTATGTGGTGATTAACGACAATAAGTGGGAAGTGCTTGAGTCGCACATCTTTGGCCAAAAAGTGAATTCTGTGGCAGAGATGGGAAGCTATTTGCTCCTGAGTCAAGGCACTGAAATTCACTATGGCCTTGTGGGCAAGCACTACGAAACCATCGGGTCGATGCCATTGGCAAAGGGTTCGCTCCACAACGATAGCGGACGCTTGCGCGCGCTCACCGACAAGAAGTTGCTCGTGTGCACCGGCTGGACTTTCACGGGCGATGTGCAAGTGGACGAGAGGGGAGAAATGACAATCAACAACTCGGAAAGTCAGCCCTACTTAACAAACAATTTGCAGTCGACCCCTAAAGGATATTTGCTCAACTGCATCACTAACGACTGCTATCTGACGCTTGATGCCACTGGCGCTAATTTCGTGAAAGTGGATGGCGGCAAGCAGATGTACAGCGCCAACAAGGGCGGCGACGGCACGCTTTGGGCCGTGGGCGAGAAAGGTCTGCATAAGGCTACAGACTCCACCTACTACAAACCCGCGGCACTGACGTTTGAAACCCCGTTCTATCTCGTTTTCAACGATGCACAACGCTTGCTCTATGTGACCAGTACGGGCTCTAATTCGTTTATTAACGACCAAAACTTGCCAGTTGGCGTGAACACATTCGATGGCATGACCGTGAAGGATGTGACCCCAACACCCACCATTGAAAACGGTGGCAGTTATTACCCAGTGTTCTCTACGAGCGAAGAAAACACATACTTTATGGGCAACTGGTGGAATGGCATCCAGAAAGTGACCAATGGAGAGGTGGTGAACACCTACAACTGGGAAAATTCGCCAATGGAACACGCCCTTTCGGGCTACTACTGCCATCCAACCCTGGCGATGGACAAGGGCGGAAACCTTTGGGCAGCAGAGTCGAGCGCGCCTATCGGCAAAAACTTCTTCGTGCTTCCAAAGGCAAAGCAAGCGCAAAAGACTGTGACTGAAAGCGACTGGATTGTGGTGAATGTGCCCGAAGCCAAAGCCACCAAGCGCTCCACTCTTGCCACTCTGAACCACTGCAACGTGAAGATATTCTCGCACGGCGAGTTTGGGGGCTCACTCTTCTTCATCAACGATGGTGGCACACCATCGACAAAGCCTTCTACTAAGGCTTATTCTTCTGGTTCGCTCTATGACCAGGATGGAAATGTGATTAACTGGAACTATATCTACACGCTTACCGAAGACCTTAATGGCACAGTGTGGATGGGCACCAACGAAGGTGTGCTCACATTCAATCCCAACGAGGCATTCTCGGGCAACTTCCGCCTCAACCACATAAAAGTGCCTCGCAACGATGGCACCAACCTTGCCGACTATTTGCTCAATGGCATAGGGGTGACTCATGTGGCAGTGGACGCTGCCAACCGCAAGTGGCTTGCTACCAATGGCTCTGGCCTGTTTCTTGTGAGCGCCGATGGCACCACTGTGATTTCTCACTTCAATACAGAAAACAGTCCGCTGCTGAGCGATGTCGTTTACCGCGTGTGCTGCGACCCATATTCAAATGCAGTGTATGTGACCACCAGCAATGGTATGATGGTGTATCGCACCAACAGCACTCCTGCCGAAAACAGTTATAGCAATGTGTATGCTTATCCAAACCCTGTACGCCCCGACTACTACGGACTAATCACAATCAGTGGCCTGATGGACAACACGCTGGTGAAGATTGCCGACGCCAGCGGAAACGTTGTGAAGCAATTAAAGAGCACGGGTGGTGCTTGCACATGGGACGGCACCGTTGATGGCGCTGAGCGCGTTCGTAGCGGCGTCTACTTCGTGTATGTGTCGCAAGCCGACGGCACCGAAGCCGCAGTGACCAAAATCCTCATCGTCCGCTAATCCGGGGTTTAGCTGAGGAATACCGGATATTTCGGGATTTGGCGCAGTGCAAAAGATATATGAGAGCACAGATTTTCGGGTCTGTGTTCTTTTTTTTATGGTGGTGATAGGAGGGTGGGGGAGTTAGATGAGGGTGAGCTCGAAATCTTTGATGAAGGTGGCGAATTCGGGACGGCGAGAGAGAATGTCGTTCACGATTTCGCGTTCGGTCATGATGGTTGGTGTTTTGATGGTCTTATCGATTTCCACTTCGATGGTGATGGTGTTGTTCTGGAGTTGGTTTCTTAGATAATAGAGGATGTCGGTAAGCTTGTTGTTGATAAAGCCTGCTTCGCCTTCGTTGGCCGACATCATTTTGTAGTGCGCTCCGCTGACGAGCGTAGGCACAGCGCGTCGCATTGCGTTGGTCACGATGATGTCCTGAGGGTGTGCATCAGGGTATCTGTTCCAGGCTTTAGCAAATTCTTCTGGGTTGATAGGCTTGTTTTCTGTGAAAGTGGGCGCTTTCGGTGTTTTGGTTGATGCAGCTTTCTCTGCTGCCACTTCTGCCGCGAGTTTCTTGTTGTTGATATAGATGCGAGGCATCTTGCTCTGTGCAGGCTGTCGTTGAGGCTGTGCTGCAGGGCGAGGTGGCATCATGTGCCCCGGTGTGTAGGTTTGCACCGGGGATGATGTTATGGGAGAGGGTGCGACTTGTGCAGCAGCGCTTGCGGCGGGCGCTTGTGGCGCTTGAGCTTGAGGAGCTGGTGCTGGCGCAGATTGTGCGGGTTGTTGTGCTGCTGAGGCTGGCGCTGCCTGTATTTTCTTTACGGGAGGTTGGTCGCCGCCGGCTGGAGGCATTGGGCCTGTGAGCAACTGACAAATCTTGATGAGCGTGAGTTCAACCAAGAATTGCTTATTGCTGGCGTCGCGATAGTTCAAGTCGCAGAAATTGCAGAGGTCCATCACGCGATAGAAGTAGGCAGGGGCAAACTTCTGTGCCTGGTTTACAAACTTCTGAGCGATTTCATCGTTCATTTCCAGCAGCACCACGGTTTGTGGATTGCTTGCCACCATCAGGTCGCGGAAATGTTGGGCAAGACCGTTGATGAAGAACTGCGAATCAAAGCCGTGCTCGCGAATTTCCTTGTAGATGAGCAAAGCCGAAGGGATGTCGCTCTTCAGGAAAGCCTCGTCGAGGCGGAAATAGTAGTCGTGGTCGAGCACGTTGAGGTTTTCAATAGCACGCTGATAGGTGATGTTGCCCTCGCACGAAGCCGACACCTGGTCGAAGATGGAAAGGGCGTCGCGCATTGCGCCATCGGCCTTTTGGGCGATTACGTTGAGCGCAGCAGTTTCTGCCGTCACGCCACGGTCGTTGCAGATATATTTCAGTTGCTCCACGATGTCGGGCACCTTAATGCGAGCGAAGTCGTAGATTTGGCAACGCGAAAGAATCGTGGGAATAATCTTTTGCTTTTCGGTGGTAGCCAAAATGAAAATCGCGTATTCGGGTGGTTCCTCAAGCGTTTTCAGGAAGGCGTTGAATGCGGCAGTGGTGAGCATGTGCACCTCATCGATGATGAACACGCGGTACTTACCCACTTGAGGTGGGATGCGCACTTGGTCCACGATGGTGCGGATGTCGTCCACAGAGTTGTTGCTGGCGGCATCGAGCTCGATGATGTTGTAGGAGCGTTGCTCGTTAAACGCCTTGCACGATTCGCATTCGTTGCAGGGTTCGCCATCGGCTGTGAGGTGCTCACAGTTGATAGCCTTCGCAAAAATGCGGGCGCAAGTGGTTTTACCCACGCCGCGTGGACCGCAGAACAGATAGGCGTGTGCCAACTTGTTGCTGCCGATGGCGGTCTTCAGCGTATGGGTGAGCGATTGCTGGCCTACCACCGTCGCAAAACTCGCGGGGCGGTATTTTCTTGCCGAAACAATGTAGTTTTCACTCATGGGTTGATGATTTCAATAGTTTTCTTTACAAAGGTACTAAAAAAACTGATTTTTGTTTATCTTTGTGCATAAATTATTTCTACTATGAAGCGACTTTGCATTTATATCCTTTCTTGGCTATTTTGCCTGACGGCAAGCGCTGCCGATTTTTGTGGCTAATGGACCGGCAATTTGAGTGTTGGTGCTATGAGTTTGAAACTTGTGTTGCACATCGACAAACAGGGCGAAGCTTATGCTTGCACGCTCGACAGCCCCATGCAAGGAGCCACAGGCATTCCGTGCACGGCATCGGCGCAGGACGACAAAATTGCAGTGGGAGTGGCATCTATTGGCGCCATGTATAAAGGTGCCCTCAATGCCGACGCCACAGAAATGACTGGCGAATTCACGCAGATGGGACAATCCTTCCCGCTTACATTCAAGCGCGTGGTGAAAGTGGCTGAGGCCCCGAAACCATATAAGGAGACCGAAGTGGTGATAGATGCCGATGGCGGTGTGAAATTGGCTGGCACGCTGACCACACCAGCTGGCAAGGGACCGTTTCCTGCAGTGGCGCTGATTAGTGGCAGTGGCGCTCAAGACCGCGACGAGACCATCGGCGACCACAAGCCTTTTGCCATTATTGCCGACAGCCTTACGCGCCGCGGAATAGCCGTGTTGCGCTGCGACGACCGTGGTGTGGGGCGCTCAAGTGTGGCATCAGGCTACGAAACCACTGCCGACTTCGCCGCCGATGCTTTGGCTATGCTCCGAGCCCTCAAGGGCTACGAAGGCATCGATTCCACTCGCGTGGGGTATATCGGGCATAGTGAAGGCGGATTGATTGCCATCATCAATGCCACAAAGGGTGCTCGCTTCATCGTCACGCTTGCTGCTCCTGGCGTGAAGGGCAGGGATTTGTTGATGAAGCAGAACGAAAAGGTGGCAAAAATTGTCGACCCAAATGGTTGGAAAGAAGAAACGAGAGAGATGCTGAGTGCTGTGTATGATGCAGTGGAAACGGAGGAGAGCGTGACAATGCTGACCACGAAGTTGAAAACGCTTATGGCGGAAATGCCGATAGGTGCGCGAAACGCCCAGATAGTGGCACTCACCTCGCCATGGTATCGCTACTTCATAAAATACGACCCCACCGACGCACTCAAAGCGCTCGGTAAGGCGAAGAATGTGGCAATGATGGCGCTGAATGGCGAACTTGATGCACAAGTGGATGCCGAGCAGAATCTCTCTGCTATCAAGAAATATGTGCCACAGGCGCAAATCCATCGCTACCCATCGCTCAACCATTTCTTCCAACCATGCGAAAGCATGGCCAAAAGTATCGACTATGTAGGCAACCCCGTAGCCATTTCACCCGAAGTGATATCCGACATCATCACCTTCATCCACTCCGTAAAATAACCCGTCCCCGCAAAAAAAAAAACTTGCATTTTATCGGAATTTGGGGTGGTAAAAACCTGTATTTTATCGGAGTTTGTGAGTTAAAAATGTGTACTTTATCGGAGTTTAGTGCCCGAAAAGTTTGTGTTTTATCGGAATTTGATTACTTTTGTACTCAGTAAATGAAACAATTATGGTTGATGAGAAGATAATATTGCAAGTTCTGTCGGAACAACAAGAGGAAATCAAGAACTATAAACTACAAAAATGGGTGGCTCGCAAGGAGGAATCTTTGTTTGAATTCGACAGTTCTCAAGCTCAGGTTGTGATAGGGGTGAGGCGTAGTGGCAAGTCAACGCTGTGTCATAAAGTGCTAAAAGAGCGCGGAGTGCGATATGCTTATGTTAATCTTGATGATGATCGGTTAGTAAATGTGCAAACAGAAGATTTAAACACGGTCTTGTCGTGTGTTTATCAGTTGTATGGGACGGATATTCCTTATCTGTTTCTTGATGAAATACAAGATGTGGATGGTTGGTATCTGTTTGTCAATCGCTTGTTGCGCACCGATTTGCACATTTTTGTCACTGGTAGTAATGCCAAGTTGCTTAGTGGCGAATTGGCAACACACCTTACTGGGCGTTACAACGAAATTCGTCTTTATCCATTTTCGTTTGCTGAATATTGCTCATTCCATAAGGTCGACATCAATGGCCTAACCACAAAAGCAGATGCCGAAAGAAAGGCTGCTTTTATGGATTATATAAACAACGGAGGCTTTCCTGAAATGCAAAATATGCGCAACAAGCGAGGATATGTTGAAAGCCTGATTGAGGCCGTGCTGCTAAAGGATATCCAAAGACGTTTTAAAATTCGCAATGTAGAATCTTTGCGAAAGATAGCCCATCACCTGATTAGCAACTCTTGCCAGATTGTAAATTATGAGGGGATGGTCGACACATTTGGCCTTACAGACAAAACCTTGCAGAAGTATGTCTCGTATTTGCAACAGGCTTTTCTCGTACAGTTGCTCACCAAACATTCCTTTAAAAGTAAAGAACGCGCGCGAGGCTCCAAGGCCTATGTTATAGATTCTGGTTTGCTGAATAATCGGGGGAATTCTATGGCAGCAGAAAATATCGGATGGCGATTGGAGAATGTTGTATATATTGAACTGCTGAGGCGCTGTGCCAATGAATTCATGGATGTCTATTATTACAAGCCTCGTGCAAGCAAAAAGGAAGTTGATTTCGTAGTCTGCGACAAAAATAAAGCTTACCAACTGATACAAGTTGCTTATGACATAGCCGCAGAAAAGACTTATAAACGCGAAATATCTTCTCTTGTGGCCGCATCATCGGTGTTAAACTGCGACAATCTTTTGTTGATAGCGTTAGCGGAGAGTCGTGATGTTGAGTTCGCCGGTAAGACCATTCATATCAAATCTATTTATGATTGGCTACTAAACCCAGAAAGTTCATTGATACAATGACAGAGTAAAAACCTAAATGATTTTTTGGGGGGGATATGAAATAGGAATCGGGGCATTTGTGCAAATGTCCCGATTCTGTGTGTATAGGGTTTGTGTTATTGTTCGTTATCTGAATCGCCAGGTGATGGTGCCGTCGCCGTTGGTGGTGCGGTTGGTAGGCACCGAGAAACGGCTCTTGAGCGATTCTCGTTCGCAATATGCGCGCACTTCTTGATGCTTCCATGCCTCGCCTGTGCCGCTTACGGCTTTTGCCGAAATCACATTACCACGAGGATTGACGGTCACTTTCACCGTTACAGAGCCTTCATAGCGGCTGTGTGGACGTCCCCAGTATGACCCGGTGTAACCTACGAGCCCAGAGCCGATGGTGCCATGACCTTCCACATCGCCAGTAGAAGAGCCACCGTCGGGAGTGCCTTGGGTCTTGCCGCTGCCGGTGCCTTTGCCAAACGCATTTTTCATACGCTTGTCGGTTTCCGACTCTTGCGAAGCGGCGCCTTGACTGCGCTGGTTGGCCGCTTTTGCATCTGGCTTTGGATTCGGTTTCGAAGAACCGGTCTGCTTCTTTGGCTCGTCTTTTTTCTCCTCCTTCACCTTCACTTTCATTGGCGAAGGCTTGTCGGTGGTGATATTCTTTGGTGGTTCTGGAGCCACCTTGCCAGCGTTTTGCAACTCATCGCCCTCTGGTTGGTCGTTCGTTTCCGTGTTTTCGGAAGTTTGAGGCTCGTTTTGGTCGTTAGAGTCGCTTTCTGTTGGCTCGGGAGTATCACCAAGTTTGGCGAGCATTTCGCCACCAGGATCTTCCATCATCGTGACATAGGGGTGCTCTTGTGGTGGAACTTCCACGCCCGGGAGGACATAGTAGAACATAAAGAGCAGCACGGCCAATGTGATGATGGCAGTGATGACGGCGCTTATTATTTTATTTTTTCTCTCGTTCATTGATTGGGTTCTGTGGCAGCTGGAGCCTCGGAGGCTGCTGCTGGTTGCGTTTGCGTTTCGTCTTGAACGGGGACTTCGCCTTCGGCTGTAGTGGACGATGGCTTGGTGGCAAGCACCACTTTAAGGCCCACTTTTGCGCCCATGTCAAGGATTTCAACGATTTTTCCGTAAGAAACGGCTTCGTCGGCGTGGAGCGCAACAAACTGGTGTTCTCCATCGTTGCCGTTCTTCACGCTTTGCATAAAGCCCTGAAGCTGTGTAGCGTCAACAGGGCGTGCGGTGCCTTCGTTAAGCGAATCGGCCTCAGTCACCCACACTTGTTGCAGGCTATCGATGTAGATTCGGCTCGATGGCTTCAGCTGTGTGGTTTGGCTGCTTTGTGGCAGATTCACTTCAAGTGCCGACGGAAACACGAATGTCGACGTCACCATGAAGAAAATCAAAAGCAGGAACACCACGTCGGTCATCGACGACATGCTGAACGCACTTTGAGTTTCGTGTTGTCGTTTTAATGCCATTTTCTCTGATGCTTAGCGTTTATTTTGCGGGTTCGTTGAGCAAGTCCATGAATTCCATGGTGCTGTTTTCGAGTTTGTTCATCACCTTCTTCACACGGCTTGAAAGGAAGTTGTAGGCAAACATTGCGATAATACCCACAATCAAACCAGCCACGGTGGTGACGAGTGCTTCGTAGATACCTTGAGAAAGCACGGTGACATTGGCGCTTGAGCCAGCACCAGCCAGTGCCATGAATGCTTGAACCATACCGGTAACGGTGCCCAAGAAGCCAATCATTGGAGCGCCAGCTGCGGTGGTTGCGAGCCAAGAGAAGCCTTTTTCGAGTTTGCTGATTTCAATGTTGCCCACATTTTCAACAGCCACGAGCACATCGTTCATTGGTCGGCCAATGCGCGAGAGCCCCTTTTCAATCATGCGGCTTGATGGAGTGTTGGTTTCTTGGCAAAGTTTGCGCGCTTCATCGATTTTTCCTTCGTGAATGAAGTTTTTGATTTTCTGCATAAAGTCTTTGTCTTCGCGACTTGCACTGCTGATGGCGAAAGTGCGTTCGAAGAATACGTAGATACTCACGATAGCGAGCAATGCCAATGGAATCATAATCCATCCGCCCTTGAGCACGAGGTCCCAGAGGCTTTCGTTTGCCACGGTGGTGGCAGCGTCTTTGGCTGCTGTGGTAGCTTGTGCCAAAATCAAGTTGAGTGGTGTCATTTCTTATGTGTAGTTTTGTTTTTAATATTCGGGGAATTATTTCAGGCAGTCCTTGTAAGCCTTGATAGTGGCCTCCAGGCCCATATACAGAGCGTCGCTGATGAGGCTATGGCCAATCGAAACTTCGAGCAGGTGAGGCACATGCTCCTTGAAGTATTTCAGGTTTTCAAGACTCAGGTCGTGTCCGGCATTCACGCCCAGTCCCACTTTGTGAGCCGCTTCGGCTGCACGAGCAAAAGGAGCCACAGCTTCTTCCGGGTTGGTGGGATACATTTGTGCGTAAGGCTCGGTGTAGAGTTCCACGCGGTCGGTGCCAGTCTTGGCTGCGAGGCGGATGTTTTCTTCGTCGGTGCCTACAAATATACTGGTGCGGATGCCCGCTTCTTTGAGTCGGTCAACAATGCTGGTAAGGAATTCCATGTTGTCGGCCACAATCCAACCTGCCGACGAGGTGAGGGCGTCGGGAGCATCGGGGACGAGTGTCACCTGCGAAGGACGAGCCATCAGCACCAGTTTCATGAAATCTTCGCTTGGATAGCCTTCAATGTTGAATTCGGTGCGGATGAGTGGGCGCAATGCAAACACGTCGTCGTGCTTAATGTGGCGTTCGTCGGGGCGAGGGTGCACGGTGATACCATCGGCGCCGAAGCGTTCGCAATCGGTTGCCACGATTTCCACATTAGGTACATTGCCGCCGCGAGCGTTGCGTAAGGTCGCAACTTTGTTGATATTTACACTTAAATTTACCATTTTGTATAAATGCGTGTTATATATGTCTTTATCTGTGGCTGGCTTTTTGCGCTGTTAGAACGCATAGCCGCCACTACCCAATTATTTGCAAAAATATAAAGAATTGGAGATATAAAAAAGCAAATTATGCTTAAAAGCATGAATCTTTATATTTTTTGCAACATGCTTTTTTCGTTAAAAACCGTGCAGAAAATGCAAGGAGAGGGTGTTAACACATATTTAGAGTTGTTATGTCAAAAGATTGATGTGTGATTGTCCGAAAAAAATCGTAAATTTGTAATTCACAACAATTATTGAAAAGAAGATGAAGGTAGCAATTTTTGGAAATGAGTTCCAGCACGAGTCGGTCCAGGGTGTGAAAGTCCTGTTAGATGAGCTGCATGGCTCTGGGGTGGAACTTTGGGGAGAGCAATCGTATATTTCGTTTTTGCAAAGCGAATTGGGGGCGTTGCCACCAATGAATGTGTTCTCATTGCCCATGCCCGGGCAGGTCGATGCTGTGCTCAGCATTGGTGGCGACGGCACATTCTTGCGCACCGCGCAGGCTGTGGCATTGCAAGGCTCTCCCATCATGGGCATCAATGCCGGCCATTTGGGCTATCTCACCACCATCGACATCAATCAGGCGAGCAAGGCTGTGAAGTGCCTGCTGTCGGGCGATTACGATATTGAAGAGCGCTCAATGCTTCAGTTGCTTCTTCCTTCAGAACATAAAATTTCCCAGCCATTTGCACTCAACGAAGTGGCGATTCTTCGTCAGGACACGTCGTCAACCATTAAGGTGGATGTGAGCCTCGACGACGTGGCACTCACCACATTCAACGGCGATGGGTTGCTCCTCAGCACCCCCACAGGCTCTACAGCCTACAATCTGAGCGTGGGCGGTCCGATTCTGCAACCTCAATCGCGCTGTTTCGTACTTTCGCCCATCTCTCCGCATGCCCTCACTATGCGCCCGGTGGTGTTTAGCGACAGTTCCATATTGCGAATCACCGTTCGCAGCCGCGCCAGCGCATTTCAGGTGAGTGTGGACGGCGAAACCATCGACTTGCCCAGCGGAACCACACTCCGTATTGCCAAAGCGCCGTTCCCCGCTCGCGTAATCATGCTCAAGGGGCATCGGTTTGCGCGTGTGCTCCGCTCGAAACTGATGTGGGGACGCGACAACCGAGGCGAAGAATAACACGCGGCATTATGCAATACACTCTCGACGACAAAGAGTTCGGAAATATTATCCTTACCATCAGGCGAGGAATGACCCGTATCGTTTTCCGCTGGAAAAATTCAGCGCTCCACATGTCGGCGCCCTATGGGGTGTCGGCAGAAACGCTTCGCAACGCACTTGATGCCAAGCGCGAATCCTTGCGTGCCATGAAGCCCGATGGCGTGAAATTCTATGCTGGGCAGGTGATACCATGCTTCCGCACTCAAATCACTATCTCCACCGATGCGAGGCTGCGCAACCAGGTGTGCTACGGTCGCAATCCCGATGGCACCACGCTCTACCTGAATGTGCCGGAGGGAACGGATTTTGAAAAAGAAAATGTGAAATCCACGATTTCGTCGGCGATTTCCGACCTTCTTGGTCGAAATGCCGCCCAGTTTCTGATACCATATGCTCAAGCAGAAGCCGCTCGGCTGGGGCTCAAACCGCTACGTTTTGAAATAGGTCGAGGTATGCGAAAATTAGGACACTGCACTCGCGACGGCGTGATTCAACTCTCTCGCCATCTCCTGCTTCTTCCCGAGCCACTGGTGCAGTGTGTGGTATGCCACGAACTCGCGCACCTTACCCACATGGACCATTCCCCAGCCTTCCATGCCCTGCTCGACCGCTATTTGGGAGGTCGCCGTGCTTTGCTCGACCGCCAGCTCGACCACTTTGTGTGGCCCATCTACCGCTAAAAACTTCTGGAAGTTCAGGGTGAAAAAAGCCGAATTATCAGTTTAGTCCACCGTTCCCGCCGCTTTTCCGACGGGGTGGGGAAAAGTTTAAAATAGAAAAAATTTGCCAATTTATCTATGAAATGGGGCAAGTCGTATTTTTTATTTGTGAAGTTGGGGATGGGGGAGTAATTTTGTAATGTGGAAATGTGGCGGATTGCGCCATTCCAACTATTGTTACTAATAAAAATACATATACCAATGAAGAAATTATTGTTGACACTCGCTGTGGTGTGCGTGGCTTTGGGGTCGCAAGCGGCTTCCACGTTGAATGGTCTGTTGGTGGATGCGAACGATTCGTTGCCACTGATTGCTGCCACGGTGAAGTTGCTGAAAGCCAACAAGGATAGCTCGTATGTGAAAGGTACTGTCACCGATGAAAACGGTTTGTTCAATCTCACGGATGTGGCTCCTGGTCACTATGTGGTGAGATGCACATATTTGGGCTATGAGGATGTGACTCGCCGAGTGACTGTGGAAAAGAGCGGACGCGGTGTGAATTTCGGCGTTATCCCTATGCAGATGGAGGGTGTGCTCTTGAAGGAAGCTGTGGTGACTGGTGTGAAAACGCCTATCACGGTGAAAGAGGACACGATTGAATACAATGCCGATACCTACAAGACGCAGGCCAACGCGGTGGTGGAAGACATCCTGAAGCGTATGCCTGGCGTGGAAGTGGGCAGCGATGGTAAAATCACTGCTAATGGCAAGGAAATCAAGAAAATACTTATCGATGGCAAGGAGTTCTTTAGCGACGACCCTAAAATGGCGTCGAAGAACATTCCTGCCAGTATGATTAACAAACTTCAGGTAATCGACCGCAAGAGCGACTTGGCGCGCTTGACTGGTGTGGACGATGGTGAAGACGAAACGGTGATTAACCTTACGGTGAAAAAGGGTATGAACAATGGCTGGTTTGGTAATGCCACTGCCGGTTACGGTACTCAAGACCGCTATACGGGTAATTTTGTGGTCAACTATTTCAGCGATGGTAATCAGTTCACCCTGCTGGGAGGCGGTAACAACTGCAACAACCAGAACTTTACCGACGGCGGTGCATCGCGCTTTATGCGCTTCGGCGGCAGCAATGGTATCACCACGAGCCAGAACATCGGTTTCAACTTCAATGTAGGCACTAAGGATAGTGAAAAATTCCGCGCTGGTGGTAGCGTGAATTATAACCATAGCGACCGCGACACTCGTTCAACCACCGATCGCCAATACATTTTCCCTGACTCTACAAGTTTCTACAACTCTGCATCTTCTTCTCGCTCGAAGGGGCATAATGTGAAAGCCGATTTCCGCATTCAATGGAAGCCTGACTCTTGCAACACTTTGGAATTCCGTCCGAATTTCTCTTTCAATTTCAATAATAGCGAGCATGCCGATTCTTCGTTGACGCGTGCAGGCGATGCTGTGAGAACCCTTGTTAACCGCAGTTTGAGCAGTTACAACAACGATGGTAAGGGTTTTGATATTGGTGGCCAACTTGTGTTCACCCACAACTTCAAGTATCATCCCGGCCGCAGTTATAGCGCACAAATTCGCTACAACTACAGCCGTACCAACGAAGATGGCAACACCTTCACTCAAAACACCTATTACTTGAAGACCGACCCAGAGGAGACCATTGACCAAATCTACGAAAATCACCGCAATACCAACAGCGTGAACGGTCGACTCACCTGGACCGAGCCTTTGGGCAATGTGGCAAACGCGCGTTTCCTGACTTTGGCTTATCGTGGCAACTACAAGTATAATCGTGCCGATAAGATGGTGTACGACCTTGTGGGCTCCACCATACAGCCTGCGATGGGTGTCACTACCAACGATGTGATGTACGATTTGCTCGCCGACCAGAATATGCGCAACTATTTCTCAAGCCAGTATGGCTCGTATGCCCTTGTGGATGGACAACTCCTTTCGCAACTCATCCAGTTCGACCTTGCTCCAGAAATTGAGCGCGCACTCAACGAACGACAGAGCAACCGCTTCCGCAACACCTATTATAACCAATCGTTTGAAGTGGGCTACCGCCAAGTGCGCAAGGAATATAACTTGAATGTGGGCTTCTCTGTGAACTCGGCCATGTCGAAGAGCGACGACCTGATGAATCCCGACCGCAATATCGCGGCTCGATGGTCGTGGTCGGTGGCTCCATTCGCTCGCTTGCGCTATAAGTTTAGCAAAACTCGCAACCTCTCGTTCGACTATCGTATGCGTGCCAACGAGCCTTCGCTCACCCAACTTCAACCAGTGGCCGACATTTCCAACCCGCTGAACATTACCGTGGGTAATCCTGACTTGAAGACCACCTTCGCTCACCGCATCAACTTGCGATTCAGTGATTTCGACCAGGAGGCTCAGCGAAGCATTATGGCGATGATGGGTGTGAACTTCTCACAAAACAGCATTATCACCAAGACAGACTATGATCAAACTACCGGTGGACGCGTCAATACCTACGACAATGTGAACGGTGTGTGGGACGCTATGGCGATGAATATGGTAAGTTTCCCATTCGGTGCTACCAAGGTATGGCACTTCAGCAATCACCTGTTTGCCCGCTATTCTTCAACCAAGGGTTACAACAACGGTGAATTGAACACCAGCGGTACTTTTAACGTGAATCTTTCTCCTGGTCTTGCATTCCGCAATACGGTGTTTGACCTTGAAATTCGTCCACGCTATGGCTATCAAACCACCCACAACACTGTGAATGTAAGTAACAATCGCGTTGTGCACAACTATGGCGGTATGTTCAACGGTACCTACAATGCGCCGTTCGGCCTTGTTATCAGCACCGATTTGAGCTTTAGCGCCACTTCGGGTATGGCTGCGGGCTACGATTCAAAACAATGGCTCTGGAATGCCTCGCTCGGCTATCAGTTCCTTAAGGCGCGTAACGCCAGTGTGCAACTCAGTGTGTTCGACATTCTTCAACAGAAGAAAAACATTAACCGCTCCGTTACTGCGAACTACATCCAAGATGCATCCTACAATTCGCTCACTCGCTACGCAATGCTTACCTTCACCTATCGCTTCACCACTTTTGCAAAAGGCAAACAACCTGAGCAAAACAATCAGTGGGGCGGTGGCGAGCATCGTGGACCAGGCGGCGAGGGTCGCCCAAGCGGACCTCCTCCTGGCATGGGCGGCGGTCAAGGGCGTCCACGCTTCTGAAAACACGAAATAACTACTCTCACAAGAGAGCAATGCAATAGCAATCTATAAAAACGATGAAAGGCGGCCTTTTCGAGAGGTCGCCTTTTTGGTGGCTCAGAGGAAAATAGATGGGGATAGTGCGAATTTGCGTCCACGATAGATGAACTATTTGAGAACCGTACATGCATATTTGAATGTGTGAAATCAAAAAGTCGTGGTGGTTAGACAGAAGGACTATGGCCTCTTGTGAGCGAAGTGGAAACGACCTCCGAAAGCGCGCTTTCTGCGCTCGCTTCCGCTCCACTCCCACAGTCGTGCATTCGCCCGACTGCTGTCTATCCACCACAAAGAAAAATCGCTAACGCGAACAAAAAAACGCTCTTGCGAGCGAACAAAATGGGCGCGGGAAATAGGAATGACAGCTTTTTGATCTATTCTTATCGGAGGATTTCTGTGTTTGTAAAAAAACGTAATCAATATGAGATAACTACCTCCACTAAATATCCACTGAGCCCTTTTGTTGTGTGATGGTTGTGGGTTTGTCAGAATTCCACTATGTAGTAGCGCTTGGCTTTCAGTAGCTTTTTGTAACCTTTATAAGGAACGATGATGGCATCTACTGCATACGATTTCACGCTGTAGCTGTAGAAGGTGCCACCGCTGATGTGCAGTTCGTTGTCGGTCTTCACACCTTTTGCCGACGATAGGACGTTGTCGCCAAGCGTCACCACTGTCACGCTGCCGCCGGTCTGTGTGTAGTTGCCTGCCACATTGATGCCCTTTCCGCCCTCGCCTGTGCTTTTGAGGCGCAATGCTCCTCCGCTCACCACGAGCGTGCCGTCGGCCTTGATGCAGGCTGCGCTGGTGGTATCGGCATCCTCAATGATTGATGCGCCAGAGGTGATGACGGTGGTGCGACCGCTTTTCACTGTCACGAGCGATTCGCAGCGAATGCCGCGTGCTCCGTTGCCGCGCGTCACGATGTTGTGCACGCCACCGTCTATCATCACACCGTCGTTGGCTTTGATGCCGTGGCCCACACTGGTGGTGATGCTGGTGTGTACACCGGGGCGAATACGCAAATAGTCGTCGGTAGCGATGCCGTTGCGTGCATTTCCTTCCACCTGAAGCAAGCCTTTTCCGCTGATGATGATTTTTCCTTCGCTGAATAATGTGCCTTTTTGCGCTTCGCCTTCAATATCTTGATAGGAGGAACCATCGGAAAGCTTGTTGACAGAACCGTCCTGCAGCACGACATACATGCGCTTCTTGTTCTGGCAATTGATGGCTGCACCATGTGGGTTGTGGATTTGTGCGCCACAGAGCATGATGCCAAATTTGTTGTCGCCATACACGGTGATGGAGCCGTTGGCTGTGGCGCCACTCATTTTCAGAAGCACTTTCTTGCCAGTGATGTACACTTTCACATGCGCCCCCTCGTGTGTGATGGCGCAGCGGCTCTGGTCGCCTGACACCGAGGCGTCGGCATCGGAGAGGGTAATGTTTACTACACGCTCGAGCGATTGGTTTTCGATATAGTCGTCGTAATAGATGTCGCTTTCGCTGGTGGGAATCACTTCCGCCGAATCGATGGTGGGAGAGTCGTCGATGGAAATGGTGCGAATGGTCACGCTATCGTTGTCGGCGATAACTTTGCTGAAATCGGTGTCGTCGTTCACGCACGACGGCGTGATGGCCGCTAATGCTGCAATTGCGATTATGAATAATGCCTTTTTCATGCCCGGTCAGAATTTGAATTTGTAGGAAAGGCCCACCAGGTGGCTGTTGGTCTCGTTGTCGTCGTCGTCATCGTTCACCACTTGGTATTGGTAATAGGCTTTGAGCACATGGCGCTTGCCGATTTTATAACTTGTTCCCACTTGGAATCGCGCCTTGTCGAGTTGCAAGCCGTTGAAGAGTTCGGCATTTGCGAAAGGGGTGAATGCGCAGTGGCGAATGTTGTAGTCCACTTCCGCCTTGCTGCGCAGCACATGCTTGCGTTTGCTGCCCATGTGGTCGGTTTCCCATTCCTTGTCCACGAAATCGTAGCGGTCCACCGTTTTTTCGGGGCGGAAAGTGAATTGATAGCGTTCGCGCAGCGATAGGCTGAATCGGCCCACGTCCACCGAGCCCGTGAGCGAAAGGTTGAAACGGCTTCTGAAGCCCCAGTGGCTGGGGCGCCACTTCAGCGCTTCGCCATCGTCGGCGCGAGTGATTTTCTCCAGATTGTTGTCGTAGAGCAAGTTGTAGCCCACCGAAAGTTTCAGCGGTTTGCAGAGTTTGTATTCCACATCAGCGCCAAAGCTCCATCGGTCGAGGGTCTTGCTGTCGTTGCGCGTGCGCAATTCCACTTCGGCGCCCACCGAAGCCTTTTTCGAAATCTTGTGTTCGGCACCTAAAGAATAACTGGTGCCGAAATCGTCGGCAGCAACCGTCGGCAGTGCCACGCTCGCCAAGAGCGCCACAGTGATTATTTTTGATTGAAGTTTTCCCATTCTTCTCGTGCCACTCTGGTGCGCTCGTCGATAGTGGTGTCGGCGCTATCGTTGTCGGTTACATAATACACTTTCAGCAAAGCCATGTCGCGGAGGAAGTCCACACTGCCCACGTCCACGTGCTTCACATCCACGCCGAGGCGCTTCTTCAAATCGTCGATAAGTTCGGCTCTGCGGTCTTCGGCGATGAGCTCCACGCGGTCGTAGTTCACATATTTGGTGCGCTCTTTGGTCTTGAGGATAAACGCCTCGCAAAGCACAATGCCCAAAAGGAATGCGATGTTAGGAATGAGTTGCTCGATGCGGAATGTGTCGCCTCCAGCGCCCAGTGAGTTGACCACCGAGAGGCAGAGGATGGAGAACAGATAGGTCATTTCTCGCACCGGGATGGTGTCGGTGCGGTAGCGCATGATGCTGAAAATGCCAAACAAGCCGATACCGATGCCGATACCAGTGCTGCTGTCGAGAGCATTAATCATGTACACCATGAAATACATCAGGAAGAAAATGGCGATGCCAATCATCACAAATGTGAAGTAATAGTCGCGTCGGTGACTTTTCTTGTAATAGAGAAAATGTGTGATGCCCCACACAAACAGCATGTTGACCAAAAACATTTCAGCCATGAGGGTTATGGATTGCGTTCCGTTCATTTTGTTATGATGTGATAGTTATTATATATCATTTAAAGATTTGCTTGCATTTTTTCCACATAGTGGAGTTTTGGTTTAAATCGGTTGATGCGCAGCGAGTGGTCGGTCATCGCGCAGCCCATGCAGTATTTACTGAAGCCTTTGGGCTTGATGCGCAACTGGCGAAGAATCGGTACGATTGGCGAGGGCTTGCGTCCGTCGCGTTTGAGTTCTATGATTACCAGCTCGTCAAGGGTCGTCTTCTCGTCTGTGGCGAAATTGTGGAATCGCAGGTCCATGTCGATGGTGATACGCTCAGTTTTGCCTTTGTTCACCAGCGTGATGCGCTGAAAGCGATTCTCTAATTGGCTGTGCAGCGACTTTGGATTGTAGGTGAGGTACTTGCCGAGGAAGTCGTCGTGGTGCATCTCTGAAGCTTCCGCTGCAGGAGTGCCAGGCACAAATTCGGTTAAGGCGATGCGCTTTTTGCTTGTGCGACCGTGGTTGTCCTTCGTTTTTATCTCCAGGAAATGGGTGTCGGAATCCTCGTAAGAGCGCACGCGCAATTTTTGGCGGGGTCGTTTGTCGAACTGATGCCTGCTGAACATGCTCATGTCGTCGGTGTCAAAGTACATTGTGTAGTAATGCGCTATTCGTTTGCCGTCGATTTCCTGTATGTAGTAATCTTCTTTAACCATCTCCAGCAGTTGATACAGCAAAGCGCGCGTGGTGACATATTTCATGTCCACGCGGTTCATCAGCTTCACGCTCCCCATTTCTTGGAGTGAAATAGCGTGAAAATCTGCCAAAAGATGTTCTGATACAGACAATGATTTAGAGTATTCTACAATGTTATTTTACAATACAGCGAGTATCTTTTATGCAAAAGTACAAAATATTATGCATTCTTTTAAAAAAAGTTCACAGATTGCATGCTAATCAATACAAAACTGCTAATTTTTTAGACGAAATGATATGATATTGTTGGAAAATCTAATACATGGGGCGAAAAAATTGGGAGAACCACCATTTTAGCGATTCTCCCTCAAATAGCATATATGTATAAGAATAAAATTCTTTAGTCGATAATGTCGAAGCCTGTGTATTTATGGAGCACTTCTGGCACCTTGATACCTTCTGGGGTCTGGTTGTTTTCGAGCAACGCAGCCATGATGCGAGGAAGAGCCAAAGCCGAACCATTAAGGGTGTGGCAGAGGCGAGTCTTCTTGTCTTCGGCACGATAGCGGCATTTCAGGCGGTTGGCCTGATAGGTTTCGAAATTAGATACCGAACTAACTTCAAGCCAGCGCTGTTGTGCACCGCTCCACACTTCAAAGTCGAAAGTGATGGCAGAGGTGAAACTCATGTCGCCACCGCAGAGGCGAAGAATGTGCCAAGGCAATTCGAGCTTTTCGAGAAGACCTTGCACGTGGTCCTTCATTTCTTCAAGCGCAGCGTAAGAGTTTTCAGGCTTTTCGATGCGCACGATTTCCACCTTGTCGAATTGGTGCAGACGGTTCAAACCGCGCACGTCTTTACCATAGCTACCGGCTTCGCGACGGAAGCAAGCACTGTAGGCGCAATTCTTCTTTGGGAGGCTGTCGCCAGGGAGAATCACATCGCGATAGATGTTGGTCACAGGCACCTCAGCGGTAGGAATCAGATAGAAGTCGTCGAGTTGGCAGTGGTACATCTGACCTTCCTTGTCGGGAAGTTGACCAGTGCCAAGACCAGAAGCCTCGTTCACCACATATGGTGGTTGGATTTCGGTGTAGCCCGACTTGTTAGCCTCGTCGAGGAAGAATTGGATGAGTGCGCGTTGCAAGCGAGCACCCTTGCCGATGTAAACAGGGAAGCCTGCACCGGTAATCTTCACGCCAAGGTCGAAGTCGATGAGGTTGTATTTCTTAGCGAGTTCCCAGTGTGGAAGTGCGTCAGCACCGAGGTTAGGCATTTCGCCGCCAGTTTTTTCCACCACATTGTCTTCTGCAGTTTTACCTTCAGGAACACCTTCGTAAGGCACGTTAGGCACAGAGAGGAGCACTTCGCGGATTTCAGCTTCAATAGCGCTGAGCTTGTCGTCGATTTCCTTGTTGGCAGCCTTCATAGCGCCCACTTGCGCTTTAGCTTCGCCAGCTTCGTCCTTCTTGCCTTGTTTCATGAGGGCACCAATCTGTGCAGCCATTTTGTTGAGTTCGGCAGCGTTGTCGTCGCGTTGCTTCTGAATCTGCTTGCGTTGTTTGTCGAGTTCAACCACACGCATAATTGGTTCGCGACCATCAAATTGCTTTACAGCCAATCTTTTGATCACTTCCTCAGGATTTTCGTTGATGAGTTGTAATGTAAGCATTTTATCTTGTTTTTTATCGTTTTCAATCTAATAACTTACAAAGTTACATAATATTGCGAAACTATCCAAAAAGGATTTTTACTTGAGTCTACAAGTGGGGGATGAAGACGCCGATTTTATCCGATGTTCCATAAGGTTATGTAACCGATGTTTCAACCTTTTTGATGAATTTTGACTACATTAAGACATATAAATGTGTAAAAATAGGCTCTATTGCTGTTGGTATAATGATTTGTATAATAGCGAATTAGATAGTGATTACATCAAAAGTTACTATGTTTGCAGTCGCAAGCGACTGGGCGGAATAAATTGC
>JAUNNJ010000039.1 GCA_030531495.1 Bacteroidales bacterium
AACTTGCATCGGAGAGCATTTCCTTGAGTTTTTCGAAATCGACAGAATCTGATGTGAAGTACTGCTTCATGGTGGAGCGTGCAAAGTTGCTCGTCATGCTCACGATTAGTGCTCCGCTTCCAACAGCACTGCGCAAAATGCGTTCCTTTTCCTCGCCGCCAAAAGCTAAATACACCTTTTTGTGTGGTCGCATTACGCTACTCGCCTCCAGTGAAATCGATGTTTGCTGGTGCTCATTGTCGGCATTGTCTTTAAAGATGTCAGCCAGCGTTTGCTTTCCATATTTCACCTTGCGGCAAAGTGCGCTTTGATCTTTGTTTGCAGGGTTGTAGATGTCTGTTTTTATTTCGGCGCGTGCCAGTACCTCCACTGCATATCTCCCCTCGATGGTGCGCGTGAGCACTACCCATTTGATACGTCCGCTATAACAAGCATTATAGTCACCATAGGGTTGTATGTAGATGTAGTTCTTCCCCTCATCATCTTTATATAGGTTGATGATCTCATGTCCGATACTGGCTTCAAGATACGATCCAGCAAACATCTTGTTCAATACAATCACGTTTCTTTCCATGTGCAATTTTTGCTTATAGTCTATTATATTGTTTGTAGTGCCACAAGTATGGAATCTACCATCATTTTTACGTCAATGGTTTCTGTTGAGGGTAAATGAATGAAACCACAAGGGATATTGCGTCGGACACATGCCCCCAACGCAGCATACATCACCGTGTTGCAAACGTAGGTGCCGGCTGTATTGCTCACTTTTGCTGGTGTTCCACTGGCATTTATTGCGTCAGCAATTTTCTTCACAGGGAGTGAAGATTTGCGTGCCAGTGGAGTCCCTTTTGTTACGGGGATTTCTGACGGGGAAAATCCCGCATTGTCGCCCTTGATGGAGTCCATGATGTTGACGGCGATGCGTTCGATGGAAATCCAATTGCGAGAGGGGGAAACACCCATACAGAGCACCACCTCGGGTGTCCAGTTTTTATCATTCACGAGCGAAATGATTCGCTTACGCGCTGAGATAAATTCTACGGGGAGCACTGCAGTGCGCACTTCAAACCTCTCAAATGACATGTCCCCGATGTGGCGCACCACCAATTCCGACGGATTTTCGTCCAGTCCGCTGAAAGCTTCAAAACCAGTGAGCAAAACTTTTGTTTTCACGAGGTAGGTAGTTGAAATTATTCATCAGCCACATATTCGTAATCATTATAGCCACACCGATGTGCGGCTATGTTGGAATATTGCGATTTTGAGTTATCTGTATTATTTGCTACCGTATTTTGACTTGAGGTCTTCCATATCTGCCTTTGTAGCATTCTTTGGAATTTCAACAAGTTTTGCGAGAGTCATTTCGTCGAGAGCAAGTACCCAGTCGTCGGCAGATGCTACCTGTACTTTGATGCCGAAATTACTCATGAGATCTTTTTCAAAGCCGCCTACAGTCTTGCTTGAGCGACATTCGTAAGCACCAGTAGATGTTGCTACTTCTGAAACCTTTTCACTACCGTCGCAACGTTTGTTGCCTTTATACACGCGGAGTGTTCCGCCAAATTCATCTTTGAATCTCTCGCAGAGAGTTGACACCAACAGGCGTCCGTCAATTTTAATTTCCATTTGTTTATTGTTTTATTTATTGTTTTGTTTGTTGTAATATTCAGATACTCAATACCAATTTAATGTTTGGGACAATTGAACCGAAAGAAAACAATTGTCTGGAATGGTACTACTGACTATCTCTTTTTGCGTTTATTTGTGTTGCCGAACAATGCGCCTATTAGCATAGCGCCTACGCGTCGTTCAATTCCCATTTTTGTGGTGGGGACGCCTAATTTGCGAGAAGCTTTAAGGCGTAAGCCCGTAAGCCCAACGGCTCGTTTCCAAGAGAAACTCAGCCCTGGTATTCCAAACAATCCTCTCTTTGCCATACAAGTATTCTTTATTTCCAAACGCCTTTTTTGCAACCATTCTTTTCGCATTCAGCATTGAAAGCCGATAGCGTCTTTTCGTCGGCAGATCCACTGGTGTAGTAGCGATGTCCGTCCTTGTCGGTGTAGCAAATTTGGGCATAGAGTCCGAAAACGGTGTCGAATTCTTTCTCAAGGCTTTTGATGCGTTTGTTTCCAGAGATGGATATAGTGCCGCCACTGTCGGCACGGCGCACTGATGCGAGGGTCTTGTCTATGTCTATGCGGGTGATTGTTTCGCCTTTGGCCACAGCTTGCCGGGCATAGCTATAATAAATCCCAAGGCGCAGATATGGGAATTTCTTGTTGAAATCCTTCATAAGGGTTCCAATCTTCTTGTTGCCTGCTACTGAAATTGCAGTTGTAGAAGTTGTGGTTTTTGCTGTAGTCGTAGTTTTCTTTGTTGTTGCGGCTTTCTTCACCGTTGTTGTTTTTTTTGCAGCGGTGGTTTTTTTTGCAGTGGTGGTCTTTTTTGCCGTTGTTTTTTTTGCTGGAGGCATAGTTTTTTTGTCTTGGAGGTTGAATAAATTACAGGGCGTGAATTCACACCCTGTAGTGAGTTTATTTTTTATTTTCCTGCGCCCACGAGGGTCTTACTGTTGTCGGCAAGAGCGCTGTCGGCTGCATTTGCAACTTGAACTTCAATACCGTAAAGTTCTTTCACTTTCTTTTCAAAGTTGCCAACTTGCATGTTGCCACCCACTTTGAGCTCTCCGCCAGGGGCGTTGCCTTCGCGGATTGATGCAAGTGTAGCGTCTTCTGGAGCAAAATGTTTCTTTGAATACACGCGCAGAGTTGCGCCAAAAGCTTTCTTGAATTCAGCCTTAAGGGTTTTTACTTTCTTGCGGCCATCGATTTTTATTTCTGCCATAATTGTAAATTGATTTGATGAGGATAGACCTCTGGGTGAGTAAATGTTATCTTTTCATCTCTCCTTATTGTTTTACAATCCCAGGGTTGATGTGAAATTATTAAAGTTCGACAGTGATGTCTTCTTCGTTTACAAGCATGTCGGCGAGTAAAAGAACTGCGTCTTCATGTTCCACGCCAAGTGCATCAGCCATGAGGAGAAGGTTTGAGATTTCGTCGTGAGCGAGCACACCGTCGCAAAGCACAATCTGGAGAGCGACTTCAAACACCGTGGCAACATCTTCGTCGTCGACCCCTTCTGCAGCCTTTTCAAGATATTCTGCAACAGCTTCACCTTCAAGTTGCTTGATATTTTCGACCTCTGCTTCTACAACTGCAGAAAAATCTTCGATTTCAAGTGCGTCAGCAATTTCGTCAACGGTTACCTTTTCTGCTTCGTCAAATTGTCCATCAGCCCAAATTGCAGCTGCCACAAACGCAGCAATATTTTTTTTGTCTGTTTTCATTGTCAATTCTTTTTAAAATTTTAACTAAAAAGTCTTTTCAAACGGTTCTTCAAGCTCCCTTTTGCTGCGCGAGCTTTTGCCATTCGAGCTGCAATTGCCTTGCCTTCTTTGGTGCGTTTGTCAACAGCACCAGATGATGTCTTTTTCACTGCAGGTTTCTTTGCAGCTGCTGCTTTTTTTGCAGCTGCTGCACGGGCTTTAGCCATGCGCGCGCAGATAGCCTTACCTTCCTTGGTGCGTTTGTCCACTGCACCAGTTGATGTTTTTTTTACTGCCATAATTGTAGTGTTGAAATATGAGACTTATAGAGTCATTATGAATTATTTGCTGAATTATTTAGTGAGCACATCGATAAGTTTGCTTCCAAACTGGCGAGTGGTCCATGATGAATATTCGTCAAGGGAGAATATGTCGTATTTTTCGTTGATTTCGCGAAGAGCGCCTTTTGTGTTGTCGTATACTCGGTAGGATTCAATACCTCCGTCGGGCTTTACTCGAATCACATATTCTCCTATTTTTGCCTGCTTGCCATCGCCATATTCTTTGCATAATTTGCTTCCAAATTGGCGTGTTGTCCAGTTTGTGTCAAACACGAAACCTATGGCATCAGCTGCTTCACGAAGGCTACTTTTCACATTGTCGTAGATTTTGTGAACCATAATGCTTCCACTATCTTCTTGTGTAATGATGTATTCGCTAATAATCACACTTTTTTTTGCCATAATTGTTTTGCTTTTATTTGATAACGATAAATTCAGTGCGACGGTTTTCTTCTGCCATTGGGTCGGCTGTGTTTTTGAGCTTTTCACTGCCGCAGCCTTCAAATTCGAGACGCTCTTTAGCGACACCTTGAGAAATGAGGAAATCAACGGTAGCTTTTGCGCGATTTTCTGAAAGTGTCTTGTTGGTTGCAGCATCACCTTCTGCGCTGGTGTGACCTTCGATTTTGAGTTTTACCTCAGGGTTCTTCTCGAGGAGCTGAGCCAGGTCGTGAAGCACAAATTTTGCGTCTTCGTTTAGGTCAAATTTGCCTTGTTCAAACTTTGCCGCATTGAAGTTTGTTTCAATTTCTTCAAGTTTTTGCATATACACGGTATCGTGAACAGTAACCACCTTTTCAACTTCTACTGTCTCAGTTTTTTTGCCACTTCCTCCCAAAAGGAATGCACCTAAAGCAACGAGGGCTGTGAGTGCGGCAAGCGCTCCCCAAATCCATTTTGGCAGGCCTTTCTTGCCAGGAACAGGGGGAACATAACCATTGAGGTATTCCAAACGGAATTCTCCCTTTTCGCCACGAACAGTTCTTTCGAATGAGGCAATTTCTATATCGTAAACCCCTGCTTGTGTCACCATGCGCTCAAAACTTGGTTTGGTCCACATGCGAACTACCGCAGCTTCGGTTCCGTCTTCGAGGTGAAGCCATTCGTTTTCTTTTGTGTAGTATGCATTACCTTTTTGGTACCATTCATCACCCTCATCAATTTTTGCTTGGATTTCTTCCTTTGTTCGGAAAATCAATTTCACTCCGCTGTCAGGGTTGATACTGTCTGGAAATGCTTTCTTGAGGTCGTCAAGTGTTGCAAGAGGATACATTACAAGATAGGCGTTTACGATGCCTAAAGCTGTAGCATTTTGTGCTTTGCCGTGTACTCTTACTTTATTTGCCATAGAATTTGTTGTTAATTTATATTTAATTATATTGAAATCTTTAATGATCCGTTATATGATTCCGCATCTTCCAATGGGAGCGATAGGGTGTCAGTCTGAAGAGATAATACAAACCCATAAATATCGGTTGCAAATTTAACGAGTGTGTAGCCAGTATTAAAATGCCAAAACGCACCAAATCGTATCAAAACGCGCCAAGCCAAGTCAAACTTCATTTGCATTTTGTCTCCCTTTATGCGCCCTATCTATCTATCTATCTATCTATCGTTTTCTTGTCAAATTTGTGGAATTTGTATGGATTTTGGAGCGATTAGTGGTGGGGGTTGCTCATTTTATGCGGAAAGGTGAGCATCCTTCCGAGTTGCGATAATTTCACCAATTTTCCCTTTTAATTATTGAGAAAATGCGATTTGGCACGGTTTGGCACGAAATGAAATGGTTTGGCGCGCCCGAACGGCTTGAATCTTCAATTATTATTTATAACTTTGTAAATCGCTTTTGAAACCATTAAAGAATACCTAATTTTATGTAGGTGCTTTTCAACATTGTTTATATGCAAGAACAGGAATATATAGAACGGATGAAAGAGGCAATAAAGAACAAGCTGAAGCATTCGTTAGATTCTCCAACCGATTTCGACTATTTGGCGTTGCAGGTAAAGGCTGTCACTGCAGAAGATATCTCTTCCACCACACTCAAGCGCTTCTTTGGCTACATACCCAGCCAGAGCAACACCCGACGTTCCTCCCTGAGCATTTTGGCAAGGTATTTGGGGTATGCTGGATGGAGCGACTACATTCAGAATTCTGTGACCCATTCCGGCTTCCTGACCACGAAAGTGATTATGGCAAGTAATGTGCATCAAGGCGATTTGGTGGAGGTGGAATGGGGCGACGACAGGAAAGTGACTTTTGTGGCGGTCGGCAACAACCAGTTTGCTGTGCTTAAAAGTGAAAATTCCATGCTGATGGACGGCGATGAATTGGAGGTGTTGATGTTTGTGCTCAATCATCCACTCCAAATCAAGAACGTGGTTCGTGGCGGGAAAAATATTGGTCATTACACAGCTGGGCTCAACGGGGGCCTTACCAGCCTTAAATATAATCAATCCACCTGAAATGATTTTGTTATAGTTGCTGAGTAGGTGTTCGATTCTTTTATCGTCAGACACAGAAGTAAGTTTAAGATTTGCATAAATAAATTTTCTTTGCGAAATTTGCAGTTGTAGAAACGCTAAATTTTGTGATATAGCTATATGCTTACTTCCGTATTTTATAACGACGACACATCGTCAACCGATGTCTTGTTCTCTGAAAATTTTTCCGATATCTCTCTGATTCATAGCTCGAGAAATGGCTATGCTGAAGTGTATAAGGCGCAGCGTATGGGGAAATGGCATGTGCTAAAACATATAATACCAGAGGAGGAATCCAATCCCCGCTTTCGTCAGCTGCTGGCAAAGGAATTTGAAATCGGCTTCCATCTCAATCACCCCTTTGTGGTTCAAACCATAGGCATGGAGCAAGTGGAATCATTGGGGCAGTGTATTGTGATGGAGTATGTCGACGGAATCACCTGGGATGATTTTTTTTCAGAAAAGAAAGTGAGCGTTAGCGAAACCTATCGAATCTTGAGTGAGCTCTGCGATGCGGTGGCATACATACATTCTCATCAGATAGTTCATCGCGACATAAAACCTGAAAATATACTTATCACCTGCGATGGACATCATCCGAAACTCATTGATTTCGGCTTTGCCGATAGTGACACCTATGCTGCAGCCAAAGAACCGGCTGGCACATTGGGGTATTCAAGCCCAGAGCAGCAACTGTCTGGCAGCATCGACAATCGTAGTGACATCTATAGCATTGGTGTGCTCATACTGGGCCTACCGAAAGTGAACCGTAAATTGCGACTGATTGCTCAGCGCTGCAAAGCTTCTGATCCGAACAATAGGTTTGCGAATGCTTTGGTAATTAAAGAAAGGTTGAGGCCTTTTAAGAAGAGTCAAGCACTTCTGGTGGCGATGTTTTTGACGATGGTGGTTATTTCCGTGGGGTGGTTTGTGAGTTATGCTAACCAGAAGCGTGAAATTGGAAATGTGGTAGCGAAGTCGAGCCTTCAACAGCTCCAAATCGACAGCCTAAACGGAACCGTGAAATCACAAATCAGCAATATCAATCAACTGAACTCTCAGATTATAGAACAGCAGCAAGTGATTGGAGGGCAAGTGAAGCAAATTGAGCAACTGAATGGTATTATTGATACAGTGCAAAGTGCCAATGCGGCGTTGTCGAATGAAGCTGCTGCACAAAACCGGTTGAAAGCCGATTTGGTGAAAGCTTATGCAGAGATTTCTGAAATGGCAAAAAAACGTTATCATCAAGGTTTTGACGATACAAACAAAACCATTACGGAGTGCTACGCTATTGCTTATTCGGAAAGTGCAAGAGATGAGGCTGTAGCGAAAATGATTAAAAAATACGATTTGGAATCTGTAAACATTGGGGTGGACGTGACGAAGGAGCTGAGGGATAAATGGTATGGCGCATTGCAAGAATTGTATGCAAAGACTGATTTTGAAAAATACAAAGGTTATCCGTCAAAAAAATCACGCAAGTGAGATTGTGGTTGGATAATATTTGAACCTCCGGTTGCATACTGAAGGCATAATGGGGTATTAAAAACTCTTCGTGCTTCAGAGTCTAGCATCATGCTCAGCTGCAAATTTAGAGTCCTCAAAATAATACGGGGTTGCTCGTAATGAGCAACCCCGTATGTGCATTATAGCAAAATTGTTGATCTGTCGATTAGAGGACTACTGGTTCGTATTCCATGCCCCATGCTTCAGCAACACCCTTGAAGGTGACTTTGCCTTCTACTACGTTCAAGCCTTTGTAGAGAGCTTCGTCGTCCTTGCAAGCTTGCTTCCAACCCTTGTTGGCAAGTGCCACTGCATACTTGAGGGTGGCGTTGGTCAATGCCATGGTTGAAGTGTTGGCCACTGCACCAGGGATGTTGGCCACTGCATAGTGGAGAATGCCGTCAACTTCGTAAGTTGGCTCTGAGTGAGTGGTAGGGCGAGATGTCTCGAAGCATCCACCTTGGTCGATAGCAACGTCGACGAGCACTGTGCCTGGTTCCATTTCCTTGAGCATTTCCTTGGTGATGAGGTAAGGAGTCTTTTCGCCTGGGATAAGAACTGAACCAACCACTACGTCAACATCCTTCAATTCTTGGCGGATATTGTGTTCGGTGCTATAGAGGGTGTGAACATTAGCTGGAGTTTCGATGTCGAGCTGACGGAGACGTGGCAACCAAACGTCGGTAATGGTTACGTCTGCACCCATACCAGCAGCGTAGCGAGCACAAGCTTCACCAACAACACCACCACCGAGCACGAGGAACTTAGCAGGCTTCACGCCAGGAACGCCACCGATAAGTTTGCCCTTGCCACCCTTGGTTTTTTGGAGGTAGTAAGCACCGTTGATAGCAGCCATGCGGCCTGCAACTTCGCTCATTGGCACGAGCAATGGCAGACGACGGTCAGGAGTTTGAACTGTTTCGTAAGCAAGGCAGATAGCGCCGCTTTCGAGCATAGCCTTTGTGAGCTCTTCATCGCTTGCGAAGTGGAAATAGGTGAAAAGGAGTTGACCTTTGCGGATGAGTTTGTACTCAGGCTTGATAGGTTCTTTCACCTTTACAATCATGTCGGCTGTAGCATACACGTCTTCGATAGTAGGGAGAATTGTTGCGCCTACTGCTGTGTATTGCTCGTCGGGAAAACCACTGCCTTCACCGGCTGTGTGTTGAACAAATACTTCGTGACCATTTTTCACTAATTCGGCAACGCCTGCAGGTGTCATACCTACGCGGTTTTCGTTGTTTTTAATTTCTTTTGGAATACCGACTTTCATTTTTTTTCTTGTTTTTTTAATTGTTTAGTTTTTGTTTATTAAAAGAAGGTTTTTACTCCCCAAAATTAGGAAAAAAATTAAAGTAGAGTCATCATTTTTGCATTTTTTTTAGTGTTTCTTTTCTTTTTTTTCTGATATGCATGAATTATGAAATGAATATGCAAAAAATACATCCACTCAGGTTTTATTCCCAAGTGGATGTGTATTATTGATAATAGGCCTAAAATTCTGCTTATCCTAGAATGATATTGATGAGAGCTGTAACGTCGCTCACATTGGTGATGCCGTCGTTGTTTATGTCGGCTTTGGGCGACAGTGGTTGTGAACCGAGAATCATATTGATGAGCTCGGTCACATCGCTAACATCCACCTTTCCGTCGGCGTTGATGTCGCCTAAAATGCTGCCTTGATTCTCGATGGTGATAACGTTTGATTCCTCGGAAGTGTAGCCCAATCGGTATGATTGCACAGTGTAGGTGTGCTTCTTGCCACTCTTCATGTTGGAGAATTCGCAACTTGTTTCTTCTGCATCGACAATGATATTCTCGCGGTCAATCTCGTCGTCGAATTCATCATACATCACATGGTTCACAATATAATAGTCGATGAAGTCGCCTGTCGCTTTCCAGTTGGCCATGAAACTTGAATCGGTGATATTGGTTGCGCTTGTTGCAACTACAGCGCTGAGTGTAGGCGCTGGCAAGCATGTTGCTGATAATTCCACACCGATACTGCCCACAAGACCACCGTCGCTCAAAAGCAGTTTTGCCTTGTGGTTGCCCACTGTTGTAGGAGTGTAGGTGATGATGAGCGGATATCCTTGTTCGCTGTTGGCTGCAGTGCGCTCGATTTGCTTCACATTGGTGGTGAACATGGTGTAGTTGTCTTTATACACTCTCACACTGAGTGAATTGGTCAGATTTTCGCCCTTTACGTATACCACATAGTTGATGCTTTTGCCGAGTCCTATTTCACCAAAGTTTAGTTCGGTGCCTTGTGTTGGAGTGATAAGATCTGGTTCGCCGGTAGGGTCGTCACCTCCGTCTACATTGAACACCTGGTCTTGCTTGTCGCCCCAAATATATTCCACCAATTCTGGGTGGTCGATGAATGGGTTGCGATTGTTCTGCACGCGATACACAGCGTCGTTGCGAGTGGTTTCTTTATCGCTTACGGGGTCGTTTCGGCTCCACTTTAGCAGCAAGTCGATAGCCCAGGTGTTGAGTGTTTTCCAGTCGCTGTTGTTCACCATGTAGGTGTATTTCCATTTATAGTCTTGGTAGCAAGTGGCCATATAGAAATATGTGCGTGCGAAGTCGCCTTTGTATTGGTCGGCTGGTTCAAACACCGAACCGTCGCCACCGCCTTGTCCCTTTTTAGGTGTTCCCACTTTAGTGACGCCATTGTTGTAGCTGGCAGTTTCCACTTCGCCAAGTGGGTGGTTGTTTTTTGCAAGGTTGGCGTCGCCATCGCTTGGGTAAAGGTGGTTGAGGTCGGTGTAGGCATCCACTTCTGTTCCGCCCCACCAGCTTTTTGGGAATGAGTGCTCTTTGTTCATGCCGGATACGCTGCTGAAGCCTCGGAAATAGTATGTTTTGCTGCTATACATGTCCCACACACGACTTTTGTCGGTGAGCATGCAGTCGGTTGAAGGGAAGTAATTCCACAAGCTGTTGTATGATACCACTGTGTGAGGTTTGATAAGGTTGTGAACGGCGTTCTTCAATGCTTGACCTTTGAGGCCATTGAGCGAACGGTAGTATCCTATTGGTGCTGTTGCAAATGCTGAGAGACTAACACAAGCCATCAGCAATGCAGAAATAATGATATGGTTATATCTTTTCATATATGTAGTTATGTGTAGTGTAATTAGTTTTTAAATTTGCTTAGAAATGCAAAGTTAGTGTTTTTTTTCCTTTTATCCACAATGTTTCTGCGGATTTATAACTGTTTGTCTCTCACAACCATTAATTTGGTGGATGGACAAGGCGAATGATGCCTTTTTTCTGCAAAATATTTGAGTGATGCATGCTTTAAAAAACTATGATTAGCTCTATTATTATTCTGAATTATTTATTACTTTTGCAAATATCCATTTTATAACACACACACATGATGAGCAAAACAGTATATATAGATTTACCATTCATCCCTGAAGAAAATCAGGTGATTTTCGTTGACCGCACAGGTAATAGGCGAGTGAATAACTACATCCGCAAGCATTATGGGGAGTTGAGCACTTTGTTCCGCAAAAAGAATCTGATATTTTGCTATCCGCCAATTCTTTTCCGAGATGTAGTGGATTATCATTTTCCGCATTTGTCTTCGGAGCGTAGAGAAACCTATGTTGAAAGCGCGAAAAGTCTCACTTCGCTTTTCGCCGATAGTGTGGCCGATATGTGTCGGCCAGCGATGCTCGTGCCTTTGTGCAACGAAAATGAGACAGATAAGCGCACGAAGATGGAGGTTGTGGAAATCGGTGGTGGGTGGTGGCCATTAGAGAGGATATTCTCCAAGTTGGCTGATAAGCTTTCGGCAATTGTAAGCGCCGAAAGCAAGAAGCGCCATGAGATGGAATATATGCCCCGGTTTTCTGTTAAGGTTGGTGAAGATAATCGTGAGATAGACGGTCTGTTTTCATTTGCGAGAAGGAAAGGCCAGGATGTGAGGTATTCTCTCGTTGCTCCAAAACCCGAATGCCCTGCCGATGATGGGTTTAACACACAATCCCTTCTCATTATAGCCGAAATCAAGGAGCGCATCGCGATGCTGAGGAATATGGGGGTGAACACTGCGTTGCTTCATCAAATAGTGGATGAAAATGTGCCATTGAGCAGACTCGTGATTACATCCGATTTCAGAATCCTCTTGCCCGACTATCATCTGGAAATCAAGATGTCGTCGCTACCCAAGGCTGTGTATCTTTTGTTTTTGAAGCATCCCGAAGGCATCCTTTTCAAGGAGTTGGCCGACTATTACGACGAACTCCTTGAAATCTATCTTTCGCTCAATCCGATAGGGTCGCGTGAGAAACATGAAAAGAGCATTGCCGACATCACGAATCCGCTGCTCAATAGCATTAATGAGAAATGCGCGAGAATACGTGAGGCGTTCGTTGGAAACTTTGACGACAGCATTGCCAAAAACTACTATATAACGGGGGCGCGTGCCACACCGAAGCGTATAGCCCTTGATACTGGTTTGGTGACATGGGAATAACGGGAGCGCACTTGCAAGGCTTGCAAGTGTGTTTTCTTTTGTAGAGACGGCATTACCATGTAATTTTGCGTTGATATTATTTCTATTCATTTATAAACACATATCACGCATATGAAATCACAATTTAAGATTGTTTTTGCCATTTTTTTGAGTTTGTTGGTGGTTGTCACGGTTGATGGCCAAACGAGAAAAGGGAAGAGGAAAACTACATCCAAACCCAAAATGACTGTGCCAACGTTTCGATATAATAATCCGATACCTGATTATCCGACTGATACCTATAGCCAAGAATTACTTGTTGCTGCGGAGTCGGGTGATGTTGATGCTCAAGTGCTATTGGGAATTTGCTATGAAGACGGTAAGGGCATTGCCAAGGATGATTCAAAGGCGCTTTACTGGTATGAGCTTGCCGCTGATGGTGGTGATGCCTATGCCATGGCCTATGCTGGCATTATGTATGTGGTTGGAAATGGGTGTGATAAAAATGTGTCAAAAGGCTTTAGGTTGATTCAGAAGTCGGCAAACCAAGGCAATAGGGTGGGTGAGGTGTACTTGGGTGATTGCTATTATCGTGGCGTTGATGGAGAGCCAGATGTGTTGAAGGCATGGGAATGGTACAAGAAAGCCAGTGAACAGGGGTCTAAAACTGCAAAAAATAGAATTGAAGAAATTCTTGCCGATGAAGAGAACGGTTTCATTGTCACCTACAATCCTGCGGCTTGGAACACCGAACCCAAGGCTTGGGGTGTGGCTAAAAAAATTAACACCCCAAGTGCCTATTCTAAATACTTGGAACTCTATCCCTACGGACTTCATAGCCGTGAAGCCGAAGATGCCTACATGGAGTCGACAGTGAGGAAGGTGTCGAGCGGCAATTATGCGAAATTACCAGAGGGACAGAAAGTACGCCAATCCTACGATTCCTATTCAAACGATAAGTCGACAAACAACACAAAATATGACATCGAAGTGATATATACAGGGCCCGAAAGGAAAAGAATAATCATACCAAAAGGAGAAACACGCTCTGTGAGATTGAAAAATGGCTATTATGAAATTGTCGCAAAAACCGTAAAGCGTACAACTGTACACAATTATTATGGTGAGATGACTTTTGATGGCGATTATGTAAATGAATTCTATATTCGCACTACTTATGGTTATTAGACGCCTTTTCTCTCACAGTAGCATATAAGAAACGCTCCCATGCACTGGAAACAATGTGCATGGGAGCGAATTATTTCTTGTCTAAATTGAGGTTGGTTTATTTAACCATCTTTACAGATTGCTTGCTGCCATCGGTGTAGGTTGTCACCTTCACGTTTACGCCACTGAATGGCTCTGCAGCTTGTTGACCATTGAGGTTGAAATAAGTCACGCCAGCCACTTCCTTAGCAGCGTCAACGTCGTCAACGCCTGTAACTACATTTGAACGGAGGCTCAATGTGTAAACGCCAGTGTTGTCGTTCAACAAATAGTGTCCGTAGCGATAAGTGTAGAACAAGTCCATTGAGCGAAGCATTTCAACAACATTTTCTTTTGTAGCTCCAGGAAGATAGAACACATCAGTGAATGTTACCGACGATTGGGTGAGACTGGAATTGACATTGATGTTGCACCAGTGAGCTGGATTATTAGGGTCGTCAGAAGTGCCTTTCATATATTGAAGTACATCAGTTGTTTCACCTTGTAACGAACGAGTGAATTCTTTCACTTCGTTGATAGCGCCAAAGAAAGTGCCTTTAGCTTCGATTTGAACGTAACCGCGGTCTGTTACAGTGACAGTTGCTTCAATTTCTTCAGCTTTTGCTGTAACAAATGCCATCATAGCGATAGTGAAGATAAGTAATAATTTTTTCATAAGTTGTTAATCCTTTTTGTAAATTAAAAATTCCCTGTTAATAATTCTTTTTACTTATAATTTGCAAAATTACACATTATTATTCAGATATGAGCAATTTTTAGTGTAGAAATTAATACGACAAATGAAGATTTCTTAAAACTTTTGTTTTCAGGGCCATATATTCAAGCGAAAATCGTATATTTGCATACTTATTTCACATTTTAAATATGACAAATCAAACCAATCCATATTTTTCTGTAATTGTACCGGTGTATAATCGCCGTGGCGAAGTGCGTGACCTGCTTGAAAGTCTGTCGAAGCAGACCGACACCGATTTTGAGGTGATGCTCGTGGAGGATGGGTCTACCGAACGATGCGAGGATATCGCTCAAAGTTATGCCGATAAGGTGGATGTGCACTATTATTGGAAAGAAAACGAAGGCCGCAGTATTGCCCGTAACTATGGCATAGAGCGTGCCAAAGGCGAATACTTTATTTTCTTTGATAGCGATTGTGTGATTCCTTCGCAATATTTTGAGGTGTTGAAGGTGGCTTTGAAAAAGAATCCAGTGGATTGCTTCGGTGGTCCCGACGCTGCCAGCGACGATTTCAACGACACGCAGAAAGCCATTTCGTTCTCTATGACGGCATTCTTGACCACTGGCGGTATTCGTGGCGGCAAGGTGCAACTCGAAAAGTTTGTACCTCGCTCGTTCAATATGGGCTACAGCCGTAAAGTTTGGGAAACTGTAGGTGGCTTCCGTGAGATGTTCAGCGAAGACATCGACATGAGCACCCGTATACGCAAGGCTGGTTTTGAAATCACATTGTTCCGTGATGCTTATGTGTATCACAAGCGCCGCAACACCCTCAAGTCGTTCTCACGCCAAACCTATGTGTTTGGCATGTCGCGCATCACGCTGAAATTGCTTTATCCCGATTCGCTGAAACTTGTCCACACACTTCCTGCAGTGTTTGTGATAGGGTGCGTTTCGCTCATTCTGTTGGCCATATTCTGGCGTTGGTGGGCAATCCTGCCATTGGCTTTGTATGTGGTGATGCTGTGGATTAGTGCATTGGTGGAAACCAAAAGTGTCAAGATTGCTTGCCTGGCTATTGTCACCAGTTTCATTCAGCTTGGCAGTTATGGTTGTGGCTTCATCAAGGCATTTGTTTGGAAGATTTTGCTGGGCCACGGGCGTAATATTGAAGAGGAAATCGCAATTCGCAAAGGCAAATAATGATGGACGGCGATAATAAATCACTCGTAGGAACTCGCGCTCTGAAGCTGCATACTTCTGAGGACGACCGCCCACGCGAAAAAGCCTTGAAATATGGCTTCGAAGCGTTGTCTGATGCCGAACTGATGGCGATTGTCATCGGCAGCGGTACGCCAGGTGAGAGCGTAGTCGACCTTTGCCAGCGCATTCTTACTGATAATGACAGCAAACTCTCCAAAATATTCCGGTCGGGTATCAAGGGACTTACGAAATATAAGGGCGTTGGCCCAGTGAAAGCTATAGAATTGATGTCGGCCCTCGAACTTGCCAGCCGTTATCGTGAAGAAGAAGTTGACAACAAGCAAATTACCAGCAGCCAAGATGCTTACGAATATCTGCGCTACAAGATGGACTATCTGGAGCATGAGGAAATTTGGATTTTGATGCTCAACAGAGCGAAAAAGGTGATTGGGTGCAAGCGTATGAGCGTGGGTGGTACCACCGCTGCAGTGGGCGATATCAAGATGATTTTGCGTGAGCTTCTCGACAATCTTGCCGACGGCGTGATTCTGGCTCACAATCATCCGAGCGACAATGCCCGCCCCAGTATGCAAGACGATAATCTCACGGAGCGTGTGCAGGCTGGTTGTCGTGCTGTGGATGTTGAATTCCTTGACCATATCATCGTGTGCCGCGGTGGAAAATACTACAGCTATTTGGACAACGGCCGACTTTAACCCAAAAAATTGTTCATTGGAGATTTTACTTTGGCTGAGTGCTTCAGTGCAAGGTGAAAATGAAAACAGGGTGATGTGTGCTTAGCGACACATCACCCTGATAATGTTTTTTTCAGGAAACGTCGGCGAATTATTTAGCGCCTACAACGTACCATTTGCCATCGACTTTTAAGCAATTGGTTTCGCTCTCAGTTGTTGTTCCGTCTTCTTTGGTGTTTTTGGTTTTAACCTTTGCAGTTTCACCATCGATTTTTTCGCTAATCACTTCGATACTCTTTACCTTTTCTTTTGCAGCTTTTTCCTTGTCCATTTGTTGGCCCATTAAAGCAAGACCCTTAACAGTTTCAGCTTGTTTCTTTACTTCTTCAGGGGTTGGGATAGACTTGTCGGCTTTGCAGCAAAGGCTGAAAGCTGCTTCGTAATCTTCTGCAAGGACAGCTTTTGAGTAGGCTTCAACTACACTTGTTGGAGAATCTTGTTTGCCACCACAAGCAGTGAGCATCAATGTTGCACCGATGACCATAAGAAGGCCGAATAAATACTTCTTCATACGATGAAAATTTTAATTAGTTAATAAAAAATATTATTTCTCGATAGTTGTTCTAAACACTTTCCGTTTCGCTATTTGTGGCGATGTCCACAGCAATTCTGGGTAGATGGTGGAATAGCTGTTGCCATCATTAACCAGGTTTATCCCTTCTTCCAAATATGCCCTCCACACAAGTTCCGAACAATAGAGCTCGGTGGTGTCGTTGAGGTCATAGTCGTTGTCAAACAACACCTTCTGCTCCACTTTGGAGAAAGCCTCGCGTGCAGCTCTCAAGGCAGATGCGTTGTCGCATCTGATGCTCGCCGAAGCCCCTGCCATTGCCCTGCTCGGGTCGTAGAAGTCGGCTATGGGTTCACATTTGAGATACTCAGGCTCTCCCTGTGGTGCCTCTCCCGGAACTGCGTGTATCACGTGCCACCCCGAAGGCATGTGGTAGGCAATGCCCACATGCGAGTAATCGCTATTACTGGCTTGGGTCACGACTAAGCTTTCTGCGCTAAGTCCGTTGCGAAACATCAAGTCGCCAGAACGCAATTCGGTGGTGTCGTACAATACGCGGATGTGCTGCTCCATTAATTTTTTCTCCCGCTGATGGAGATGCACCCAAAGCAGTAGAAGAGAAAAAACCAACACAGCGATTATCCCAAGGAGTAATTTAGAGGGCAAACGCCAATTAATCTTGCACTTAATGCACATATATGCAAATCTACAAAAAAGTTGTGATATTTTATATGAATTTTGTGATTAAATTTGCTGCTGAGGGAATAATCTTGTTCTTTTAACCCCAAAAGTGCATCTGGACAAGGATAATTAGTAAAACAACAATAGGAGGAAAACGCTCGTTTTTCCTCCTAATTGCATATCGTAATAAAAGGTCGAAATATCTTAAAATGGAATTTTCTCGTCGTCTGCGGCTGCGAGGAAGTCGACGTTTGGCGCAGGTGGCGTGAATTCGGGTTGTGGTGCAGGTGCGGCTTCCAATGGTGTGGCACCGCCGTCTTCGCCGTTGATTTTCGATTCGTATGTTTCGGTGCTTGCGGTGAGGCTTTCCTCCCAATTCTCGAATCGCGCATATTTGCCCACAAATCGCATTGGCACATCGCCCACCGAACCACTACGGTGCTTGGCGATAATGAATTCTGCCTTGCCACGAATGTCGTTGCCTTCTGCGTCGACACCCGATTTTGTATAGTATTCCGGACGGTGGATGAAGCATACGATGTCGGCGTCTTGCTCGATAGAACCTGATTCACGAAGGTCGCTCAATTGTGGGCGCTTGCCGTTCTTGTCGTCGCCACGCGATTCCACATTACGGTTGAGCTGAGAAAGCGCGATGATAGGGATGTTCAATTCCTTTGCCAACTGCTTCAACGAACGTGAGATTGTACTCACTTCCTGTTCACGGCTACCGAATTTCATACCCGTTGCATTCATCAGCTGCAGGTAGTCGATGATAATCATCTTCACATCATGCTCCTTCACGAGGCGGCGTGCCTTTGTGCGAAGTTCAAACACTGAAAGCGAAGGCGTGTCGTCGACATACAGTGGGGCAGAGTAGAGGTTTTTGATGCGGCTCATCAGATTGTCCCAGTCGGCTTGGCTCAACTGTCCACTCTTGATTTTCTCACTCTCCAAGTTGCAGACGTTACTAATCAAGCGGTTCACAAGTTGGAGGTTCGACATTTCGAGCGAGAACACAGCCACAGGAGTGTTGAAATCCACAGCCATGTTCTTGGCCATAGAGAGTACGAGCGCCGTTTTACCCATTGCAGGACGAGCAGCGATGATGATAAGGTCGCTGTTTTGCCAACCCGAGGTCACCTTGTCGAGGTCGCGATAACCAGTTTGCAAGCCACTCAAACCGCTCTCGCGATTGGCAGCTTCCTGAATCTTGTTGATGGCTTCGCTAATCACAGGGTCGATTTGCGTAACATCACGCTTGAGTGTGGTTTTCGACAGCTCAAACAACTTTCCTTCAGCCTCTTGCATCAGGTCGTACACATCAATCGACTCATCGAAAGCCAGCGTGCCAATCTGCGAGCTGTAGCTGATAAGTTCGCGAGAAAGGTACTTTTGTGCCACGATTTGGGCGTGGTATTCAATGTTGGCAGCCGAAGAAACGCGGCTGGTCAGTTCAGAAATATGCACCGCTCCACCCACTTCTTCAAGGTGATTGCTTGTGCGAAGTTGCTGGGTCACGGTGAGCAAGTCGATAGGGAGCTGCTGGGCACCGAGATCGCGTATGGCCTCATAGATGAGTTGGTTGGCGCGCAAATAGAAACTTTCAGGTTTCAGAATATCGCTCACCAAAGAATATGCATCCTTTTCAAGCATGATAGCGCCAAGCACAGCTTCCTCAAATTCAATGTCTTGAGGTTGTGTTTTTCCCATTTCCACCGATGCATCGCTCTCGTGCACCGGTTTGCGGCGGTATTGTTGACGATTATTAGATTGTTTTGCTGTTTCGAATTCCATATCAAATTAGCTATTTCGTGTTGAATCAAATTTCTTGAATGCAAAGTTAAACTAAACCCACGAAATATTCTACATTTTCCCCCCGAAATTATCCACATTCTTTCAACATACGTTGTCAATTTCTTTTCTGCAGTTATTGCTTTGTTCAATTTCTTTTGTACATTATTAATGTATTAAGGAATGATAAAAGATTCTAAAATGATTCCTTTATGGCCATTGGTTGGAAATAAATGAGTATATTTGTAAATTCAACGGATAATGCACTGTTGTTAAATAGAAAAAAATACCCTCATATATATGAAAAATCAATACTTAAAGAAGATTATTTTCAGTGTGATGGCACTCTGCTTCATGGCAATGCCTGCCGGTGCTGCAAAAAAAATGAGTAAGGCAGAAGCTGCGTTGCAGAAGAAGGTGGAAGCCACTCTTGCCAAAATGAAACTTGAGGAAAAAATGGACCTCCTTGGTGAATACAAGGGCGGATTCAGCACTTGCCCTATTCCTCGCCTCGGCATTCCTGAGGTGAAAATGGCAGATGCCTCTGTTGGCGTTCGCAATTATGGCAAGTCCACTCAATATCCTGCTTCGGTGGTGGTGGCTTCGACATGGAGCCGCCGAATGATGGCTGCTTTGGCCACTTCGCTTGCCGTAGACTGCAAAGCCCGTGGCGTGGGTATTTTGCTCGGTCCAGGTGTGAACATTATGCGCTCGCCTGTGTGTGGCCGTAATTTTGAATACTATAGCGAAGACCCATATCTCACCGCTCAGATGGCTGTGCCTTTCATTCAAGGACTTCAGCAGAATGGCGTAGCTGCTGTGGTGAAGCACTTTGCACTCAATAATATGGAATGGGGGCGTCACCGCATTAATTCGCGTGCCGATGAGCGCACTTGCCACGAAATCTATTTCCCAGCTTTCCGTGCCGCTGTAGAAGAGGGTCATGTGGCTGCGGTGATGGATTCGTATAATTTGGTTAACGGGATGTATGCCACCGAAAACAGTTGGCTCAACACGAAGATTCTCCGCAATATGTGGGGATTCGACGGCGTGGTGATGAGCGACTGGGGAGCAACTCACGGCGTGGGCAGTGCCATGCGTGGTGGACTCGACCTTGACATGGATGGCAAGGACAGGGCAAAATACTTCAACCGTGACAGCTTAAAGACTGCGCTCGCTAATGAAGGCATCACTTTGGATATGATAAACGAGAAAGTGCGCCATATTCTCACGATGATTTACCGCTTCGAGTTCGACAAGTCGAAACCGACCGACGACCTCGCGTTGCTCAACAATAAGAACAATGCTCAAGTGGCGCAAAAAGTGGCTGAAGAGGGTATCGTGTTGCTGAAAAACCAAGGTAGCCTTCTTCCTATACCAAAGGCGAAATCAGTGATGGTGGTTGGACCGTTTGCCGACCAGATTCCTTGTGGTGGCGGTAGTTCTAAAGTGACTCCTTACAACACAACATCTATCACTGGCGGACTGAAAGTGGTGATGAAGAATGTTGACATCAAGGGGCATCAAATCTACGATGAAGAGCCCTGCACGCACCTCTATCGCGACCGCGGTGGGCGCACTGAAGGCTTGAAGGCTGAATATTTCAACAATCCAAATCTTGGCGGTATGCCGCTGATGACCGATTATGTGGATGGCTTGAACTTCTATTGGGGCAAGGGCACTCCACAACCTGATTTCTTGGGGAACGATAATTTCTCGGTTCGCTATACTGGCTATTTGCGTGTGCCTGCTTCGGGCGAATACACATTGGTGCTTTCGAGCGATGACGCGAGCCGCCTGTGGATTGACGATGCTATGGTGCTCGACAACTGGGGCGATCATTCGTTCCGTGGAAATGAACTCACCATTAATCTCCAAGCCAACCGCGACTACGCTGTCCGTATCGACTACACAGAGTCGGAAGGTGAAGCTGGTATCCGTTTGGGCTATCGTATCGCTCAAGTCGACAATTTGGCTACTGATGCTGCGCTTTGTGATGCAGTGATTGTGACTGCAGGCTTTGGTGAGAAGATTGAAAGAGAGGGCACTGACCGTCCCTGGCAGTTGCCAGCCGACCAGGTGAAGATGATTAAAGACGCAGCTGCGTCAAATGCCAATGTGGTGGTAGTGCTCTTCACCGGTGGCGCTGTGGATGTCAGCTCTTGGGCCAACGATGTCCGTTCTATTATTTGGGCTGGTTATCCTGGTCAGGGTGGTGGTCAAGCATTGGCCAACATCATCACCGGCAAAGTGAATCCAAGCGGAAAACTCACTGCCACATGGGCTAATCAATGGGAAGACTACTCGTCAAGCAATAATTTCTACGAAAAGAGTGGGGAAGATTTTCTTGATTATGAAGAACGCCTTTTGGTGGGCTATCGCTCATTCGACAAAGACGATGTGACACCGGCATTTCCATTTGGTTTCGGTATGAGCTACACTCGGTTTGCTTACAGTAACCTCAAGGTGAAACGCAACGGCACCCAATGCCAAGTGAAGGTGGATATTGCCAACACAGGCAAGGTGGAAGGCGCAGAAGTTGTACAAGTGTATGTTGAACCATTAAATGTAGGTGAGGGCGATCCTGTGCAGACGTTGCGCGGTTTTGAGAAAGTGACCTTGAAACCAGGTGAAAAGAAGACTGTGACAATGATGCTCGATGCAAATGCATTCTCCACCTACAAGGCGCCAAAGAAAGCGTTCACGCTCGACCCAGGGCAATATAAGATTAAAGTGGGTGCTTCGTCGCGCGACATTCGCCAGACTTTCATGCTGAAGGTGGATCGCCCAGTGAAAACAGCCATGATTTCTGAATAAGCAATTCGCGAATAATTCAATTTCGGCCTCAGTGGAAAAAAGGTGTGGATAGTGCGAATTTGCGTCCACGATAGATGAGCTGTCTGAGAATCGTACATGCATACTTGGATGTATGAAATCAAAAAGTCGATATGGTTAGACTGGAGGTCGGTGACCTCTTGTGAGCGAAGTGGCAACGACCTCCAAAAGCACGCTTTCTGCGCTCGTTTCCCCTCCACTCCCACAGTCGCGCTTTCGCCCGACTGCAGTCTAACCACCTCGAAGAAAAATCGCTGGCGCGAACAAAAAAACGCTCTTACGAGCGAGCAAAATGGACAGCGGAAACAGGTATAACAACACTTTTTGTAAAGTTGTATTCAAAATGCTCTATACACAATGTTGTAGGGACGCTCGGCTCGAGCGTCCGGTGTTTAACAAATTGATAACCAATTATATGTAAAGCGGACGCTTGAGCCAAGCGTCCCTTCTATGTTGTATTGCAAATGTTTTAATATTT
>JAUNNJ010000040.1 GCA_030531495.1 Bacteroidales bacterium
CGCTTTGCAAGCAAAATCCCACTAAACCCTATAGGTTGCGGATTTGAGGTTTTATTGATAAATCATTTAGTCACGCAATTCATAATATCTTTGAAGCTCACAAAAGAGTAACAAAAAATGTATCCGTACAAAAAAATGAGTTTTGTCTTATATTTTTTAATATAACACCTAATTTTCGGTTACAAAATTACAAACAATAATACAAACTTGTTTCAATTTGTCAGAGTTTACTTTTCAATTAAAATTTAAAACAACAAACACCTAAACAGGCCATCTTTTTGTTAAAATTCATATGATTTTAACATTCAAATTTTAACACAAATAACAAAACGTCGCATTTTAAACACAAAAACAAGCAAACACATCCTATTTTTGCGAAATTTTAGTTACTTTTTCTACAAATAGTAAACTTTTTGAACCGCTTACGGTTTTTATTCAACATACCACCTCATTTTGCACGACGAACACAGGATTTTTTACAATAAAAAAGCGATAACCAGAGGTCTTCAGCCATTTGGTTATCGCCTATATTGGGATATTATTTCTATTTTCTGCTACTTTAGCACCCGCTACTTCAGAGGTATTTGACGCTCTTGCACATTCTTGTTGTCGCGCTTATACATGGCGCGAGCTGCTTCGGTGAACTGCTTTTTCACGGCGCGTTCGTGTGCGTTGAGCTGACTGTCGGGAGTCGACGCCGGATACACGATAAACTGACCTCGGCCGTTCACGTCGCCACGGCTCACAAAGTAGAGCGAATAGTCGGAGTTGGCAAGTGTGGTCTTTCCGTGATGCTTTGTGAGTTCAAGACGAACGGTCATACCGCCAGTGGTGTTGGGTTTGGTCATGTTGGAAATGAAATTGCCAAGCGAATACACCAGCACATGCTTGTCGCCCTTAGCATCTGCACGCACCTCCATAGGCTCCACCACGTGAGGGTGACCGCCGATAATGTGTGTCACGCCCTGCTTAAAAAGCCAGTTGGCAAGTTCGCGCTGTTCTGTCACGGGTTTGAGTGTGTATTCCACACCCCAGTGCATACATGCGATAATAGCATCTGCATTCATCGTCTTCGCCTTGGCAATATCGGCTTCAATCTGCTTCTTGTCGATGTAGTTCACCACATTAGGTTTGCGTGTAGGAATGCCGTTGGTGGCATAGGTGTAGTTGAGCAGCACGATGCGGAACCCATTCTTTTCAAGCAAGAAAGGATACTTTTTTTCACGTTCCTGTGCGTTGACATAAGAGCCAAGGTGTGGCACGCCCAGCGAATCCATCACATGGATAGTGCGTTCTATACCTTTAGAATAGCGGTCGCACACATGGTTGTTGGCAGTGAGCATAATATCGAAACCGGCATTCTTGCTATCAACCAAAAACTGGTCGGGCGAGCAAAACTGAGGATAGCCGGTGTAGGGTGGTCCGGCAAGCGTGGTTTCAAAATTGGCGATAGCCACATCAGCTCGTTCAATCTCATCTTTCATATACTGGAAGCAGCCGCTGTAGTCGTAAGTGCCGTCGGCCTTCTTGCCCACTGTGATTTGCTTAGTGTGCTGCATCAAATCGCCAGCAAAAAGGAGCGTGATATGATAGGTGCTGTCGGCAATGCGAGCAGAGTCGGCCTCTGCATTATCGCTTGCATTTGCTTTTGAGCCCGGTGTGCAACACACGACACCCATCAGCGCCACACACAACAAAAAATTTCTGATATTCATCATTAATTATATGATTATTATTTCGTTCACGAATCTTCTTTTTTTTTAAAAAAAACGCGCTTTATTCAGCTACGATTAGGAAGATTTCGCATGTATCAAAATTGATTTCCCAATTTCCATTGGGCGCACTCTTCCACTGATACTTAGCGGCTTTTTCGTCCCACCATTGTTGGAATTTTGCTCCCGTCACGCCCATGTCCTTCACAAGTTTTTCGTAAAGGGCTTCGTTGTCGGGAGTGAGAATCTTTGCGAGTTCGCCAAGGCCGTTGCGGCGTTCAAACAATTGCTTAATTTCGGCACATTCTTCGGCTGTTACCTGGCCTACTTTTTCTTTTGTTACCATAAATGTCGTTTATCAAAAGGGTCTAAATAATCTAATTCTTCAATTTCGCACTCAGGCATAAATGAGCCTCGTTCGCGGATTTTCGCCAACATGCGGCGAGAGGCCTCACGTTCAAGATGCGCCATCACGCATTGCTCATGCGAAGGGGTGTTCACCTCCAGGGTGGTCTTGCGGTTAAGCCACACGCACCGCTTGCAATGCCATGCGTCGCAATGGCGGCATATGGGGGCTGAAGCCAATGTATAAAGATATCCGTTGGGGATTTCAAGTTCGCGTTGTTTGATATTGCCCACACAATTCTCCGGCTCGTCGTAATAGAATCCCGGGCAAACGTAAAGATTGCCGTTGGGCGCCATCGTGAGCGAGGCGTCGCCGGCCCCACAGTTGTTCATCTTGCTTAGCGAGAGGCGGTCGGTGAGCAGATTAATGCGAAGACATTGGTCGGCGATATACATGTTTGCCACATCTTCCGACAAATGGTCAATGGCACAGCGATAAGCATCAAGGTCGGCCTTGGTGAAATGCTGCACATCGGTGAACACCAAGTTCACATTGGGCACAGCCAACAATAGTGGCGTCAATTCGCCGTAGCGTGCAAAAAATTCATCGTTCACCACGCGCAGTGTGGTGGGCTTTCGCAATTGGATAGCTTTGTCGAAATCAAAGCCGTCCACCACCACCACATCGGCCTTCGTTGCATCGATATCGACGGGCATAATCTTGTAATGATCCACCGAGTGGACTATATCGTCGAGTTCTGCCGAGATTTCATAATGTGGATACACAAACTGGATAGCCAAATTCTGGCACATGGCAAAACGAATGCCCCGCTGAAGCATTTCGGCGCTGATGGGCCTGTGCTGCAGCTGCGCAGGCACCTCGTAGTGGCAATATGAAGCCGCAGCCTCGTCGAGCAATATGACCAAATATTCTATCATCTCGTCGGTGGGTGTTTATAGTGGGCAAGACGGGCAACTCGATTTAGGCAACTGTTCCTCTTCGAGTTCTATCTTGCAATAGAGTTTGTTCCAATAATAGTTGTTAGCCCTCACACGCGCCTTGTGCATCAGGCAAATGGCTGTGCTGCGCTGAAAGATGGTGGAAGTGACGGCTGCATCGTAGTTTTCGCCTTGGCACCAGGCGCACCCCGAAGCCACCTCGCACGACAGACACTTTGCCGGACTCTGGGTGAGGCGGTCGAGCGACAGGAACGGGCGAAGCAGGTTTTGGTTGATGCCATCGTGGATGTTGCCGATGATGATGGGCTTTTTCGAACGCAGCGAGTAGGCAGCAAATCGTGTGCAGGGATAGAAATTCCCCTCGGCATCAATCGACAGCATTTTGCCTGCACCGCACCAGTTGCTGTTTTCGAGACTGATATCCAGCGGTTTGCCAATATCTTCTCGGAAAAACGAGCAAACGTTCTCCTTGTAGAGTCCGCCATCTATCATGGCATCGGCAAGTTGCATCAGCTGGTCTTCAAACAACGCATCGTCGCCTTCTTGCCACACATCTTCAAACACCACATTGATGTTCACCTCGTGGATACCCAACGAAAACAGATGGAGCACACTTTCTTTAATATATGGAATGTCGGGGCTGGAGATGGTCACCTTCGTGCCGCCATTAGGAAACTGCTTGAGCCACAGTGGTATGTTGCGCACCACATCATCGTAGCTGCCACGGTCCGAGCCCTTATATACTCGGTTCAGGTCGTGCTTACGGCGTGTGCCGTCAATAGTGATACCGATACTCAAATGAGTGTGGTTCTTCTCGATAAAGCGTTGCACACGCTCACTGTCGTAATTGATGCCATTGGTGGAGAAACTGAAACGATAAGAGTTGAACCAGCGATGATTAAGGCGGTACATTTCAGTTTTAATATAGTCGCAGAGGCGGTCGATAAGTTCAATCTCCATAAACGGCTCGCCGCCGATAAAGTCCCAAATCACAGATTGGTCGGGGAAGAGTTCTGGATTGCCCAAAACATAGTCGACTGCGGCCTTCGCCACCTCAAACGACATGCGTTCCTTGGAGTTTTTGCCCACAAGGTAGCAATATTTGCACGCGAGCTGACAATCCTTGGTCACGATGAAGGTGATGCTTTTCGCCTCGCCATCGAGCCACACTTGGGTGTTATCCTTGATTTCTGCCATAGGAGATTAACCTGAATAACCTGTACATCTTGCCGAGCAGTTCATTGTACAGTTGCTTGAGCAGTTGCCTTGGCAAGAGCCTTTACATGAACCAGAGCAAGAAGATGAGCAAGCAGAACCACAGGCTCCATAGCAGTGATTTATGCATGAACTTGAGCAAGAACTTGAGCATGCGGCCGAGCAACCGGCACATGGCGCGCTATAACCGCCACCGCTGCTGCCTCCACCGCTATAGCCTCCACTGTAGCTGCCACTTGAACTACTGCCGCCAGAAGTGCCGCGCTTGACGGTGCCTTGACAACCAGTTTTGCAAGTGCCTTGACAGCCACCCTGGCAATTGCCCTTACAGCCATTCTGGCAAGAGGTGTTACAGCCGCCCGTGCAAGAGCCTTGGCAACCGTTTTTACAAGAGCCTTGGCAACCAACGGTGCAGGAACCGGTGCAAGTGTAGGCACATGTGTTGGAGCAGGTGCCTTGACAGCCTGTGGTGCAAGTGGCCATACAACCACCCGTGCAAGTGAATGTGCATGTGTTCATGCACGAGCCCTGACAGCTACCCACACATGTTGAGAAACATGAATATGAGCAACCGAAACCACAATACTGTGGTGTTTCGGCTTTAGCCTTGATAATGGCGGACGGTATGAACACAGAAGCCAAAATGGGCAGAGCGCCTTTGGCTGCACGCTTGAAAAACTCACGGCGTGAGCCCACAGATGCTTTTTCTGGAACTTGTTCGTTTGCGAGGTGTTCGCCCGAATTTTGTATTTCAGGAGTTTCCCCTTGTGCCTTATTTAATTCATTGTCCTGCTTCATGAACGTAGTATATCAGTTTGAGAGATACAAAGATAGGCAAAAAAGCCACAGCATCAAAAAAAACTTAATGCACACCCTCCACATCTGCGCCTTATCACTTGTAGCTACGGATGCGAGTGTCGATGGCCAGACCTTTGAGTTGTGCACAGATTTCGTCGACACTGGTTTCGCTGAGGTGATATGGGAAGAGCACTTTAGGCTTCACCATCGCAGCCGCTTTTGCCAATTGCTGAGGGAGCATGGTGAATGGCTGGTTACATGGCATGAATGCCACATCAATGTCTTTCACCTGTGCCATCTCTGGAATGTCTTCGGTGTCGCCGGCTATGTAGATACGGAGGCCGTCGAGCGAGAGTATGTAGCCATTGTCGCGCCCCTTTGGGTGGAATTGGGTTTTGCCTTCCGAAGTGTTGTAGGCAGGCACAGCCTCCACGGTGATGTCGGGAGCAAGCTGCTTCTTGTCGCCATTCTGCATCACCTCGCCCAAGCCCAGAATTTTGGCAGAGTTGGCGTTAGCAACCACCACAGTCTCTTCTTTACTAAGCGCTTTCACAGCTTCAGCATCGCAGTGGTCGAAATGTTCGTGGGTCACGAATATGTAGTCCGCCTTGGGGAAAGTGGCATAATCAGTGACCGGAGGGAGTTTGGTCACGGGGTCAATCTCAATTTCTTTATCGTCGTAGATGATTCTGATGCTGGCATGCTTCACTGCCACAAATTCCACTCTCTTTCCATTTTTAGTGGTAAACACATCTTCAGCCTGCACGGCATTCATCATCGAAGTAATCATAAGCGCGACAAATAAAAGGGTTCGTTTCATTGTCAATAGTATCAATTTATTGTTTTCTCGCCCCGCTTTAGTGACTAAAACTCACAAAGTGGGCATTATAACCATGCAAAGATAAACAAAAAAAGCAAAAATCTCAACAACAACAACCATTTCACATACAATATCGAAGCGAACAATCGAAAAAAAAGCGGTACTGTTGCATTATATGCACAATTAGACTTATCTTTGTAGGCCAAAACATTTTGATAGAATCTGGGGGTAGAGCAATATCGACTCTACAGATAGTTTTCCAAGATAAAAAACTACATATTTACATATGAAACATTTAGGACTATTATTCTTGATGATGGTGGTGGCTATCGGCGCCGCTGCCGCTCCTGCCGTGGGCGAAACATTCTCCTATGGCTATTTCACCTATCGCGTAAAGTATGCAGCGACATCCACCCAGCGCGCTGAAGTGTCATTAACAGGTTTGAGCAGTTCAGGCAAGTCGGCTCAAAATCTCGTGGCATCCATTCCTTGGGCACCCATCGGAGGTGGAGAATATTGCAAAGTCACCGATATTGAAGCTTCGGCATTCGCTGGCGCCACCAATATCACTGAAGTGCAGATACCTTATGGTGTACACACCATCTACTCCAATGCTTTCAATGGCTGCACAAAGTTGACGCGAGTAAAAATTCCGAGTTCGGTTACCAGCATCAGCAGCAACGCCTTTGCAGGGTGTTCCAGCCTGAAATATGTGTACATGGCACTGCCCGATCCCACAGGGTTTATTTTCAACAGCAGTGCATTTCCAAACAATACTGGCATGTACCTTTATGTGTCGAAACTCGACCATAACTCTGTAGAAAAATACAAGGCTAAGTCGGCTTTCCAGAAGTTTACTTATGTCACAAAGTCGAAATATGCGTGCGACCTCATTGGCAGCGACGAAACCTGCCTCAACGTGACCAGCAGCGCAACTCTCACTTGGCCTGGAAGCGCGACTCTTGTGGGCATTGATTGCGATAATATGGCCTCATCGAAAAATGGCGCCTACACCCCAGCAACGAGTGCGGGTATGTACACTATCGGCACCTATCAGTATAAACTAACAGCCATCGCCGACTCGGCGTGCTATCGCGAGACAAAACTGACATCGGTAGACCTCTCCAATAACACCTATATTGAGCGCATCGGAAAGAATGCCTTTGCCGACTGCTCATCACTCACCACGTTCAAGACCAAGGCTGCCACTATCGACCAACATGCTTTCATTCGATGCAATGCACTTACCTCCCTCACACTGGGCGAGGGGGTGCAAACCATCGGCTTCTCGGCATTCCTCGATTGCCGACTGCTTCCATCGGTCAACATTCCTGCCAGCGTCACCAGCATCGACACACGCGCTTTTGAGCGATGCTTCTCGCTGAAGCAAATCGTCGTCAACGCCAACAATGCGAATTATTCTTCAAAGGAAGGCATCTTGTACAACAAAGAACAACACACGCTTTTGCGTTGCCCCGAAGGATTGGAAAGAACTGAATTGCACAACGAGCACTTCCCTCCAATGCTCTGGGATGTGGGCGAAATGGCGTTTTATCAATGCCGCGTGAAGGCTGTACACTTGCCTCACGGAACGTACACCATCCGGTCTAACGCATTTGCAAGTTGTAGCTCACTGAGTTACGTGAGTCTGCCAGCCTCAGTAGGCGATATTCAGACCAGAGCATTCTATAATTGCACCAGCCTTGCCGACTTGGCCGTGAATGGACACAGCAGTGCTCCGATGTTGGGCGAAGATGTGTTCTTGAATTGCCCGAAAAATCGCTTACATGTCACTAATGAAAGCAGATATAAAAGTTTAGCCCAGTGGAAAGACTGGAAAGCTATCAAAGTTACCACCAATCTGACTTATGACATAAGCGCACTTAACTTCCGTGCAACGAGCAACCCCAATAAGCGTGGCCGTGTTTATTATTCCCTTTACAGCGCCACAAAACCAGTAACACTCTTCGGGGTTAACTACGACGGCGAATGCTATGTTTCACGTGTCGACACCACCAATTTTGAGGGCACTCTCGTAATCCCAGATTACGTGGAAGGAAATGGTAGAAAATATGCAGTGACCAGCGTTACCGACATATTTGACCGCGAAGGTGGCCAAGATATCCAGCAGCATAAATTCACTGTGGAATTTGGTGAAAACGTCAAAGCCATTAGCACCTCCCATGGTTTTAGTTACCAGAAAATGCTCAAGAGTGTGAAATTGAACCGAGGCTTGGAAACAATTAATCATGCTGCTTTTAGCAACTCAGGACTTGTGGGCGACATGATTCTGCCTTATGGCGTGAAAAATGTGTATGGATACGCATTCGCCAGCACAAATATCACAAGACTGCTGATTCCATCATCGGTCACTCGATTCGACAGAAGCGCGATATCGAATTGCCGAAGTCTCTGGGAATTCATCGTCAACAACGCGTCGCTTGTCGGCTACGACAAAAACGCCGCGTTTGAAGGAGTGAATTCAATGTGTAAACTTTATGTGCCAGTAGGCAGCGTTCAGGCATTTGCTGGCGACCAATACTGGGGCAAGTTCAGCACCATCAAAAAAGGCGCCTACGACTTCACCATCAACAACGCTCACGAAACATCGCCCTACCGCATGACCATCATTTCCACCACTCCAATAACCCGTGATGGAGTGACTTACGCAGGTAAAGCAAAATATGTCTACAATGCTTTCGTGAACAATGCTTCACCCACCTACGATGTAGCGGACTACGAAACCGACCAAACCCTCAGCACACATAGAAAATTCTTGATGACCGAAATCGGCGACAGCTGCTGTTTTGGCGCAGGAAGTATCAAGAATGTGAACCTGCAAAATATGAAGCACCTTGAGAAGATTGGCGTTTCGGCATTCCAGAGCTCTGGCATCACTAAGGCCACCGTTCCAGCCACCGTCACCAGCATCGGGAAATACGCATTCTTCAACTGCCGTAATCTCACCGAACTCTTCATCGAGCCTACCTATGGCGCAACATGGGCTTGTGCAGCAGCTGATTTCTTCGGTGCCAATGCAGCAAACTTCGTGTGCTATGTGCCTTGGACGCAACTCCCCACCTATCAAACTGTGATGGGCAAGTGCGCAGCCACCTCGCCAAGCACGAAAAAACCTGTTGACCAAATCGACGCCTATTTCCACAGTGCAGACCACACCGCCTGCGTGGCTGTGAACTATCGAGTCGACTGGGACGCATCAGGACTGAAGGCGTGGATGATAGATAACTACAACTCCAATTACGGAAAAGCCTATGCAAAACGCATTGGCAAAACGCCAAAAAACTATGGTGTAATCCTCTCCGACTACACGCTTAACAACTACTATCGTTTGGCTCGCCACACCGAAAACCCAACACTCACAAAATACATCTTCGGTGTGAATGGCGATACCATAACCACCGATCCATCTAAAGGCATGTATTATTATCTGCCTACAGTAACATCTGAGCCCGGTAATTTCTATATCGGAAGCAAAAAAATAACCGACGGCATGGGTTACCTCTATTTAGGCTCACGACAAAGTGAGAAATTCACAGTGGTATTCGAAGCAGACAGCCTGAAGGGCGACGTCGACGGCAACGGCATGGTGAATGTGAGTGATGTCACTGCGCTCATCAACCACATCCTCGGCACCACTACCTGGCCACAAAACCGAGCCGACATCGACGGCAACGGTGTGGTGAACGTGAGCGACGTCACAGCACTCATCAACCTCATCCTCGCCCAGTAAGGATGTCACACCGCACAAAAATGGCTAAAGGGGACGGTTCTCTTTAGCCATTTTTTATTCAAACCCCAACCCACATCACAACCAATCAAGCACTTACAAACCCACTCAACAAAAAAAGCAGAAACACTTTTCACCAATATTAGCATAACGAAATGTCAATAAAAAAACGAGTAAGGCTGTGTCATATCGCATAAGCGAGCGCGGTGAAGAGACGCTCAGTCGGGACATCCTCAATAGGGCTGAAGGCCCGACATGTGAGCGTAAGCGAACGATAACCCCGGTCGGAGCGGAACGCGTAGGCCGGGGAACAGGAATGACTCACCTACCAAAGCGGGCTGAAAGTCCGCGATAACAATCCTCCATTCATACAACCAACCCATCTGTTAAATCTAACGCACAACGAGGGGCAAGGGATTTCGGTTCCCTTGCCCCTCTTACATTTATGAGTTAGTTCTTTTAGCTGCTAATACGAAGCGATTAACGGAGTTGCTTAACGGCTGAAACGGTGCCGTCGGTGTAGCGAGTCACTACAATGTTCACACCTTCGAATGGAACAGCACTTTCGCGGCCCATGAGGTTGACATAGCTTACAGATTCCACAGGAGCAGTGGTCTTAACATCGGTCACTGAAGATGGCTCTTGCTTGCCTGCAGGCATGAAGATAACCAAACCGAGGTCAGGGTTATCAACCTTATGGAACACCACTTGCTCAATGCTTGCGCTGTCTTGAACTTCCACATTCCAGATGTTGCCTTGCGCGTAAACGGTGCTGGTGCCATTGTTGTAGAGGTCGTAGAGCACGCCACCATTACCATTGTTGATAAACACATTTTCACCTGGGTTGTAGTCTTCGGCAGCAGGGTCTTCCACCTTACCGGCATTCACTGCAGGAGCACCGATAACTGTAATACCCCAAAGGTTGTTTTGCATCAAGTTACCCTTCACGAGCACCTTACCCTTGCCTGCAGAGTCGTAGAGGCTGATAGCGCTACCGCCATTGTTGGCATTGGTTTCGTAGATGTTGTCGATAATGTCGTTGTCCACGATTTCAATATTCATTGGGCCAGTCATATTGATACCGTAGCGGTTTTCTTTCACCAGATTGTTTTTCACTACCACCTTATTAGAATAGCTGTAGCCCATCATGTTGCTCAAAGCAATACCGCCCACCTTGGTGTAGTGTCCGCCAATGATGACATTGTTAGAAATTTCCACATCTTCAGTGCCATAGCTGGTAAGGTTGATTTGTGGACGGTTAGAATTCTTGCTGTTGTTGGCGTAGAAAAAACTGTTGGTAATCTTAATACCGATTGGGGTGTTAGCACCATTGCCCACAGCAGCAGTAGCGCCTTCAAGGAAGTTGCAACGGTCAATCACATTGCCTGTGCCGCTTGCGCTAAAGTTGATGGCGGCGCCACTTGCGATAGAAGCGTTGTTTTTATAGAATGTGCAATTTTCAGCCTTGATGTTGCCATTAGCAGCGCCGAAAGTGAAGCCCACGTATTCAAAACGAGTGTTTTTGAGCACAGCCTTTGCATTATCGCTATACATGCGGAAGCCCTTAGGAGCGGTCCCCTCTACTGCAGTAACGAGTGCGGTGTCGGCTGGAGCGCAATTGAGTGTGCCTTGCACTTCCACCTGAACACCTTGGCTGAATTTAACGACTTCATTGTTTTGAATCTTCAGAACGTCGCCGTCAGAAATGGTGAAAGCGGCATCGAGTTGCCAAGCGCCTTCCACCATCGACACACCTGTACCTTCAATCTTTGCGAGGTCGGCAAGCGTGTAGGTCGTGCCATTGCCTGGCGAAACAAAACCTTGAGCAAATGCTGTTGCGCTAATAGCAGCAGCAAAGAAAAAAGTAAAAATCTTTTTCATAAGCGTATGAATAAATTAAAAATGTGAATAAATTTCAGGACCAAAGTTAAGCAAATTTCACGATATAGGCAAACTCAGGAAAAGGGTCAAACACCAAGTCGCTTACTTTGCATGCATGGAGAATTTGTTGTAATTTTGCAGTCGGAAATTGCAATCTATAGATACATAATATATTATGACTGGACTTTCATCAGCTTTAATCACCTTGGCACTACTGGTGATTTCAAACACATTTATGACATTTGCATGGTATGGGCATTTGAAATTGCAGAACGCGGGCATCTCCACCAACTGGCCTTTGGCGGTGGTGATTCTGTTTTCGTGGGGTATCGCACTGTTTGAATACTGCTTTATGGTGCCTGCCAATCGCATTGGATTTGTGGAAAACGGCGGGCCATTCTCACTGATGCAACTTAAGATTATTCAAGAGGTGATTACTCTCACTGTATTCACCATTTTCGTAACCATATTCTTCAAGGGAGAAGAACTGCACTGGAATCACTTCGTGGCATTCCTTCTGCTGATTGCGGCAGTAGGATTTGCATTCCTCGACACTTCATCGAAAGGATAACGACTAATGGCAACCGCAGAAAAGAGCATCTGGCAACGACCGCTGTGGGTGGCGATTTTCGCCTTCACAGCAGCCTTCGTGTGGGGGTGGGCCTATCCGCTGATTAAACTCGGCTTTGAGGAATTTGGCATCACCAAAGACCAAACAGGGAGCAAGATGCTGTTTGCCGGCGTGAGATTCGCCATCTCAGGCCTGAATATTTTGGCCATGGCGAAAGGCACCAATCGAAATTTCAGCATCACCTCCGGCGCTAAAGGATGGATTTTTATCCTTATTTTTTCATTGCTCAACACTTCCATCCACTACGCCTGCTTCTATATCGGGCTCTCGCACAGCACCGGGTCGCGTGCCGCGATTCTCAACTCACTGAGCGTGTTCTCGTTGGTGCTACTGGCGTGTGCAGTATTTCCCGCTACCGACAAACTGAACCTGAGCAAAGTGGCAGGGTGTGCACTCGGATTCGTGGGCATACTTGCGCTGAACATTGGTGGTGCCGACAGTGGCGAATTCACATGGATGGGCGACGGCATGATTATCGGTAATGCGCTTTGCTCTGCGGCAGCAGGACTGATGACCAGAAAAATGAAGCGCCACATGGATGTGTTCGTGGGCACAGGCTACAGTTTGCTTTTCGGAGGCATCCTGCTGGCCATCCCGGGCATCACTATCGGCGGCACATTTCCAATACTTACTGCGTGGGGATTGGTTATACTGATGATGCTGATCGTGATTTCCACGCTCGGATTCGGGCTCTACAACAAATTGCTCAGTTGCAACCCTGTGGGCAAAGTGGCGATTTTCAACTCGCTAATCCCCGTGATTGGTGCAATAAGTAGTTGCGCTTGCCTGGGCGAGCCCTTCTACTGGAAATACGCCTTGGCGGCAGTGCTGGCGGCGGGTGGCATATTCGTCATCAACCGCGCTAAAAAATAGGACCATACACCATGAATTGACGCAAGGTTTGAAAAAATGTGAAAATTTTATTATCTTTGCAAAACTCATATAGAATCAGTAACAACTTAAAAACAGCACAATATGGCAGAAAACAGATGCCCCAACTGTGGAAACATCGTACCCGAAGGGTCGAAATTCTGTAACCATTGCGGTAGCGTAATGGCAAGCGAAATAGTATGTCCAAACTGTAAAAGCACAATCCCAGCCGACAGTGCATTCTGCCCGGCTTGTCGCGCCACCCTCTCTAAGCCCACACCGGCAAGAGCCGACGCTTGGAACAACACAACAGCGCCTACAGCCGCCGGACAAGAGCAGAAAAAGGAGGGCAAAGGCATTTTGAAATATTTCGTTTGCGCTGCTATTGCGGCATTCATTGGCCTCATAGTGGTGCGCTCATGCTTCTTCTCGGGCAATCACGAAAGTGCAACTGCTGAAAATGTGGAGGTGAGCGACGTTGATGCCGGACGCTACAACGACATCTTCAACAACGCCCTCATCAAAAACAACTTGAAGAACGACGGCGACCAAATAGCCTATGCATGCCCTGTCAAGAACGACACCACTGGCAAGGTGGACCGCCTGATTGGTATCACATATCTTTCAGACGCCGCCCATTCTTTCTACAAGATTTACACGCTCACTCAGAATGGTCAAGACTGGGACATCAAGATGAACAACCAGAAATATGTAGACGGCTACAACCTCGTGTTCGACCCCAAGTCGCTTCGTGCTGAAGAAATTCCTGCAGTGGTCGACATCCAAGGCAAGCGCTATATGTTCTTCGCTTATGCCTGCATCCCTTCAAATGAAGTGGCGGGCAAAATGGCAACCGTGTATTTCGACATCGATGAGCAGAAGGAAATTCGCCAAGTCGATTTCTATGGTTCGCTGATTCGCGACACCGACGGTCAGCAGATTTTGAAATGCACCAACGTTCCTGTTGGCACCGGCATACTCGACAATGAATTGATAAAACGTGCACGTAGCATCGGCATGCTCCACATTCCTACCGAAGAGGAATTGGCACAAGAATTGGCAGAAAAAGAACGCCTTGAAAAAGAGAAGGCCGAACAAGAAGCAGAATTGGCTGCCCAACAAGCTGAAAACGCCCAAAAATTTGAAAACGGCGAAGAGGTGAAAGTGGAAGCCCAACAAGTGGACAAAAACACTCCGCTTTTCCGCGCAGAAGATTTCTCTAAGAAAATCAACGGCGGTGGCTACACCGTGTTCTTGCTGAAAAACGGTCGCGTGTATGCATTCAGCAAGGCGTCGAACAGTACATTTGAAGTGCACTTCGGTGGAGGTTCGGCTTCCGACATCGGATTTGAAGACTCTGCCAACGGCATCGTAAACATCCGCACTGGCTCTGGCAAGGTGCAATACAACCTCAGCAGCAAGACGATGAAAAAAGTGGAATAATCTTTTGAAAGAAATAAGATTTTAGAAATTAGAAATTAGAGGTCGGAGGACTGTGATGAATTGTTGCACAGAGCACTCACGAAAATCTAATTTCTAATTTCTTTTTTCTCACACATCTAACATCTAATTTCTAACTTCTAACATCTAACTTCTAATTTCTCTGCAAAATGCCAATCTCCCTCAAGACTTTAATCGACAAGCGCGAAGTGAACACCCGCGTAATGGCGCTACTGCAGCAACGCTCTGTGGCTGCCATCTACGAGGTGCGCCAGAAGGGAGAAACTGGCACCATCGACGAACGCTCGTTCGTGTTTAGCGACGATTTTCGCTCAATGGAAATCTACCCTGTGGGCAACACACATGCCGACGAGCGCCAGATTGTTGCAGCATTCGGCGAGGTACTGCTCAACGCTGTGATTGCATCGCCCAATCACCCAAAACGCCTCATCAAAATAGCCAACGACTGCACCAACGGCGAAATCCGCGACCTTGACGACCTCGACCTTCGCATGGAGCGCCGCCTTAGCGACACCATCTATCTGCCCCTCATCGCCATCATCTTGGCCCTCCTCTTTCTCCTCTACTACCTCAGCCACTAACCCCATAATGCACACTTCCAAGAAGTGAAACATCGTTTCAAAACAATCAGCTTTCCAAATTCACCGGGCAAATGACCGTGAACTCCTTCTACGGACCCAACACCTACGGCACCAACGAAACTCCCACACAAGGCGAAACTGTGAAAGCGACAGTTAGCGGCGGATGGACTGAATACAAAAACGCTGTCTTGTATCCACAAGGTGGCATGTATGCCTACCTGGCCGATGTCACCATCACACCAAGCACAGCCTCTAAAGTGGCGCCTTACGTCTACTACTATCGCGTGTGGCGTGTGGATGATGAAGGTAACGAGATTCTTATCAACAACCTTCCCGAAAACACTGGAAAAGGATGTGGCACCGATTACTACAGAATCAAGACATACTACCCCATAGGCAACGAAACACGCTCTCCTCTGCAAATATCAGATATTTACGTGGACAAAGCGTTTCCTTATGGGGGTGAAAAATGTATCAACTACATCGTGCGCATGTACGCCACTCCATCTCCATTCGACGATGGCAGCAACGCGAAAAGTAAAATAGTCATCGAATCAAAGAAAATTCACATCAATGAGGCCACTGTGTCGATTGTATACAACACCGAAAAACAAATAACGACAGGAACAGGTGATGTGACGCCCGACAAGAGCATCGTGAGCGTGAAATACTACAACATGCTCGGCATCGAGGCCGACACCCCATTCGATGGCGCAAACATCAAGGTAGTTAAGCATGCCGACGGTAGCATCTCAAAAACAAAAATAATGAAATAACATAATACAGTATCCTATAAAATCAATGCTGTGGCGCATTTGTCCATACTGATGTGCAAGCAGCAAAAACATGGGGCGTGTTGCGACAACAAGCCTCATGTCTTTTTGTATGGAGCAAGACTTCGCCCAAGAAAGATGCAGCCATATCCTGGCTGGAAGCCAGCACCCACCAGCCCAAATACTTACACGGTTCGCACGCAATATGCACAGTGCAGACCTTCAGCCCGAGCGCAACAACTTCCACTTCCAATCAGAGGGAAAAACTGCCTTCAATCTTAAGCCCTCAGGCAGTCTCCCACAAGGAGAATACTTAACAAAAATCATCTCGCCGTAGGCAGCAGGCACGCAAGGTGAATCCACGCCATCCTCACCCACCACACCACAAAGAAAGCAAAGAATAATAATTCATCTCATAATACACAAACAAACTCATTAATGCATATTCCAACCCTAAAATTAGCGTTTTTGCATATTTATGCGTTAACTCAGTTTAATTGATATAATATTTTGTTAAATTATTTTGAAGATTTTTTTAGTAATTATACATTTGCAACCTATTTTTGCGGATTAATAACAATATACGCTATATTTTTAGACACGGATTTTTATATCATTTTTCTCAACTAATTATGGGCACTTACCATTCCATTAATGTTAGTGAACAAGAATGTTATACTATTCCACAAATTTAAAGCGAAACTGGAATAGTACAACATTCTTGCACCCATAAAGTTGACACCCCAACACTGACAGAATCCTTTAAAATTAAATAACCCGTAATTGCATTTTCCCCAAATTAGGTGCAATTGCAGAAAGTGGAGCTTGTTGTGAAACACGTTCCACTTTCTGTTTTTATAGCCAGAAACTGCACCAAGCCATGAACCAACACATAAAACACAATTCGCCCAATTCGTGACAACACAAAAAAAACACAACCACAAAAAAAATTCGTGATATATGCCACGCAAATATGTTTTAACCAGAAAGCTTATTGACCAGTTGAATCAAAAAATTCTCATTTTATAAAATTGTCGACAGCATATTAGTTCTCAATAACATACTTTATCATTTCTCTGCTACACCAATCCCCCCAAATCCAGTTTGTATATCTTTGGACCTTCATCCTTAATCTTCTCAATGAACATCAGCATGTAGATGGGAGCATATGTCACGTTCCCTCGCGTGCTCACATTGTCATTACACAACACAATTGCCTTTTGAATGCCGTATTCAGAATTTGACATAACGTTGTTCAACGCCACGTGACGTGCGTAGTCCTTGCCCGACTTCACCTCCAGCGGTATGACCTCTGCGTCGTTCTCCAACAGGAAATCCAGTTCACCTTGCTTCTTATTCTGGAAGTAAAATAGGCTCCACCCATGTGCATGGAGCTCCTGAGCAGCCAGATTCTCATAGATAGCACCATAATTGATGTTAGTCTCACCTTGCAGAATTCTCAACTGAATGCCATCGGCATACTGACAAGCCAACAGACCTACATCATTTTGGAATAGTTTGAACAGATTACTCGCTTTGCTCAAAACCAACGGCACCTTTGGTTCTTCTGCACAATGCGTTGGCAATGCCATATCAGCATCCCTCAACCATGTGAAACTATTTTCGTGCCTACTGAACTTGAAATGCTCGTTTAGATCCTTCAGAATGAATCGCTTGTTTTTGGCATTTAGTTCGGGCGGAATCAAATCAAAAATGTCATTGATATACAATTTATCCTCTGGGTCGTATCTACCGATGTCTTTCTTGTATAGTGCCAGTATCGACCTCTGTTCCATCAGCACCCTCTGCATATCATTCGTGTTCAGATAGGTCTGTACTGCAGCTGGCATACCGCCCACCAGCAGATAAAGGTTCACCAACTGCATCATCTTCCGATGCACATACGTATCGACCGTTTTCCGTTCATTCCAAGCCTCACGAAGCGATTCTATTACAGCATGCTGCACACCCACGGCCTTGATAAACTCTTCAAAGTCGCAAGGATACATCTGCTTTTCGTCCATGTAGCCGACAGGCACCGAACGCACATTATTCAATTCCACTCCCAGCAGACTTCCACTCAACGCTAAATGATAGCCCCTATCCACAAATGCCTTCACCCACGTCATCACGTCGGGATATTCTTCTACCTCATCAAAGAAGATCAGGGTCTTATCCCAATCCAGAAGCACATTAGCGTATGCCGAAATGCGAAGCAGCACCTCCTTGATGTCGCCAGCACCTCTAACAATGTCTATTGTCTCTGGCTGCAGCAAAAAATTCATCTCCACCAGATGCCACCCAAGCCTCTCTGCCGCACGCCTCACTGCATACGTCTTCCCCACTTGTCTGGCACCTGTCAGTAGCAACGCTCTCTTCGTATTTTTGAAGTGGTCATCAATCCACTTGTCCGCTTTTCTATGTATCATTACTTAATATTTGTCCGTTTTTCAATTGCCAAAACGGGCGACTTTGTCCGTTTTTCCAACATTTAATGCAAAAGTATACATTTTTTTCAACCAAACAAGAAAAAGCGGTTTAACGAAGTGGATTTTTAACATAGTTTTTGTTATAGGCGCGAAAGGACAGACTTACAAAACATACTTATTTTGAAGTATATGCTTCTAATTATCCCCGTTGCAGAATGCTAAATCCTCTACTTTTAAGCAAGACAATCTGGTCGTCAACGGAGAGTGATGAGTTTGAGCATCCCAAAATAAATTCGCTCAATTCTTCGCGGGGCGAAGCAGCAAGCAAACGACGCCTAATTCGTGACACTTTTAAAAAAACACAACCACAAAAAAAATTCGTGAAATATGTCGCGTAAATATGTATTAACCCATCCCCCCTCCGATTTGACGCGGCCTTCTATGCCAAGTGTGCATAATAAATTTCATAATCAGTAATTTATTTGTAACTTTGCACATTATTTATAATATAAACGAATTAAAATGGCTATTGAAGTTCGCAAACTCGAAGCAAAGAAGAAAGATTTGCTGAAGTTTATCCACTTTCCAATCGACACTCTATATAAAGACAACGCATACTATGTGCCCGACCTCGTGGGCGACATGCTCACCACTTTCCTGCCAGAGGAGAATCCCGCTTATGAATTCTGCGAAAGCGCATTTTTCATGGCGTATCGCGACGGCAAGCCTGTGGGCCGCATCGCCGCTATCATCAACAATTTGGTGAACCAACGAGAAGCCAAGGCTGAAGGTCGCTTCGGTTTCGTGGATTTCATCGACGACGACGAAGTGGTCGACGCCCTATTCGACACCGTATTGGCATGGTCGAAAGAAAAAGGTATGACCCAGCTCACTGGTCCTCTCGGCTTTACCGACATGGACCCCGAGGGCTGCCTCATAGAGGGTTTCGACCAGCTCGGCACCCAAGCCTCCATCTACAACCACCCCTACTACCAAAAGCAATTCGAGCGCCTCGGATTCACGAAGGATGTCGACTGGGTGGAATTTAAAATCACCATTCCTAAGGAGATTCCTGTCAAGATGCAGAAAATTGGCAACATCGTGCAGACTCGCTTTGGCCTTCATCTGGTGAAAATGAAAAACACCAAAGAACTGGTGAAGAAATACGGCAACGCCATCTTCTCGCTCATCAACGAGGCCTACGACAGCCTCTTTGGCTACTCTCCGCTGTCGGAAAAGCAGATGCAACACTACATTAAGGTCTACTTGCCATTCTTGCCTCTCGACCACATTTCAATGGTAGCCGACGCCGACGAACAACTTGTGGGCGTGGGCATCAGTGTGCCGTCGCTCTCAAAGGCGCTCATCAAAAACCGCGGCCGCATGCTGCCTTTCGGTTGGTATCACATGCTCAAGGCCATCAAAAAGGAGAAGCAAATCGTCGACTTGCTGCTCATTGCCGTCAAGCCTGAGTATCAGAGCAAGGGTGTGAATTCACTCTTCTTCATTGATCTGATTCCGGCATTCAACAAGCGCGGCTATGAATGGGCAGAGACCAATGTGGAACTCGAAACCAACGAAAACGTGCAAAAACAATGGCAATATTTCGACATTGAGCAGCACAAGCGCCGCCGCGCATTCACCAAGAATATATAATCACGCTAATCAATAGTATTACAAATTAATAACACAACTATGTCACAAAAAATTCAAGTAGCAAATTTTGCTGCACTCGGCCAAGTAATCGACCAAGCAAAGGTTGACGCATTGCACGAAGCAGCAGTAGCAGCAGTAGAAAAGCTCGAAAAAGGCACAGGTGAAGGCAACGACTTCCTCGGATGGCTTCACCTTCCAAGCAGCATCACCGAAGCAGAACTCACCGACATCGAAGCAACCGCGAAAGCATTGCGCGAAAGTTGCGAATTCGTGGTGGCCATCGGTATTGGTGGCAGCTACCTCGGTTCAAAGGCTGTGATTGAAGCCTTGAGCGACAGTTTCGACACTTACAAACCTGGCAAGTGCAAGGTGCTCTTTGCCGGAAACAATATCGGCGAAGATTATCTCGCCGAACTCATGGACCTCTTGAAGGGCCGCAAATTCGGTATCGTTGTGATTTCGAAATCAGGAACCACCACCGAACCCGCCATCGCTTTCCGTCTGTTGAAGGACATGCTTGAAAAGCAAGAAGGCAAGGCTGAAGCCGCTAAGCGCATCGTGGCCATCACCGACGCAAAGAAGGGCGCTCTCCGCAGTCTCGCCACCCAAGAAGGCTACAAGACCTATGTAATTCCCGACAATGTGGGTGGCCGCTTCTCAGTGCTCACTCCTGTGGGCTTGCTTCCAATCGCAGTGGCAGGCTTCGACATCAAGGCGCTCGTGGCTGGTGCAGTGGAAATGGAAAAGGACTGCGACGACAATGTGTTCACCTACGCTCAAACCCGCAACGCCCTCTACCAAGCTGGCAAGAAAATTGAAATTCTTGTAAACTTCTGCCCTCGCCTCCACTACTTTGCTGAATGGTGGAAACAACTCTACGGCGAAAGCGAAGGTAAGGACAACCTGGGAATTTTCCCTGCATCGGTTGACTTCACCGCCGACCTCCACTCTATGGGCCAATGGATTCAAGAAGGCGAACGCACCATCTTCGAAACCGTGCTTTCTGTAGGCGACCAAACCAACACCGTGGTCATCCCAAGCGACGATGCAAACCTCGACGGCTTGAACTTCCTCGCTGGCAAGCGCGTGGACGAAGTGAACAAGATGGCTGAACTCGGCACCCGCTTGGCTCACGTCGACGGTGGCGTTCCAAACTTGCTCATCACCATCCCAGCCCTCACCGAACAATATCTCGGCCAGCTCATCTACTTCTTTGAAAAGGCTTGCGGTGTGAGTGGCTACATCCTCGGTGTAAACCCATTCAACCAACCAGGTGTGGAAGCATACAAGAAGAACATGTTCGCGCTGCTCAACAAACCTGGCTACGAAGCAGAAAGCGAAGCCATCCAAGCGAAGCTCAAAAAATAATCGCCAATATCACATAGCGTCACCTCGGCGCTAAGAGGCTACTATATCAAGCAAGTGACCCTGCAATGCAAAATGCGGGTCACTTGTTTTTTGTGGACGAAAGGATTGGCAGAGGGCCAAAATTTCAGTATTTTTGTAGCAGATTTATCAATACAACAGCTACGCTTTATGGAAACTCCCACATTCATTACTCGTACCGAAGCACTTATTAAAAGTGACTATGTAGAATGGCTAAAAGACATAAAAGCGCGTTTCTCCCAAGCGCGGACAAAAGCCATTGTACAAGTAAATGTTGAAATGCTAAAATTCTATTGGAGCATCGGACGAGACATGACAGCACTTGATGTTGAAAACCGCTGGGGAGAGAAAATCGTAAAACAATTCGCTTTAGATATGCGAAATGCATTCCCAAACGAAACTGGATTTTCCGACACAAACATAAAATACATGCGCCGTTGGTATTCGTTTTACTACCAATAAATTACAATTAGTCACCAACTTGGTGACCAATTAGAGATGCCCGAATCATTTGGAAGAATCCCATGGAAACATCACGTATTAATTTTCACAAAAAGCAAATCTCTTGAAGAAGCTCTGTTCTACATCAACATGACCATTGAACACAATTGGAGCCGCCGCATTCTTGAAGATAATATCTCGGCGAAGCTTTTTGAGACAAGAGGTGCAGCAATCACCAATTTCAAATCCCAACTACCTTTGCCTCAAGGTGAACTTGCGCAAGAAATATTGAAAGACCCCTATAATTTCAATTTTCTCACAATCCAAGAAGGCTACAATGAAAAAGAATTTATTGCTGTCCGGTAAAACTTTTTTGAATTGAAAAATTTAGGGCTGGTACTCGC
>JAUNNJ010000041.1:0-12005 GCA_030531495.1 Bacteroidales bacterium
AAGTTAGAAGTTAGAGGCAAGGGTGATTTTTACTCCACCACTGCACCTCTCTATTTAATTTGCTCGAGCGCTGCGATGAGTTCTTCTCCGTTAGCTACCTCAATAGAGCAGTCGATGTGCTTGCCTCGCGCAAATGGCGAATGTGCAGTGTCGCGCAATTGCTCCAGCTGATGGGTGTACATGCCTTCGGTGTTGACCACAAAAATAGGACGATGGTCATCCACGTTCACGATGATTTGTGAAAGCGTACTGAGCCATTCGTCGAGCGTGCCTAAGCCACCAGGGAGCACCACGAAAGCGTCGGAGCGTTCCATCATAATCACCTTACGGTCGCCCAAATCGGTGCATTCAATCACCTCATCGACCACAGCATCGGTGCGAGCCAAAAATCGCATAGGCACCACACCTACAATGTGAGCGCCGGCATCGTGAGCAGCCTGTGCCACGGTGTGCATAAGTCCGGCTTTCACACCGCCATACACCAATGTGTGGCCGTTCTCGCCCATCCATTTGCCCAAGGCTTTTGCTGGAGCCTCGTATATTTCACCTAAATCTTCTCGTGATGCGCAATACACTGCTATGTTCATAATACGTGTTTATTGATAACATGTTTTACTTCCTTAAAATAATATTTCCCTACCTCTCCTGTGGAGTCGTGACGAATGCTGAGCAACCCATCGGGATGCACATCCACAATCACGCCTTCGAAATATTCACCTGTGGGCAATTGCCACTGATGTGACTTGCCGTCGGCACGATAGAGACATGAGAGGTAACGCTGATGAAGCGCTTTGAGAGCATCTTCGTCGGACTCCGAAAAATCGGTCAACCGCTCTATGCGCTCATTCACTTCGCGCAGCAGGCGCTCCAAATCATAGTCATCACCTGTGATGTTCTTCAACGACACAGGGTTTGGCGCATCGCTCACGAAGCGCTCTTGATTGATGTTGATACCCACACCTATGATTGAATGGCCAATGCTGCTGCCACTGAGGGTGTGCTCGATGAGAATGCCGCAAATCTTCTGGTCGCGATAGTAGATATCGTTGGGCCACTTGATGCTGATGCCGTCTGGCACGTACTGGCTGAGCATGTCAACCACAGCAAGCGACACCGCCTCGCTGATGAAAAACTGGCGGCTGGGCTCGATGGCGGGCGCCTTCAGCAAATAGGAAAACGACAAATTCTTGTCGTCCTCGCTTTCCCAACTGTTGCCCTTCTGACCACGACCTGCTGTCTGGCGATAGGTGTAAATCACCGTGTGGGCCGGCAATGTTGAAGCCATTTTCGCCAGATAAGTGTTGGTCGACTTCGTTTCTGAAAGTTTTATATAGCGTGGCATGATGCTATCAATCTTCAGGGAAAGTAACTTTAAGCGTACGGGTATCGTCGTCGTTCACCACCACTTCCACAGCCACAGTGTCGTCGGGCAGCAGGCCGTCGATGCGTTCGGGCCATTCAATGAAGCAGAGCGCGCCACAGTCGAAGTAGTCTTCCACGCCGATGTCTTCAGCCTCAGCCTCGTTTTCAAGGCGATAGCAGTCGAAGTGATAAATGAGTTCGGCGGTGCTATCGCTGCGATATTCGTTGATAATGGCGAACGAAGGCGAATTGGTGTTGTCGGTTTCCACACCCAGTTCGCGACAAAGTGCGTTGATAAAGGTGGTCTTACCTGCGCCCATCTGTCCATAGAACGCATACACGGTGTAATCGCCCATTTCAGCCATAAACTGGTGCGCTGCTTCAGGAAGCACCTCAACGCTATTAATAGGAATTTGAATTGTTGACATAGTTATATTTCATTGTTGCATTTTCTGGCTACAAAATTACTCATTTATTTTCGGTTTACCATTTTTTAGGCACATCAGATTCCTCAAAACACTACAAAAATGACACAATGCAGCACATAGACACCGAAAAAACACATCGGAAGTGCATCTTTCTATGCGTCCTACTGGTATAATTATGCAACAATCATTACATAAACTTGCTGTTCAATCACACTCTTATCGCAAAGAGCGACTTACAAAAGGAATAAAATATAAAAAACGTATCATTTTAATATAAAAATGTGTCTTTTTTTGCTATATTTATAAATTTAAAGTATATTTGCACCGTAAAAAATCCAATTCCCAACACGGAATATATTGAAACACGAATCTGAAATAATAAAACAAAAAATAACATAAAAATAAAATATTCTTAGTAGTGATTTTATGCACAATTGAAAACCAATTGTGACGGGGCAGTAGGTGCAGGGATGCAATTACTGCTTTGTTTTTTATATACGGCAATATGCAAAGAATAACCAGGCTACTCTGTGCACTCGGCTTTTTCACAAAATATGGACGAAATGAAGAAAACGGCTATAGAGGGGCGTGGTGAATCGGGCGAGAGAATTGGGGGGATTTGTAGATGAAATGGGGTGATTCGTCCATTCTCGGCAAAAGCGGATTTAACCTTGGGGGTGTTTTTGCGTCTTATAACCGAAAGCTTTCAACAACAACGAAAGCCGAAAATAAAAGAATTAATTGCAAGTTTAACCCGCATCATCCCTGAGGAGGATGCACAACACCAAAGAACTATGAGACGAATGATTTTAAGCGCCTTCTTGGCCATGGCTCTCGCAGCTCCAATGAGTGCAGCCAACAGCAGAAACCATAACATGGGTAACAACAACTATCGCGGTGGTGGATTTGCAATGGTTGATCGCGGCAACCACAACCGAAACGCATTTGGCCACAACAACCACCCAGGATGTATGAATCCACGCGTGGGTCACATCGTGAACTATCGCCCAACTGGAGGACGCTACGTGATGCACAACGGACGCCGCCACTGGAGAGTGAACAACGTGCTCTACGATATCATCATCCGCAATGGCATCGCTCACTACATCGTGGTGAAGGTGTTCTGACCAGAACGGAATTGCCTATGGCACAATATTACACATAGCACTGAATGGCGGGAGTCGCTGCCAAGGGAGCAACGGCTCTCGCACCATTCTCTCTCTGAAATTCATATTATACAATTAAACAATAAATAAAGATGAAAAAATTATTATTTTCGCTGCTCATGATCGGTATGGTGATGGCAGCCGGTGCACAGAACAAAAGTGAAGGTGGCAAAAAAGCGTTTGGTGGCATGATGAAGAATATGGTAAAAGAGCTGAACTTGACAGCCGACCAGGAAGCAAAATTCGAGCCCATCTATAAGGAATACGGAAAAGAGTTATTCACTGCAATGGGCGAATTACGCAAAAACAAAGAAGCCGGACAAGACAAAGAAGCGCGCCGCGCAGCAATGCAGCAGGCAGCCCAACAAGTTCGCGACAAATTCGCACCTCAGTTCGCATCGGTACTCAGCCAGGAACAAGTGACCAAACTTTACCAACTTGAGGACGAAATGCAGAAAAAGGCCATGCACAAGAAAGGGCATAGAGGAAAACCGGGTAAAGGCCAACGTCGTGGTGGCGGCTACCCGAATGGGAAAACCGTGGAAGAAGACGTGGTAGACTAATCTGAATCCAGCACCCTTGGTGCATTCATAAACAAAGAGCGGGTGGCATCATCATAGTGTCTCCCGCTAATTATTTTTTGGTCACGCCCGGAACGGAATTATTCCTCCTGCGAGGCGGTGGATTTGCGCGCCTCATCAAATTTCGCCTTCATCGTGGGGTTGCCACGGGTGAGCTTCTTGATGGTAAGCGACTCGGCTTTTTCGTTGGCCAGGCGAAGGTTGTTTTCGCTGCCAATAAGCGCATCCTTAATTTTCTGCAAGTGCGAAATCGACTTGTCGATTTCTTCAATCGCTTTCTGGAATTTTTCGCTTGCAAGGCGGTAATTACGGCCGAACTTGTCTTGGAAGTCGAGAAGTTGGTCTTCGAATTTGGTCACATCCACCGATTGTCGGCGCGCCAATTCCAATTCGCGCTTATATTCCAGGCTCTTCTTTGAAGTCTGCACCAGCATGGTAATGAGCGGGATGAAAAACTGTGGACGAATCACGTACATCTTCTCGTAGCGGTGCGAGACATCCACAATACCGCCGTTGTAAAGTTCGCTCTCAGGCTCAAGCAGGCTCACCAGCACTGCAAATTCGCAACCCTTCTTCCTACGGTCGTCGTCGAGTTTCTTGAAAAAGTCCTCGTTTTTGTGTTTGGTGGCAGTTTCGTCGGCCTCGTTCTTCATTTCAAACATAATCGACACATACTCCAAGCCATCGGCGAAATCACGGAAAATGAAGTCGCCCTTCGTGCCGTTGCTGGCATCGTTGTCTTTCTCAAAGTAGGCTTGTGGCATCATTGGACGCAATAATTGGTTGAACTGCGTAGAGCAGTGAATTTCGAGCGACTCACCAATCATTTTGGTCGACAGGCGCGCCTTCATGTCCTTGTAGTATGCCACCTGGTCGTCGGCAAGTTTCAACTTGTTTTCATATTCCTGGCGAATGCCGCTCTCGCGCACTTGCGCCTGACTTTTCTCCAATTCGTTGGCAGCTTTCAGTTGGGCTATTTCGGCATCACGCTTCTGCAATTCGGCTTGCGCCTTCTGCTTCTGCTCGTTCACAGCCGATTCAATCTGATGGCCCATTTCCTTCAATTGCAAATCCTTTGCCGCCATCTCGGCCTGTGCCTTCTGCTTCTGCTCGCTCAAAGCCGACTCGTGCTTGCGAATTTCCTCTTTCAGTTCAGTCTCCTTTTGTGCCAACTGCGCCTGAAGTTCCGCTTTTTTCAAATCTTCGAACGACTTCAGCTGCGCACGCAGTGTGCTGATTTCGCCATCTTTTTCCGAAATCTTCTTGTTAAAATCGCTTTCAGCCTTCACCGAGTCCTTTTCTTGTTCAGCCTTCATCTGCTCGCGAAGTTCCTTCATACGGGAATTCACTTCAGCGTCGAATTCGCGTGTTTTCACTTGGTTAAGAATGAGTGCGTAGTCGGCCTCATCGACCGAAAAAACGCTTCCACATTGTGGACATTTCAATTCCTTCATCTCGTATTATAATTTAAAATGTTTTGGTTTTCCGAATCTTCCGTCTTCATGTCCAGGCACCTTGTCGCGGACTTTCAGCCCGCATTGGGTGGGAGGGGACACTCACATATCCCCCGGCCTACGCAGTCGCTCCGACCGAGGTTATCGCTCGCTTACGCTCACCTATCGGGCCTTCAGCCCTATTGCGTAAGCATCCTCCTCTCCTAAGAATCACCCAAAAGTAGACATTTTTTCGAACACCACCAAAAAAAGCGGAGGGCAATTCCTGTCCTCCGCCAAATGTTTCATATCACCAAAATATAAAGGTACTATCACATGCGATAAAAATTCCCTTGTTATGGTTCACCATGTTCTACACATTTAGCATAACCTTTGTTTGTCCAAATCCAAGGCGTCGTATCTCTCTGCGAAGTATATATCCAATTCACTTCTTTTACTTTCTTTTGGGCTTTTGCTTTACTGTTGAAAACTCCTGCACAAACACGATAAACGGTTTTACCATTAACTGTGGCTTTATATATGCTTCCACATACCACATCAAACGGACCATTATTGTTATAGTTTCTTGCCTCTTGAAGGCTTTCAAAACTTCCTACAACAACATAGTAAACTGTTTGTGAACTTTTTTGCTGACCGCGACTCTGTGCAAAAAGAGAAGTGCTCATCAAAAGCATGAGCAGAGTAATCAAGGTTGCTTTCATAATAATTTCTTATTTATATCAATTAATTTATACTATTTCGTGATTCCAAAAAATTCTCACAAGCATAGCTATTATCATTACAAAACTAATGAATTATCCTCCAACTCCAAACAAAAATCATCAAAAAAAAGGAGAAACCTTTCGATTTCTCCTTTTGTACTCCTAAGCGGGATATTCTCGAACCCATTTCTTGAAGATTTAGCGAAGTTGTGGGAGTTGAGGCATTACATTCCCGACCCCGAAACATACGGAAGAAAATAGTACCCAATCCCATAGCCCTTTTTTAACGTGTTTTTTGAACCTCGGTGTCTGTGTAAGGTGCTGAGGTTCAACATTCATAAGTGCTTATTCCCACACTCATTATTCCAACCTACTTTTAGAATCTACCGCTTAGTCGGCATCTTAGAAAAATTTTCATGGAAAAAATGGCGAAATCTACCTACTTGCTATTTATGAATAAGCAAGCAATTATACAAGTATGGACGATATAACGAAACACAAGATAGCCAATTCACTCCGAGGACGCAAGCATTCAGCGACAACCAACAAGCGGATAAGTCAGTCTCTCAAAGGTCGCAAACTCAGCGATAAACACAAGAAGCATATTAGCGAAGCAATGCAACGCAGAAAACTAAAACGTGCATTACGGAACTACTAACAAGCAGCCCCACAATGCACATTTAATCCCCTACGACCTATTGTATAAGGCATTCTAACAGATTGTAACCCTTTCTACCTTTATTCACTCTTATCAACCTATTCAAGGTTGTATGGAATAACGAAAACAAAAAGTCTTCATTTTGCAATTTGCAATAGACCTCATCGGCATCATATACTCCTAATTTATAAAGCGATTTTGCTATGTTTTTATGATTAGCAAGCGAGACCTCCAAACGATACATCGGTAGTTTTCCCGACACGTTAGGTATATATACTTTCTCGGATTCGGACAACTCTACAGACTTGTTATAGCAACGTAGAGCAAGTGATTTATCCTTGTTTTCAATGTAGAAGGAGCGATTCTTAAAAGGTCGTTTACGTGTACCTGTGGAAATATGCAACACCTCCTTCACGCTTTCGTCTAAGTCCTTATAGCACTTGTTAAGGATAACAAGCGAATATGCCTCATCACGGTATAAGCGGTAAAAACGAGTGATAATGTTTCTGTTCAAGTCAAGAGCGATGTCAATCTTACTCACTCTGTAGAAGTGTAGGTTCAGAGCCTCTTCAACGTAGAAACGAGAAGCAAGCAGATAGGTATCATACAGAGCCGCATTGTTATAGTTAATGTAGATGTGCTGACGATTCTTGTTAAGCGAACCGAAATACAACACTCCTATTGCTCGGTTATATTCTCCTCTCTCGACATCGTAATCTTTGCCGTACAACAAGAACTCATACTGATAATGTTTCGGCTCTTCAACTCGTACAACGGTAATCTCGTTTATTACCTTGCTCTCTTCGATAGTAGCAAGAGCATCCCGCACTTGCTGACTTGCACGATAAGTAATCTCTAACTTATCAATGCTTAAATGATAATTAAAACTCTTCATATACTACAGTTATACTACAAGGAAACGAAAAATCCAAATGGTATAACTGTGTTCTTTTTTGAGGTGTATTCAAATAAATCTATATTACGAATACAAACTATTTTGTTTTTGTATTCAATTTTCTCTTTGATTTATTTGGTCCATTCAAAAATTATCCCGACCTTTGCATGTGGAAATCAGAAAGTTAAACCAAATAAAGAATAATTCAATATGAATGCAGTAATCTACGCACGTGTAAGCAGTACAAACGACCGCCAATCTACAGACCGCCAAGTTATAGACCTTACCAACTATGCCAACAACAACGGCATCGAACTCGTTAAGGTTTACGAAGAGCATATTAGCGGAGCAAAGAAGAACGAGGAACGCCCCGTTCTGTGTGAGTGCCTTGATTACTGTATAGACAATCACATTGACACTTTGCTTATCTCAGAACTCTCTCGTCTCGGTCGTAACGTTGACGAAGTGCTTGCGAACGTAAAGCGTTGCAAGGATAACAACCTCAACATCTACTTTCAGAAGGAGAACCTCTCAATCTTTCAGCCTGACGGAACAAAGAACCCATTCCTCAATATCTTTATCTCGGTACTCGGCACTTGTGCAGAAATGGAGCGTGAAAGTATCAAATTCCGTCTTAATAGCGGACGTGAGCGTTATATTGCCAACGGTGGCAAACTCGGTCGCAAGGTAGGAAGCACCAAGAGCGAAGAGACCAAGAAGGAAGAATACAAGAAGGTGCTCAAAGAATTACGAAGCGGTACCAGTTTACGAAAAACCGCCAAACTATGCGATGTCTCTGTCAGCACAGTTCAGCGGTTGAAGAAGGAATTTGGACTTTGAAAATCAATTAGTCTTCATCCAAAGCTAATTGAACAGTTCCGTTCAGTACATAAGACTTGCTACCACTTGCAAATTTGAAAGAATCAAACTTTACGGTTATGTATTTATCATCCTTTTTGTCTGTTATAGTGGCAGAGCCACTAACATAGTTAAAGTTATTCATAACATCTTCTGTAGTAGCAAATACAGGGGAAAAATCCTCAAGTTTGCTTCCTTTTCGTAAATCTTCGGTTCCAGCCAAACTAATAGAATGCAAATAATCATAATCATATTCACCCTTCTGTGCATCAGATAGTTTTCCGCAAGGCAATGTTATTTGTCCTTTATGTTGATACAAGTTCCAAGTTGATTCATATGTAATTATACTACGATAACCATAACAAGCGTAACTTTCACCATTAATTTGAATTACATCATAAAACCCTACTTTTACATCAGAATCATCATCATCTTTGCTACAAGATGATAACACACACATTGCACTAAATAATGTTACTGCAAAGAATAAGAAATACTTGATTTTACTCATAATAAAGAATTTAATTTAGATTGTAAGAAATTAATAATAGTCCAATTCCCAAAGTATAGACAAACAAAAAGCGCGGACTAAAACTTAATCTACGCTTCGGAGGTATCGCCAAACACCTAACACCCATAAACAAGAATATAGCCCACGCTTTACGTGAGCATCAACTGTATATCTTCGGGTGTTTCTTCTAATTGGCGATTTTCCGAAACTCGAATATAAGTTAACGCTTTATGTCATTATGTCTTTTTATCCGTTTTATACCATAGGCAATATATGCTAATAGTTTGACAATTTGTTGTAAATTACAAAATTTTGCTTGCAAAATTAGTTAATTTTTATGAAACAAACAAGGGTTCCTTGGATTTATGCATGATTTGTCGTATTATAGCATGGGAAAACAAATAAAAAGGTATGAGTCCATAGGCAGAAACGAAATTATCAAGGTCGAAATGCACACCTTCCGTACAACAGACTTTTCAAGGATAGAAGCCGACGAAAAGAGGAGAATGCAGTATAACCGCCACAGAGCGGACATAATACGAATCGTTTAATGTTAAGTATCAAGCAATGCAAAGAGATATTGAATAAAGGAAAAAGGAAATTCACTGAAAAAGAAATTAAAGAGATTAGAGACTACCTATATCTTATTGCTGATATAGAGTTGTCATTTAGTAATAAATAAAATTTAATTGATATATGAGAGAAAACGTAATAATTTACTGTAGGGTTTCGAGTGACGAACAGACATTAGGCTCGTCGCTACAAGTCCAAGAAGAGCGTATTTGCAGATATTGCGAGACTAAGGACTATAATGTAATCAAGGTGTATAAGGAAGATGAGAGCGCAAAGACATTCGAGAAGCGTCCCGAAATGATGCGCATCGTTGACTATATCAAGAAGAACAAAGGGAAGGTGCAGAAGTTACTTTTCCTTAGATGGGATAGATATTCAAGAGACCTAACAAGCGCAATGCAATATATTCAGTGGTTCCGCCAACACAAGGTAGAACCGAATGCAGTAGAGTGTATTATTGACTACGATAACGAAATGTGGTCACTTATGTTAGGTATGCAGATAGGACTTGCACAGTCCGACAACATCAAGCGTTCCAAGGCTACACGCGACGGCATTCACGGAACACTCAAACAAGGCAAATGCTCCAACAAAGCACCACGGGGGTACAAGAACGTTCGAACCTCAAAGCACGATACTCACGTTGAGATTGATGAGGCTAAAGCCGCACCTATTCGCAAGGCATTCCAAGAGATAGCAAAGGGGTTGGTTTGCCCTTGTGAGGTTAGAAGGCGGTTCTGTCCCAACATTCCTGAGTCTTCATTCCTTGAAATGCTTCGCAATGTGTTTTATTGCGGTAAGGTGCGAGTGCCCAAATATAAAGACGAACCCGAACAGATAGTTGAAGGGGTACACGAACCGATAGTTGATGAGGCAACTTTCAACCATGTCCAAGACATTCTCGACGGCAAGACAAAGAAGAATCCCAAGGTCGATAAGACGCTTAACCCCGACCTATACCTTCGCAAATTTCTTATTTGCCCCGTATGTGGTCACGCTATAACGGGTAGCAAAAGCAAAGGAAGACACGCTTATTACACCTACTATCATTGTAACCAAGACGGAAAGCATGTTAGAGTTAATGCTGACAAAGTAAATAAAGGATTTGCGGAATACGTGTCGGGATTGATACCTAATGAAACTGTTCTGAACCTCTACAACGAGATACTTGAAGAGTTAAGTCAGAAGTCAGCAAAGAGCCAAAAAGACGAATTACATAAGATGCAAGACGAAGTTTCAAGTCTCGAAAAGCGTTTGAACAACATTGAGGATAAGTTTCTTGACGGAGATATAGACAAGGACACATTCCACAGAATGAAAGGACGCACAGAATCCGAAATGAACACGTTTAAGCGTAAGATAGAGACTATTCAAAGTTGCAAAAAGAGCCTTACGCCTCAGTTAAACTACTCATTCTCATTGCTTAACAACATTGATAGAGTATTGCTTGAAGCACCTGTAGAGACCAAAATCAAGATGCTCGGTTCGATGTTTCCCGAAAAGATTGAATTTGACGGCACAAAATATCGAACCGCATCATACAACAGGGTGCTGAATCTTATCTATCAGAACGCCAAGATTTTACGAAGAGAAATAAAAGAGAAATCGGGACCTTCCGAAGAAAATCCCGATTCAGTACCCAGAGCCGGGGTCGAACCGGCACGGGTTGCCCCACTGGTGTTTGAGACCAGCGCGTCTACCGATTCCGCCATCTGGGCTAAAAAAAGGCCTTATGAAAAGGCCTTCAAAATTGGTTGTCTTACCAGGATTCGAACCTAGACAGGCAGAACCAAAAACTGCAGTGCTACCATTACACCATAAGACAATCCTAACAATTAGACTCATCGTCGTAATTGCGATGCAAAAGTATATCTATTTTTGAAACTGTGCAAGTTTTTTTCGCATTTTTTTTAAAAAAACTTGAAAAAAGGGACTCTTGACAAGGGTTTTCATGGAGATAACGGCGTTTTTGTGTAATTTTGAGGTATGAAATCTATTGAACACCATCACCTTTTTCGCTTGCTCAAATGGCCGCATCCAGTGGGAGGCATCACTGCTTTCAACACGCTGCGCGGCAACGCAAACGAGAACGACCCTTATAGCGACATCAATCTCTGCAACTACACCAACGATGCACCTGAGCATATAGAATCGGGGCGAAAAGCACTGTGCGCTGCGCTCGGCATTGACCACGACAAGCTGGTGATGCCTCGCCAGACTCACACTTGCAATGTGGCTGCGGTGGATGAGGCGTTGATGGCTCTGCCCCACTCCGAGCGCCAGGCGCAACTGCAGGATATCGACGCTTTGGTGACTCGCCTCAGCGGGGTGTGCATTGGCGTGAACACAGCCGACTGTGTGAACATTTCGCTCGTGGATGCCGAAGCAGGCGTCGTTGGCGTGGCTCATGCTGGATGGCGTGGCACGGTGGGCAAAATTGCCGCCCATACGGTTGACGCAATGGAAAAACTGGGCGCCGATCGCTCTCGCATCATGGCGGTGATGGGCGCAAGCATCTGCCAGGACTGCTTCGAAGTGGGTGATGAGGTGCTTGAGGCTTTCGTGGCACAGGGATTTGCTGCCGACGCCATCAGCTATCGCAACGCCGACACGGGAAAAGCACACATCCATCTTCAAGAGGCCAACCGCATCGTGCTCATGAAGGCTGGACTGATGGCAAAAAACATCACATGGAATGGCGAATGCAGTCGCTGCCAGCACCAACAATACTTTTCGGCACGTCGGCTCGGCATCAATTCCGGCCGCACCTTCACAGGGGTGATTAGATATTAGAAGTTAGAAGTTAGAAATTAGAGGA
>JAUNNJ010000041.1:12015-22074 GCA_030531495.1 Bacteroidales bacterium
GGTTAGAGATTGGGCGGTAGGGACATGCCTTTGGCATGTTTACCCAGCCCCCACATAAGTTCGAGAAATGCTATAAGCTGTCTCTCGGAGGACTCAGAGAGCTCAGAGATTTCAAAATATTAAAAATAGCAGCCTCCCTAAATACCGGGAGGCTGCCAATATTCTATAGCCACATTTTTTTATTTTATGGGTGTTCCTGTGAATTCCGGCTTTTCCGGAGAATCCTCTTAATCGAGGAGAAGGCTGATGAGGGCGGTGACGTCAGATACATTGATTTCGCCATCGCCATTCACATCGCACACAGCTGTCTTGTAGTTGGCTGTGCCAAGAATGCGGTTGATAAGTGCGGTAACGTCGGACACATCCACGCGGCTGTCGCCATTCACGTCGCCAACAAGGGCAATAGTGAAATTACGTGTCACCACTTCGCTCAAGCCGCTTTCATAGGCAGCCTGTACTGTGGCAACGTGTTTTCCCGATATCACATTGTGCAATGTGATTTCGGGTTGAGTCACTTCGCCAGCAGCATTACCGTCGAGAGTGATGCTGTACTTCTTCACATCGCCCACATCAAGGACGGTGCCTTCGCCGGCAAGATTACCCACATAGAAGTCGTCGAGTTGGGCAAAGAATGCGTCGAACGAAGTGTAGTGCACACCAATGCGAATCTTCTGCCCCACATACTTACTCAGGTCGGTTTCATAAATCATCCAAGTGCCACTTGCAAGGGCATCGATGTGGCTCACTTCTTCGTATGGATCGGTGGCAGGATTGCTTGCACCATCAAGGAAGGCACAAACCGACATCGACTCAGTGTATTCCGAATATGCCTTAGCTGTGAAACGGCACACGAAATCTTCGCGAATAAGGATTTCGGGCGAAACAAGCCACTTGTTAGCACCATTGTTCTGTGGCGAGAAGAAAATGATGGTCTTGTCGCCCGACGGAGCCATCACAGCCTTGTCGGTAGGCATCATGGCAGGAACGGTTTTCCAAGGGTTGAAAACCATTGGCGGCACTGGAGAAGGCTTGCTTGGTGTGCTGGCGCCAGGGAAGGTGACGATATTAGAAGCCGATCCCAATCCGATAGGATAGCAAGGATGCTGGTCGAGGTCGTAGGTGTTCCACGAGCCGATACGGCCGCTTGCGAAATCGTTGTACGACTCAAAATCTTCGGTAAACGAAATGTTCTGATTCCACTTCATCAGCACATCGTTCTTGTTGACGCCTGTGGCCTTGGTGTCGACAGTGAGGTTGTAAGGTGTCACAATCTTTTCAACAAGTGCGACACTCAGGGTCTGATTGCCTGTAACCTCCACCTTTTGGCTAAACACCTCAAAGTTCTTAACGGTGATACCCATGAGATATTTGCCTTTCAGCAATGATGGGAACACAGCCTTGCCTTCGGTGATGACAGCCTCGCACTCCTCACCACTTTCTTCATTCATCAGACTCACGATTTCGCCGTCGACCGATTTTCCATTGTTGGTGGTCACTTCCACTGTGAATCGAGCCGATTCATCGGCAATAACCACCAAGGTGTCGACAATCTCAGTTTGAGAGGATGCGTACACTGCCTGAACGCCCAACTTGTAGGTGCCGGCTTCCAGACCAGGGAAATTCCACTCATATCCGTCACACATACCCACTTCGGCATCGTTGAAGAACACACGGAAGCGCTCGTTGGGATTAGCTGGCGACTTCGCAGCCACTCGGCGAGCCTTCTTGACTGGCGCCGCATTAGGATTGGAAGTGGCCTGACCCACATACACATCATCGACCATCAGCATAAAGGCACCGCCACTATTGGCTTCGCTGATGTAGCGAATGGCAAATCGCACTTTCTTTCCAGCATAGGCCGACACATTGTAGGTACGGGTCGACCAGCCTTTATAATCGGCTGTCTCATAGTTGCCGGTATTCAAGAGTTTGAAGTCGGATTTTGATGGATTATCAATCACTTCGGTAACATATACCTGGAATTTTTCCTTATACACGTCGGCAGCCTTTGCCAAGAACGAGAACACATTTTGGTTGCCCGGAGTGATAACTGGAGTAATCAGCCAGTCGTCGTTGGCGGCACCTGTAGCAGTGCGGATAAAGCCAGCATATTGCTTTCCACTATAAGGACGAAGCACTGGATAGTCGTACCACCACGGTGGCGACACTTGTAGCGGATTGATGATTTGTGCATATTCACGCACACCCTGGTTGAGGTAGGTGCCTACAAGAGTGGCAGCATTAAGTTGGTCGCCATCAATACCTATCCAGTCGCCAAACTTAACGGCAAAAGCATCGTACGACTCAAAATCGTCGAAAAACACAGGTTTCTCGGTGTTCCAAGTGAAGGTAAGGTTGTTCAATCCCGACTGGGCATCGTGCGCGACGATAGCACCGAGCGAATATGGGCGCTGCACCAATTCGTCAAGAGCAATCGACACTGCAGTGTCGGCACTCACAACAAAGGTTTTTGAAGCCGAAGAATAACCAGCAGCCGAGGCCGAGAGCGAATGATTGCCCGCATACACCTTTACCACAGCACTGCCCTGCTCGTTGAGCGTGATATTGCCATACGAAAGTGAGTAGTCGGTCTGCTTCAGCACCACGGATGCCGATGGCACTGGATTGCCACTGGGACCTGTAACCGTGAGCGTGAGATTGATGTTGCGCTTCTGTGCTGCAACGGGAATTACCACAGCCACAAGCAAAAGAAGCAACATGAAAAGTTTAAATTTTCTCATATCTTTATGTATTATCGAAATATAGCGTTATGTGACGACAAAGTTAATGATTTTCTGAGAGAAATATGCGACATAAAGGCAAAATCTATCACCTGACATACATTTCTTCATTATTCATTATCCATTAATCCATACCCACCCCTCTGTGGAGCAAAAAAAGGAACAGAGGCCAGAAGCACAAGCTTCCGACCTCCGTATTATGGCTTAAGAATTGTAAAAAATCCTTTATTCAGGATTATTTCACAACGTGCTTCTTGCCTTGGAAGATGTAGATACCCTTGTCGAGACCTTCGAGGCTTTCAGCGTTCTTGCGAACGATGCGGCCATCGATGGTGTAAACATTGCTGTTAACAGCCTTAGTAGTTACTACATCGGTTACGCCTGTTGGAACAATCTTTTCAAGGACTACGTCGTTGAGTTCGCCAATTGTAGAAACGGTCATAACTTGTGAGTTATAGCCTTCCTTAGCAAATGTCACTTCGTAGGTCTTGCCAGTTTGGATAACAGGAATTTCATATACACCTTCAGCGTTGGTTACGCCTTCGTAGCGAGCTTGAGCCACCTTAGCAGGACCCTGAACAGGAGCTTCTTCCATAACTTGGAGGAGAACTACGCTTACGCCTTCGAGAGGAGCACCAGCTTCGTCTACCACCTTACCAGTAAGAACTTCAGGAGTGAGAACCACACCAAACTTGGTTACAGGGAACTTCCATGCTGTGGTTGAAGGAGTCATATCAGCCACTTTCTGGTTGTCGTTACGGTTACCGTAGCACAAGTTAGTGAATGAGTTGTCGATTGCAAAATTTACACTCTTGAATGCATCAGCTTCTGATTGCACCTTCACGCGAAGTGCGCCACCTTCGTAAACGAATGGTTCGTTGAAGGTAATCACAAGCATATTTTCGGGAGCGCTGTAAGCGCCTTGCTTTTTGAATGTCCATTCAGAAGCAAACACTTCGGTCATTTCAGCGTCGGCAGTGAAATCAACGGTACCGAATTCAGTGTCGTTGCAATTCATAACAAACGCCTTCACATTAGTGGTCACATCACCTGCAGTGTTATAACCCACATAAGTGAGCGAGCCAATCTTGTCGCCAGCCTTCAATCCAGCTTCAGCAAGCATTTCAGCGGTGTAGAGAGTTTCCGACACGCTGTTCTTGAAGTTGACAAAGAGAGGTGATGAAGTGAAATAAGAAGATGAAGCAGTGTTCATTTTACCAACCACCACGTCGACAGTAGCCATTTCTTCGCCAACAGTCACTTGTACGGTGTCGGATACCACTTCGTAGGTATCACCAAAACCTAAAGTCACGAACGAGAGTTTCACGTAAGCTGGGAAAGTGCCTGCTACGTGTGGAGTGAATGCAAATTCATAGTCGGCAGTTCCGGCTGCTGGAATTTCAACAGCTTCAGAAGAAGCCACTTCTACGCCATCGAAGTAGAGGCTTGCCACATATCCGTGTTCGGCTTCAGCCACGTTGCGCAAGTTGCCAGCCTTGAAGGTGGCTACGTATTCATTGTTGACAGTAGCAGAAGCAGGAATCTTAGAAGCCTTCTCAACTACGTCGTGAGCCACTTCCACGAGTTCAAAACCATAAACATTGTCGAGGCTTGCATAGCCAGCTTCGAAACCAATGTAATATTCGCCAGCAGGAACGCCTTCAACCACGAAGGTCTTCCAAGTTTGTGTAGCGGTTGAACTTGTACCAGCATTGGTGCCAGCAAGGTCTACATTTTCCTTAGGAAGAACCATAGTCCAGTTCTTGCGGTCGGCAGAATAGTAAACATTGATGAAGCTTGTACCTGAAGTAGAGTTGCGAGCAGCATCAAATGTCATCTTTTCGCCTTCAGCAACCTTCAACTTAGGAGTTGCCAAAATTGTTGGATTTGTAGAATTTGAATTCTTTACAAAGTTGTTGGCACTATTGGTGTAAGAAGTCTTTGTCCAGTTAGAAGTGTTGCCACATTCATACCATCCAACAGGAATGGTGTTCACACTCTTGTTGTCTTCAAATGGTTCGTAGAATTTTGTCACGTCGAGCACTGTAGCACTCAAAGGAATTGAAACGCTTGCGGAAGCCGACAAATTTTCTACTACAAGATTGCCAGAGAAGATGCCCGGAACTGCAGAAATAGCAGTGAGAGAGATAGTGTCGGACTCGTGAGCAGCCACACCAAATTCGCTCTTTGAAATGGTGAAACCTTCTGGAGCAGTAATCTTCACTTGCATTGGAGCTGCACCAGAGTTTGACACTGCAAATTGCTTAACCACATCGGTAGAAATCATACCGAATGCGCCAAACTTAGAAGCGTAAGAAGCACTTGAAAGGTCGTTGCGGCTCATGTCGCGAACGCCGAGGATAGCAGTGTAAGGAATAGCTTCTACCCATGAGCCAGAAGCTGTAGTGTTGGTAACGTTTTCGATAAGGTCCCAACGGTTGCGGCCAGAATGGTCTGCTGTGTTCAAAACAGCCTCAATGGTAACAGTAGCGGTTTCGCCCACTGCAAGGTTTTGCTCGAATGCCTTTGTAGCCACCTTCACGTGTGGAGTGGTGCTGTTGATATACTTACCAAAGCTGAATGTGAAGTTTTCGTCGCCCACTTTCATGTCGATGTCGCCCACATTTTGGATTTCGCCATTGACAACGATTTTATAGTTACCGTCGGCGTCGCAGTCGACAGTAGATGCAGGAGAAGAGCACTTCACCACCTTTAGAACCTTGAAGAGGTCGATTTCGGCACGACCAGCAGCAAAGTTGTCGATAATCGCATAGTCGGCAAGAATACCAATGTAAGTGTTTTCAGTGAGAGCTTCATCGAGTGAAACAGTCACGAAGTCGGTGGTGTTCAATGTTGCAGAAGCGGTTGAAGCGAGAACATCGCCTTTCACGAATGTGCCATCTTCTTGCAGAGTCATCTTCACGAACGAGAATGTACCAGAAGCAGAGCTAAGCTTCACTTGGATGCTCACTGCACCTTGTACGCGAGGAGTCACGAGAATGTCGGGAGCTGATGAGTTCACCCAGTTGCACTTGAGCGCGCCAGAGCCGTCCACACCACCAGTCGACATGTAGGTGTAAGGCGAATTAGAGGTGCTCGCCATGCGTCCCCAACCCTTCGATACAATCCAGCCGCTTGAGCGGGAGCCTTCGATAGTGGTGTTGAAGTCTACAGAGTAGTTATCAATCACTCGCACACCATCAGCAGCGTTAGCTGTAGCGAATCCCATTGCGAGGGCTACAGCCATGATGAAAGTTTTGATTTTTTTCATACGCGATAGTTTTTGATTAAATATATAAATAGAATTTTTGGTTCATCGCTTGTTGTTAAACGAACTGCGGGACACCGCATAAGCAGTGCCCCGTAGTCTATGTTATTGTGCAAGAATGAGGTTGATGAGAGCTGTAACGTCGGAAACGTTCACGCGTCCATCTTCATTCACGTCACAAACTGTGAAATCGTAGTCAACATCGCCGAGGAGGTGAGAGATGAGAGCGGTCACGTCGCTCACGTTCACGATACCATCGTCGTTGATGTCGCCCTTCAAGCCCTTAGTGAAGTGCTGGAATTCCACATTGTCGTAGAATCCACCGAGGCAGTCGGTGGAAGTGGCTTGGATTGCCACATACACTTTCTTTCCAGCATAAGCAGAAAGGTCGTAGGTGAGGTGTGTCCAGCCTTCATCTGGATTGAACAGTGTGAGTTCCTTAGTTGAGCCCACTTGCTTGAATGTGCTCATATCAGTAGCGCTGGTTTCGCTCACGTAAACATTGATTTTTGGACAGCCAGCAGGCATTACGCTGTTAACCGATTCCCATGTGCGGGCGTCGAAAGCGAGCTTAGAGTTTTCTGTAGCGGTGTATTGAGCACTTACCAACCAGTCGTCGAAGGCACCTGTGCTGGTGCAGCGAGTCATCAGCGATTGACTTCCGTGAGGTTCTTTGAGCTGTTGATAGCACTCGCTGTCGTTGAGCACGAAGAAGGAGAGCAAGCCACCGTTGTTAGGGAATGTCCAGAACGAAATCTTCACGCTTGCGCCACCGTCGGCATTGATGCCAGTGAATTGAGCAGGTACTGCGCCAGTCTTGTCGTGTTCGAAACCGAAGTAGAGCATATCCTTACCCATTGCCACTGCAGCCACTGGGAATGTGGTGCTTGTGCCATCATTGAATGTAACGGTCATCACGTCGGTGAGTTCAGTTTCATCGGCGTTGAGAGCAGCCTTCACCGATACGGTGAATGGAACAGAAGAAGAAGGAGCGAGCACATTGCCTTCAGCGAGTGTGGTGCTAAAGTATTCGGTGCCAAATTCCACCTTGCTAATGGTCACGCTTTCGCTACCGAGGTTGGTGATAGCAAACTTAGGCGAAACTTCTTCGGTGTTGTAGTTCACCTTATATGCATCCCAGCCATCGGTGCTGAACGACACGTTGGCAGAGCTTGCTTCAATCTTCACATTGTCGAGCGCTGCGCCACGGCTCTTGCTGTAGTTTTGTGCGATGTATCTCCAACGCAATGCAATCACCTTGCCAGCGTATGGAGAAAGGTCGAGGCTTTCATAAGACCAGTAGGTGTTGCCGTCGGCTTCCACATTGTTGCTGATCATCTTCACTTGCTTCCATTCTCCGTCCACGAAAATATCCATATATGCAGCGTCGATGCCGTCTTCAGTGGTGGAGTGGTTGACGTGGAGAGTGGTCTTGTCGTTGATAAGGCTGATTGGGCGTTCGTTACCCCACCAGAAGCTGAGTTGGTATTTGCCATCAGCAGGGAGGGTGATGTCGGGAGTGGTGAGATAGCAAGTTTCATTCACCTTGTTTGAATATGCCATTGCAGTACCTTCACCTTCATAAGTGTGGTAGTCGGTACGCGACCACTTGGTGTAAGAAGCGTCTTCTGAGCTCCAACCGAGAGGTGCAAATGTCACGTCGTCGAATGTTTCGGTCCAAGGGAATGATTTCACCGAGTGGTCGGCTTGAGTGGTGAATGCCCATACAGGGCAGTCGGTTGCATCACCCACGCTGTTGTAAGCCACCACTTTCCAGTAGTAAGTGGTCGCATAGTCGGCTTGCGCGAGCTTGTAGGTGGTTGCAGTGCCACAATCAGCACCGTTCACAACATCGAACACGCCATCCTTCTTACCGATATAAATCTTGTAGCCTTCAGCGAATTGAGCTTCACGCCACTGGAATTGAATATTCTTGGTGTAGATGTCGACAGCATCTGGCTTTGGAGCCACCACTTCGCAAGCGGTTGGCACGCCGTCGATACCGTAAACGTTAGGAAGGAGCACGCGGTCGATGAGATAGGTGGTCCATTCGTCTACGCCGTCGTCGTAGTATTCAATCGCGGAATTTTTGAAACGGAGGCGCACATTGTTGCTGCTGTATTTGGAGAGGTCGACAGTCACATCCATAAGGGTGTCAATCTTGGTGTAGTCGGCCATCCACACTTCGGTGAAAGCGCCACCATCTACCGACACTTCTACAGAAAGGTCGTTGTAAGGTACTTCCTCGCCGTTGAACATGCTGTAGTAAGAGAACATAAACTTCTTAGGAGCGTTAGGGTCGCTCAAGTCGAGGCGTGGGGTCACGAGATAACTGTGAGTGAAGTTTCCGGCACTGTAAGCACTCTTGTCGCCTTCAATAGCGTAGGCTGTGGCAGAGAAATCTGTTGCCGACCAGCCTGCAGGTGCAAACTGTTCGCCTTCGAAGAGTTCGAGTGTGTAGCCATCAGGCACAGCCTGCTTGTTGGCAACCACATGAACTGTTACATCACCGCCATTGGTGTGGAGCACCACGTCGGCTTCTGCTGGAGAAGTGAGAGAAGCGGTGTAGGCAATTTGGAAACCGGCGGTTTCGTTGATACCGAGGTCTACGGTGCTGAAGTCGCCAGGGATGGTGATGCAGTCGGGAGCATCATAGCCCAAAACCTTCAAACCCTTCTTACCCACATTCTTGAGTTGAATCACTTCGCTGTAACGCTTTTCGCCAATATACATTTCTGGCATTTCGTAGCGAGTCTGACTCAGTTCGGCAATAGGGCCAGTAAGCGTTTGGTGATATTTCACGCTGATGTTGTCGAGGTAAACGATGTTGGCCACCTTCTTCTGCAAATTGTAGATGAAGGCAATCTTGATAGTCTTACCCTGATAAGCGTCGAGATCGATTTTTGAAGTGTGGATGGCCCAGTTTTGCCAGATATAGCTTCCGTATGGATCGGCAGGCACACCACTGTCGCGCACATCTTCTTCATTCTGAATGTCGAAAATCACTGTTGTGTCAGAAGGATTGGCCATGTCGATGATAGCCACCTGAAGGGTCATCGCCTTATCCTTCAAACATGCAGCCGCAGCAGCTTCCCAATCGAATGCCAATTGGTAAGTGTTGTCGAGCGTCATAGCAGGAGTGATAATCATGTCTTTGCGAGGGCCAACGCCATCGTTGTCGCCCTTGTCGTAAGTTGGGGCATCGCAATAGGCATAGTGGTAACCGCTCATCGTGCTGTTAGCAGAGCTGTTGTGAGCGATAGTCCATCTATAGCCAGTGTGCGAACCCTTGTAGCTGGTAATTGCAGTCCAGCCATCAGGCATCTGAGTAGTAGCTACATCAGAGCGAGTCTTTTCAAAGTCCTCGTCGAGCAGCGTCTGCGCACTCGCAGATACAGCCATCGAGAAAACCATTGAAAGCACTAAAAAGTAGATTTTTCTCATGTTTATTAATTATTATATTAGCATTAATTGTAATCATTTGATAAATGCAGAAATCAATTTGCAAATTTAAGAAAAAATACCCTTATTATTATAAAAACATCAACACAAATCCACAAAAAACTAACAAATCCCATCATTTTACCATCCAACCCCTTCCGCGGGAGGTGACAAAACTAAAAAAGGCTGGCCACCCTTGGATTGGGCAACCAGCCTGTATTGTTTTGGGAATGGCCTTGGAGCAGGGCTCTTCAGCTTCCCGAATTTGCACTAAAAGATTAGAGCTTTGGACCAGCAGCTACGAGCTTCTTACCAGCTTCGTTGCTTTCATACTTAGCGAAGTTCTTGATGAAGCGAGCAGCGAGGTCTTTAGCCTTTTCTTCCCATTGAGCAGCGTCAGCGTAAGTGTCGCGTGGATCAAGGATACCAGTGTCAACACCTTCGAGAACTGTAGGAACTACGAAATCGAAGAATGGGATAACCTTTGTAGGAGCCTTGTCGATAGCACCGTTGAGGATAGCGTCGATGATACCACGAGTGTCGCGGATAGAGATACGCTTGCCAGTACCGTTCCAACCAGTGTTTACGAGGTATGCCTTAGCACCGCTC
>JAUNNJ010000042.1 GCA_030531495.1 Bacteroidales bacterium
CAGTTATCGAATTAAGAGGGAGGTATTCCGCCCTCTTCCATAAATCAAAAATTATTATAAAACAATAGGCGGCTATCCATGTGAGATAGCCGCCTGTTGTTTTCCCTAATAGGAGAATGGTCTAAAGTCCACGCTCAAGCTTATCCAGCTTTTCTCCATCATTCAACCTATAATAAATATCGCGTAGTATGCTTCTTGTATCCACACTGTTGTGATTGATTTGAATCGCTTTTTCCAAATAGTTTTTAGCCCTATCGAATACCGGGTTCACCTCTTTAATTAGTTTTGAACTCGACTTCTTAGGATTATCTTGTATATATTGAAGCGCCTCAAGATAGAAACAACGCCCTGCGTCAAAATTGGTCTGGTAAACTTCTGGAGCCAGCTCTACAGCTCTCAGATAAAAAGGGCTCGCCTCCATAATAGATGACTGCGACTCTATTATATGCCCCTTAATCGTGAAATAGTTTGCATTCAGAGAATCCATAAGTATAGCCTGGTCAAGCATAACTTCAGCTTCCTTCATATCGCCTCGAGAAATACAGTCATTAATCATAATTCGCATATACTGCACGTCTTGGTGGCCATAAAGTTTGTACGCTTCTCTTGCCACTTTCACCATCGAAGCCGTATCTCCTAAAATGTGAAGAACATTAATATCGTGATCGAAAGCGCCCTTCTTCACAATGCCCAAGCCCCTTGATTGAACAAATAGCGAATGTGCTTCTGGCAGTTTTTTTATTTGAGTGGCAGCCATAGCTTGGAAGTATCGCATCTCTCCTATTACGGAATCCGGATCAACTTTATGTTTCACAACATGTTGTGGAGTCTGCACCAAATCGTAATATATCCCCCATAGCTTGTAAGCATTTTCCATTTCCTTTGCTTTATACAAATCGGCACCTGCTGCTGCATAATCAACAACATACCCTATCATCTTATTCCAAATATCTTTTGAGAATTTGGTCTTGATTTTTTGCTTTTGGGTGATTTTGTCAATTTTGGGGCTTCCATCACGATTCGTTTCCAGCACAGAATCAAGTTTTAATGCCTTTTGGCAATAATCAAAACCATTAACGAGCGCTTTGCCCATCTCTTTCACATCAAATGTGTTGCCCACCGACTTATTTACGCGGTTTTTATCGTAGATTCCAAATTCAATTCTTGCAGCAATCCACCAAGTTTCTGCAAGGTCTTTTGTCGCTTCATTAGTCAGAGCCGGTTTTAGTTTCGTTTGGGCACTTTTAAAAGCTTTCAAATCTGCAGATAAATCGCCAATGCTTTTCTTCACTTCTTCCACTGTGCGTTTTTGGGCATTTATCGGAAACGCAGAGAAAAAAGCAATAAAAATAATTGATATGATATAACGAGCCATCATCTACAAATGATTTTTTAGGGAAAAACGCTGTGCAGTCCTTTCTATCGGTCTGCACAGCGTAGTAAATTATTTAATCAAAAAGTTGTTATTTCTTCTTTAAGAAATCCAAACCGTACTTGATGTTATCAATGAATGCTTCAGTTCCTGATTGACCATTTTCCTTAGCTCTTTCAAGGTAACCGAGAGCTTCTTCATACAAAGGCACTACGATTGGAGCAGCTTGTTCGTTAGTTGCATCTGGGTGTGCATTCAAATAATCTTGAACTTTCTTCCAAAGGCCATGACCAGCTCTGTAGAGCGCATCAGGATACTTTGGATTCAATTCCACAGCTTTCTTGTAAGCGTTAAGTGCTTCATCACCAGTCTTGGTTGAGTCGTTAGTGTAAACATCACCAAGCATGCATTGATAGGTTGCATTTGCAGGTTCTGCTGCGATTGCGCCTTCAAGAAGTGAATAAGCCTTTGCATAGTCCTTACTGTCAAGAATGGTTTGGAGGTGACGTGCCAAGCAAGCAGCCTTGTAATCGCCAGTGTTTACATTAAAGAGCTTACCAGTGAAACCATACTTCATTGATTGGTCGAACGACTGGAATGCTGCCAAATCATCTGGAATATTGTATTCGCAGAGACCCTTCATAAACAAGATTTGACCCATAATAGTGTCTGCTGGTTGTGGAACCTTGTTTTCCAAAGCCATTGGCGACTTAATCAAAGAGCAATATTTGCCATACACGTTTGCAGCCTCAACATTCTTTTGTGCTTGATAATAGTTGTCACCTACTGTGAGCAAGTCACTGATGTGTGAGCACATGATTGATACGATATCCTTTGAATATTTGGTTTTGATTTTCTTCAAAGAGCCATCCTTGTTGAGTTGCTTAACAGAGTCGAGAGGAAGAGCTTGTTCAAAATCTGCAAAACCTTGGAGAAGGTTTGCTGCCATTTGGTCCTTATCAACTTTGTCTGGAGTCACTTGCATAGTACCCAAATCCTTATCATAAGCAGCGAAAGCAGCCTTACCTGATTTGAAGAGAGATTCTGCAGTGTTTTGTGCAGAAGCTGAACCCATCAGCATCAATGCACCTGCTAAAAGCATAATTGTTTTCTTCATAATTCTAATATTTAAAAAGTTATTATTATTCGTTGTTGTTTTCAGGAGTTTCACCCTGAACATTTTCATTATTTTCGTTTTCAACTTGAGCATCATTCACCACGTCATCAGTCACATCTTCTTCAACATCTGGCTGAGATTGAACTTTACAAACTGATGCGATTTCATCGTTCTTCTTTTCAAGGTTGATGAGGCGAACACCCTGGGTGTTACGGCCCATAACTCGAAGATCGGTTACTTTCATTCTGATCATAATGCCCGACTTGTTAATAATCACAAGATCGTTGTCGTCGTTCACGTTCTTGATGGCTATGAGACAACCTGTCTTTTCGGTAATATTCATAGTCTTCACGCCCTTACCACCACGATGGGTGATGCGGTAATCATCAAGTTCGCTTCGCTTACCCATACCTTTTTCTGAAACCACAAGCACATTGTCGTTAGCACTTGTACGCATACAAATCATGCCCACGATTCCATCTTCTGGTCCATCAAGGGTCATACCCTTTACACCTGTAGACGGACGGCCCATGTTGCGCACTTGGTTTTCATTGAAGCGAATTGCGCGACCATTTCTATTTGCGAGAATGATTTCGCTATCGCCCTCAGTAAGCACTGCATCAATGAGTTGGTCGTTTTCAAGCAAGTTGATTGCAATCACACCATTTGTGCGTGGACGTGAATATTCCTTCAAACTTGTCTTCTTCACGATACCGTTCTTTGTTGCGAACACGATATTGTGCGATTCGTTGTATTCCGGATCTCTCAACTTTGTTGCACGGATAATTGCCTGAATGCGGTTGTCTGGACCAAGGTTGAGCAAATTCTGAATAGCACGTCCCTTTGAATTCTTCGACCCTTCTGGAATCTCAAATACACGAAGCCAATAGCAACGACCCTGTTCTGTGAAGAACAACATGTAGTTGTGGTTAGTTGCCTCATATACGAATTCAATAAAGTCTTCATCACGAGTTTCACTACCCTTTGCACCGACACCGCCACGAGCCTGTGTGCGATATTCAATGAGTGGTGTACGCTTGATGTAGCCAAAGTGAGAAATGGTGATAATCATTGGGTCGTCAGAATAGAAGTCCTCTGCATTCATTTCTTCAGCAGAATATTCAATCTGTGTTTTGCGTTCGTCACCAAACTTCTCACGAACTTCAACAAGTTCATCTTCAATCACCTTGCGACAAGTCACTGGGTTGTTGAGGATATCTTCCAAGAAGGCGATACGCTTGCGAAGTTCTTCCAATTCATCGCGAAGCTTGTCTTGCTCCAGATTGGTGAGCTGACGTAGGCGCATTTCCACGATTGCACGTGTCTGCACATCATCAAGCTCAAATCGTTCAGAAAGACGTTGGCGAGCTTCTTCAGTGTTCTTACTGCTACGGATAATATGAATCACTTCGTCGATATGGTCAGAAGCAATAATCAAGCCTTCCAGGATGTGAGCACGGTCGAGTGCCTTCTTCAATTGGAATTTTGTTCTGCGAATCACCACTTCATGACGGTGGTCAAGGAAGTGCTGGAGAATTTGCTTCAGATTCACGAGTTGTGGACGACCATTCACCAGACACACATTGTTCACGCTGAATGACGACTGCAATTCGGTCATCTTATAGAGTTTGTTAAGAAGCACATTTGGATTTTGGTCCTTCTTCACATCAATCACGATACGCATACCATGACGGTCACTTTCGTCATTAATGTTGCTGATGCCCTCAATCTTCTTCTCTTCAACCAAGCGAGCGATGGCTTCAATCAGTTCACGCTTATTAACATTATAAGGGATTTCTGTAACCACAATCTTGTCGCGGTCGTTCTCTGTTTCAATTTCGGCTTTCGCACGAATCACTACGCGTCCACGACCTGTCTCAAATGCATCTTTCACACCCTGATAACCATGGATGATACCACCAGTTGGAAAATCAGGCGCTTTGATATACTGCATCAAGTCTGAAATCTCCATTTCTGGAGATTCAAGTAATGCTAAACATGCATTAATCGACTCGGTAAGGTTGTGAGGCGGCATGTTTGTTGCCATACCCACAGCAATACCACTACCACCATTCACCAGCAAGTTTGGAAAACGGGTTGGAAGCACTTGAGGTTCTTCAAGTGTGTTGTCAAAGTTGGGGTCGAAATCTACAGTGTCTTCATCCATGTCACGCATCATTTCTTCACCCATCTTTGCCAAACGAGCTTCAGTGTAACGCATTGCTGCAGGACTGTCACCATCGATAGAACCAAAGTTACCTTGACCATCAACCAATGGATATCGCATTGCCCATTCCTGAGCTAAGCGGACCATTGCCAGATAAACAGAAGAGTCGCCATGTGGGTGATATTTACCGAGCACATCACCGACAATACGAGCCGACTTTTTGTAGGCCACGTTTGAGAAGTTGCCGAGCTTGTTCATACCGAAAAGCACTCTTCGGTGAACAGGTTTGAAACCATCTCGAATGTCGGGGAGAGCACGAGAAACAATCACTGACATCGAATAGTCGATGTACGACGACTTCATCTCGTTTTCAATGTTGATCTCAATAATTCGATCGTTGTTCATTATTAAAAATTTAAATTAATTACACATCACCGTATCCACAATTCAGGCAAAAAATCGCGCCTCAATCCTCATGAAATACGGCAGGTCTTCTAATTTACAAAGATAATAATAAAAATTGAAATATTCAACCATTTCCCGGGTAAACGACAACATTTTAAAGAACTCTTTTTTTGTTTTTTGGCACGGTAATTGCTATATCATACCAAAAGGTGAATATTACGCAACAGCGAAACTTACAAATTCACCAGGCAAAACCTTCAATTTGCGAAAATTCGCATCTTTGACTGCAGTTTTCGTAATAGGTTTAAACAAAATAGTTTTTTCAATATCACCCATAATTAATGCGACACATGATATGAAATACAAAAAATATATAGGACATAGTAATCCTCAGTGGCTTCACGCTCCCCTTACACTTCCACAAGATGGCGCAGGGTTCACAAGCGACGATGACGACGACGACACTATCGACGACGATCGCGATGCCAACAGCGGAAGCCAAGAGCAGAGTCACACTGGTGGCGAAAAACGCACACAGCGACGAAATGTCATAAAAAATGACAGCGGGACTCCTGTCATTGACAAATACGGCAAAGATATCACTAAGGCTGCCAGCGAAGGCAGTCTCGACCCCGTCATAGGTAGAGAGAACGAAATAGAGCGTATCGCTCAGATTCTGAGTCGCCGCAAAAAGAACAACCCTGTTCTCATTGGCGAACCCGGCGTAGGCAAATCTGCAATCATTGAAGGCTTGGCACTACGCATTATCCAGCGCAAAGTGGCACGTGTCCTTTTCGACAAGCGAATTGTTGCCCTCGACATGGCATCGGTAGTGGCTGGAACAAAGTATCGCGGTCAGTTTGAGGAACGCATCAAAGCCATTATCGACGAGGTGTCGCGCGACAAAAACATCATCTTGTTTATCGACGAAATCCATACGATTGTTGGCGCGGGCAACGCGTCTGGCTCTATGGACGCAGCCAACTTGCTCAAACCGGCTTTGGCACGCGGCGAAGTGCAGTGCATTGGAGCGACCACACTTGACGAATACCGCAAGAATATCGAAAAAGATGGCGCACTTGAGCGCCGTTTCCAAAAGGTCCTCGTTGATGCAACAAACGCAGAAGAGACTCTTGAGATACTAAAAAACATCAAAAGTGTTTACGAAGAGCATCACGGCGTGGCATACACCGACGATGCTTTAGCAGCTTGTGTTCGCCTCACCGACCGCTATATCACCGAGCGTTCATTCCCCGACAAAGCAATCGATGCTCTTGATGAAGCGGGATCGCGCGTGCACATTTCTAAAGTTGTGGTCCCCAAAGAAATCGACGAATTGGAGAAGCGTATCGCGGAAGCCCAAGACAATAAGTTGAAAGCCGTCCAGGCACAAAACTTTGAGAGTGCCGCCAATTATCGCGACCATCAGGAAAAGCTGAAATTGGAATTACAGGACGCAAAAGAGAAATGGGAACGTGAGCTCGACTCTCAACGTGAAACTGTCGACGAAAATGACGTGGCAGAAGTTGTGGCTATGATGACTGGTGTCCCAGTCCAACGCATCGCCCAATCTGAAGGCATCCGTCTGTTGGGCATGACTGATGAATTAAAGAATCAAATCATCGGCCAAGATGAAGCCATCGACAAAATTGCGCGCGCAATTCGACGCAACAGAGTTGGATTAAAAGACCCTAACCGCCCTATTGGCTCATTTATGTTCCTCGGTTCTACTGGTGTGGGGAAAACACTGCTTGCCAAACGTCTTTCCGAGTTTTTGTTCAATTCACCCGATGCCCTCATCCGCATCGACATGAGCGAATACATGGAGAAATTCAACGTGTCGCGCCTCGTGGGTGCGCCTCCAGGATATGTGGGCTACGAAGAAGGTGGCCAACTGACCGAAAAAGTTCGACGCCGTCCTTATTCTGTTGTACTTTTTGATGAAATCGAGAAGGCTAACCCCGACGTTTTCAACATGTTGCTACAAGTGCTCGACGAAGGTTGCCTCACCGACAGCCTGGGGCGCAAAGTGGATTTCAAGAACACGATTATCATCATGACATCAAACATTGGCACACGAGAATTGAAAGATTTTGGTGCAGGTGTTGGTTTCAACACCGCAATCACAAAAGAAAGAAGCGAAGCTGTTATTCGCAAGGCATTGAATCGCCAATTCTCACCCGAATTCCTCAACCGTGTCGACGACATCATCACCTTCTCTTCTCTCAACCACGAGTGCATCATGAAGATTATCGACATCGAGCTCAAGAGTTTCTACAAACGTGTAGAAGAACTTGGCTACACTCTCGAAATCACCGACGCTGCTAAAAATTATGTAGCCGACAAGGGATTTGATGTACAGTTTGGCGCTCGCCCACTCAAACGAGCAATCCAAAGCAACATTGAGGACCCATTGAGCGAACTGCTGCTCCGCAACGAGGACAAGTCAAGCGGACACATGGTAATCGACTTGAAAGATGGAGAAATCGATGCACGGTTTGTAGAATCACAAAAGCTGCAAAACGTGTCAGAATAGACAAATTTCCACCATTATTATATGATAAAATGTCACATTTAGCGATGTGGCATTTTTTTTGTATTGTTTCGATTGTACAACAATAAAGAAAACATAGTCTTAAATTAATTATAATTATGGCAAAAGGATCAATCGGGGTAACCACAAGCAACATCTTCCCCGTTATCAAACAATTTCTTTACAGCGACCACGAAATTTTTCTTCGTGAAATCGTTTCTAATGCAGTAGATGCATCACAAAAACTCAAAACACTTGCCAATGCAGGTGAATTCAAAGGCAAAACCGACGATTTGAAGGTCAGCGTTAAGCTCGACAAAGACGCTGGCACCCTCACTGTCAGCGACAATGGTATTGGTATGACCGCCGAGGAAATCGACAAATACATTAACCAAATCGCCTTCTCTGGCGCAGAAGACTTCCTCAACAAATTCAAAGACAATGCCAATGCCATCATCGGTCATTTTGGTTTGGGCTTCTATTCTTCTTTCATGGTTTCAAAGAAAGTGGAAATTCGCACCCTCTCCTACAAGGATGGCGCTAAGGCCATGAAATGGTCGTGCGACGGTTCTCCTGAATACGAAATGGAAGAATGTGAAAAAGCTGAACGCGGCACCGACATCGTGATGTATATCGACGATGAGGAAAAAGAATATTTGGAAAACAGCCGCATCAACGCTTTGCTCAACAAATACTGCCGCTTCATGCCTGTGCCTGTAGTGTTTGGCAAAGAGCAGGAATGGAAAGACGGCAAGTATGTTGACACAGAAAACGACAAAGTCATCAACAATGTGGAACCTCTCTGGACCCGCACTCCAAGCGAGCTCAAAGACGAGGACTACATCAAATTCTACCACGCCATTCAACCTGGTCAAGAAGACCCATTGTTCTGGATCCACCTAAATGTCGACTTTCCATTCACTCTCACCGGCATCCTCTACTTCCCAAAAATCAAGAACAACCTCGATATTCGCAAAGACCGCATCCAACTCTATTGCAATCAAGTATTCGTCACCGACAGTGTTGAGGGCGTAGTGCCAGATTTCATGATGCTCTTGCAAGGCGTTATCGACTCTCCTGATATTCCATTGAATGTGTCACGCAGTTATCTGCAGGCCGACCGCAATGTGAAAAAGATTTCCACCTACATCACAAAGAAGGTGGCAGCACGCCTTGAAGAAATTTCAAAGAAAGACGCCAAAGGCTTCGAGGAAAAATGGAACGACATCAAGGTATTCATCGAATATGGTATGTTGAGCGACGAAAAGTTCTGCGAACAGGCTATGAAGTTCGCTCTTCTTGGCGACACAGAAAACAAATTCTTCAAGCTCGAAGATTACAAGAAGCTTATCGAAGCCAACCAGACCGACAAAGACGGCAACCTCATCTATCTCTACGCTACCGATAAGGAAGCGCAATACACCTACATCAAGGCTGCCAACGACAAGGGATACAACGTGTTGATGATGAACGGTCAGCTCGACATTCCATTCGTGAGCATGCTTGAGCAAAAGAACGAAAAGAGCCGCTTCGTACGTGTAGACTCCGACGTGCTCGACAACCTCATCCAGAAGGAAGACAACAAGAAAACCGAGCTTTCTGAAGACTTGCAGGCAATGGCCTCTACTCTTTTCAAATCACAAATCCCCGCAATTGAAAAGAGTGAATTCTATGTAGCATTCGCAGCAATGGATGCCGCCGACCAGCCTGTCATGATTACCCAAAGCGAATACATGCGTCGTATGAAAGAAATGGCGCAATTCCAGTCAGGAATGAGCTTCTACGGCGAACTCCCCAACGCCTACAACCTTACACTTAACACCAGCCACCCAGTGGTAAAGAAAGTGATTGACAACGCAAGCGCAAGTCTTGAAGCCGACCTCAAACCGGTAGAAGAGGAATTAAAGGCCACCAACGCCGTAATCGAAGCCATCAAGAGCCTCGACAAAGACGGCAAAGGTGTACCAGAAGACAAGAAAGCCGACCTCAAGGAAAATGAAGACAAGGCATCCGAACTCCGTGCAAAGAAGGACGAACTCATCAGCAAATATGCAGCTGGCAACGACACCGTAAAGCAGCTCATCGACATCGCCCTCCTCGGCAACGGCCTCCTCAAAGGCGAAGCTCTCAGCAACTTCCTCCGCCGCTCCGTCTCCCTCCTCTAATTACACCCCAAACTGCAATACTAAATAAGAATCCCGAAAGCGCATCACTTTCGGGATTCTCTATTTTCGTTTTTTTGGGGAAAAACAAGTCTTAGACAACACTGGCTGATTAATCCCACCAGAGGGATTTGAGGTCGGATTGAGGCTCTTCAGCATAAAGTGTCCCAGACAAATCGAAATCAATAATTACCCCCTTCACATTCGTGAATTTTCCTTTGTAATTTAATGTGCCGTTCCCTGTGTCTGTCACAATGCCATCAAAATCACCAGTTGAACCACTCGATGTGTCTAAGTCGACAGAGTGCATCACCAAGTGTCCTGTTTCTTTTTCGTATGACGTGAAGGTGATCTGGCGATGGACTCGCTTTGTGGGATTAAAGCCATACGAAAAACCTCCAAATCCTTTCCAAAATGCCATACGACAATCGTTTGCGCCACCTATTTTCCCAGAAAGATATGCGCCAGTTTCTTGCAAAGTTTCTATACCATTTTGTGGAGTTTCCGCAGCCATCACCGTTTCAGATACTTTTGGTTTGCTCTGTCCAATTGACAAATACAACACAATGCCGACCAGTGCAGCCACCGCTACAGCCAACACAGCTATCAGTACATTCTTTTTTTGCGATTTTGGTTCCTCTATTGCTTCCGCAACAAATAGCGAAGCCAACTCAGGAAATTTCGATGCTGGTTCCCAACTTTGCATTCCCTTAACAAACACAAAAGTTTGCGGGGTAATATTCATCTCTTTTAATTCTGAAACAGAAAATCCGCTGATCCGAAAGTTGGGGCTTTGTTTCTTTTTTTCATCACGTTACATCAGGGCACAAAAAAAGGGTGCATCAGAATTTTGATACACCCTCATTTTAGTGACTCCTACAGGATTCAAACCTGTAACCTTCTGATCCGTAGTCAGATGCTCTATTCAGTTGAGCTAAGGAGCCGTCCATTATGTAATTGAAAGTCACTAAAACTTTCATTTTTAGTGACTCCTACAGGATTCAAACCTGTAACCTTCTGATCCGTAGTCAGATGCTCTATTCAGTTGAGCTAAGGAGCCATTGTTTTTTGAGGTCACGCAAGGTGTTTTCCTCAAATGCGATGCAAAGGTAGACATTTTTTTTGAAACCGCAAAGGGTTTACCCGAAAAAAATCAATTCCTAAGCAAATAAGATATCACCGTTCGTTATTAAATTAAAAAACAAAAAGTGCTACAAGGAACACAACGAATATCAACGCTGCGATAATGGTTGGCTTTGCCAATGCTTTGTAATCAACGATGTAATAATTTTGGCGTGGAGCATCAACCTTTGCAGGTTTCTCTTCTGCGATTGCCAATTTCTTTTCATCAACTGGTTCGCATTGTTGCAATTCTTCAGTGTATAATGTTGCTTTCATAATCGTAAAATTTTGTGCAAAGATAGTGATTTTATTCATATTTCGCAATTTGAACTGAATATATTATTTGATTTATGTAACTTTGCACTGTTATGAAACATCAAATTTACCTATTCAATCCCGACAACGACCTTGCCCTCGCGCATGGCGGAGGTCATTATATAGCCCCACCTTTTGCGCAAAAAATGCAAATCGACCTGTGCACCCTCCCTATGTGGTATGCGATGAGTGGCAGCATGATATTAGTCGAGAATAGGCAAATGAGCGAATGGGTAGATTCCACAAGCGCTCGTTGGGGACTTTCCATAAAAGGAATAACACGCGAGCAACTTGCCGGCATCGAAGCGTCCATACACCCTTGGGGATGGAGCGGCACTATCAAAAAGCGTCTCATCAAAGCAGGCGTAAAGGCTAATTTACTTCCAGCAGACAGCACTTTATCCAATGTTAGAAAGCTCGCACACCGCACCAACTCCATAGCTATGCACAAATTCATACAAGAGCACACCACTCTCCCACTTTCGCCCAGCCCTGTTGAATGTGAAAGTTTCGACGAAGTGAGTGCTTTCGCCAATTCACATCCAGGTAGTTACATCAAAATGCCATGGTCTGGTAGCGGCCAAGGTGTTTACCACGCTATCGAGCCCGAAACCATTGAATTCGAACGATGGTGCAAAGGCGCACTGAAGCGACAGGGGTCATTACTCTGCGAAATTGGCCTTCACCGCATTCTTGATTTCGCTCTGGAATTCAAATGCACCAATGGCAATGCAGAATTTGTAGGATATTCCGTTTTTGAAAGCGACTTCCATAGCCAATACAATGCCGGCGTCGTTGCGAACAAGCAACGCTTATTGAGCATTATTGAAGACATATTTCCTGACATATCGAAAATCATCCCGGCAGTCACTCAGGCTGTCAACAGCATTTACGCAAGTCAGTACGACGGATTTCTCGGAGTAGACATGCTTCTCTATGATGACAATGAAGAAATCAAACTCGATCCTTGTGTCGAGGTGAATCTTCGCGCCACGATGGGACTTGTTACCTGTATGGTTGGCGAGCACATTTTGCCTAATGGAACGACTGGCAAATTCAAGATAGAATACAGCAAAAACGGTTTCCCCGAACTAAAGGGAAACCGCATATACCTCACACCAATATTTGAGGGCACCCAATATTGTGCCTATGTTGAACTGGATTAAAATGTCTTCAGTAGCGCATAGAGTCGCTGAACGGGCAACCCCATCACATTGTAAAAACTACCATTGATACCTTTAATGCCCATGTAGCCAATCCATTCCTGGATGCCATACGACCCAGCCTTATCAAATGGGCTGTAATTATCAACGTAGTATTTGATTTCATCAACAGATAGTGGTGCAAACTCAACTTCCGAACTGCAAGCAAAAGATTCCACCCTCTCCTTCGTAGAAATTGTTACACCAGTCACCACCGTGTGAACATTACCAGAAAGTTGCAACAACATATTTTCTGCATCAGCAGCATCTTTAGGTTTGCCAATCACTTTTCCTCCAAGAATCACAACGGTATCTGCTGTAATGATTAATTCATTAGCTTTAACATCATAGGCACTTGCCTTTAATCGTGAAAGATACACGGGTATTTCTTCAACAGGCAATTCTTCCGGGTATGTTTCCTTGATACCCTTCACAACTTCTACAGTAAATTTAATACCCAATCCATCAAGCAACTCTTTTCTTCTCGGAGAGCCACTTGCAAGAATAATATTGTATTTTTTTAGATTATCTAACATCTCTGTATTCTACATTTACCAGCCGAAAGCTTTTTGGTCGCTCATCCAAAGCCCTTGAGCTTTCATCACTTGTTCCAAAAGTTCACGTCCCACTCCGTAACCACCGGTTTTTGGTGATATATAGGAAGCCACCAGCTTCACTTCATCGGCGGCATCGGCTGGAGCAACGGCCAATCCCACATATTGCATTGCCTGAATGTCGGGGATGTCATCGCCCACGAACGCCACCTCGTCGGCCTGAAAATCGTTGTCCGACATCCACTGCTGAAGAATTGGCAACTTCACTGACGAACCCAAATATACATCTTTAATTCCCAATCCACGAAAACGAACATCCACAGCTTTAGTGTTGCCGCCGCTGATAATGGCAATCTTCAGTCCTTTCTTCACAGCAAGTTGAAGTGCATAGCCATCCTTTATGCTCACCATACGCAATGGTTCTCCTTCTGGTGACAAAGGTATAGTGGAGGGAGAAAGCACACCATCCACATCAAATGCAATGCCTTTAATCTTCTTCAAGTCGTAATTTATCGAGCTCATAATCAATCTTCAGTTAAATCATTCCATACGCCAATATGCACCTTTTCCCATCTTAATTTTTCAAGGTCCGCAGGTTTGCGATCTTCGTCTTTGTAGCCGATGGTAATCACACATAGCACTTGTTGCTCATCATCCATATTAAACAGCCGCTTCACCTCATCCCCCGCAGTGGTTTCATCATCAAACATTCGGTTGCGGACTTGAATCCAGCAACTTCCAAGCCCCAAAGCCTCTGCCTGAAGTTGAAGATATGCAGCAGCAATCGAAGCATCTTCCACCCAAACATCACTCACCGAGGCATCAGCACTAACTATCACAGCCAATTTACAGCGCGCAATAGGAGTCGCAAATTGTGGTTTACATTGCGACAATCGTTCCAACTGCTGCTTATCTTCTACAACAGTAAACGACCAGGAGCGCTGGTTTTTAGAAGTTGGGGCAAGTAATGCCGCTTCCAAAAGCGTTTTCACATCATCAGCCGATAGCTCTTTGTCTTGATATTTACGAATGCTGTGGCGCGTCAACAGCATTGAATGAAAATCTGTCATTTTTTCTTTGTGTTTAATGATTGTTGTTCCCCCTTAACATATGTGTCCATCACATCTACAGCGGTGTCGCCAGCCACCCATTTGAAGGATGAGCCTTGGGCTCCCTGCACCTCTTTGCCTTTATAGTAAGCTGAGTACCCATCTTTAGCATACCCACCGCCAAGCACTTTAAATGTTGAAGGCTGTGCCACATCAATGGTGTCACCACTATAATAATAGTGCAACGAGTCGCAAGAATAGCCATCACCAAGCGCTTCCCCAATAATTTTGGGTTGTTTCGCTGTTTTTGACTCTTTCTGCTCTTCTTTGCTACACGACACCATCAGAAGTGTTACTCCGAAAAACAACAAATACTTTTTCATATTTATTACCAGAATTATCTCGGTTCAAAATTAACATAAATAACTCGTGTTTGCAACTTTTTCTTGTAAGCTCAGCTCTTAAAATTCCATTCTTACACGCTAATTAGACACATTTCACAAATTCTTACTAACTTTGTAGCAAATATAATTACGAAATGAGAGCGTTACTAACATACATACTGCTTTCCATTTTTGCAGTGCACTGCTTTGCACAAGCAGAAAACGAAGTAGTTGATTCCGTTCTGGAAATCGACACTGTCTACATCTATCACGACTGGAAGGCAGTATTGAGCCACAGCCCTGTAGCTGCCTATTCTGGGCAAATCGTGTATCAAAACGACGAACTTGAAACGGTGATTTTCACCCCCGACCCCGAGCCACAGTTCGTTATCGATAATCAAGCGCTTGCCGTCTGTGTTGGCGACTCCCTTTGGCTCGCAAGTGCCAACTACCTCAACACGCATTTCAAACAACAACGAAAATGGTTCAGGAACTACATGCCTCTATATTTCACAGAAAAAATTGCTTTCGTGCAATTTTGGAATGAAAACCCTGAATCAACATTCGCCTACAACTGCCAGCCGTCGTTCTTCATTATTGACTTTATTGGCAGACAATTGGTGGAACTTAACTATAAGGTGCTCACATCGCTTCTTGCACGATATCCCGACTTGCAATGCCGCTATCTCGGCATGAAAAAATACAAAGAAAGGGATGTGGTAGATTTCTTTTTTATGCAATACATCGACAGATTGAATAAAGACGATGACGCACTCACTATTATTGAACAATTAGAACTACGCTAATAAATGATGAGCAACGAAGATATTCTCAAAGAAACCCGCAAGCAATTTTTTGCTTACCGTAACGGAATTATTGCCGACTCTTTACGTAAAAACGGCGACCCTCACACCATGATTATGGGGTGTCAAATCACCGATATAGCACAAATCGCAAGCACCATCACTCCAAACAAAGAGATAGCAGAAGCATTTTGGACCGACACCAAGCACCGCGAATGTCGCATGATTGCTCCCATGCTCTATCCCGAATCTGAAATGACGGAAGCCACGGCTATTGACTGGGCAGCAAGCGTGGAGTGCGAAGAAATAGCCGATGTGCTCTGCCATCGATTGCTTCGCAAATTGCCGTTTGCAGAAAAACTCTTCTATGCTCTTCAGACCAGTGATGCGCCATTGGCGCCTTATACTTCCATGAGGCTATTACTCAACCTCGTGATGCTGAACAAAGTTGACAAAAACGAAAAGTTAAAGGTCATGCTTGAGCAGCAGAAGGAAAATGTAGTTCCCAAAATACGCTGCGTCATCGACAGCATATTAGAAGAATTTGAAAATTAAAATGCCAAACAACAATATACGAAATCGGCGCATCTCGCAAGATACGCCGATTTTGTTATACATAGGGGTTGTTTTGTCGTTCATCATCAACAGTTGTGGTCGGTCCATGACCAGGAATCAAAACTGTATTACCGGGCAATTCAAAAATCTTTGAGTGAATACTACTGATTAGTGTCCTTAAATTTCCGCCAGGCAAATCTGTACGTCCCACGCTCCTCTGGAAAATAGTGTCGCCCACAAAAGCGATGTTTTCTTGAGATATGTAGAAAACGACTCCGCCTTGTGTGTGCCCCGGTGTGGCTATAACCTTTATCTTCATTTCGCCTAAGCTCAATTCATCGCCATCTTCCAAATCTTTGTCAATTGAAAGCGAATTTGTCTGAATAGGCAAATGAAACAAGGAGGCTTGAGCCGTCATAGATGATGCTAACATAGAATCTTTTTTTGAGCCAAAAACCTGAGCTCCGAATTTTTCAGCAGCCCATCTTGCAGCACATGCATGGTCTACGTGAGAGTGAGTCAACAGAACGTATTTCACGCCCAGTTTCTCTCTCGAAATGATTTCTTCCACAGCTTGATACTCTTTAGCATCCATCATTCCGGGATCGATGATTGCGGCTTCCAATGTAGCCTCATCCCACACAACAAACACATTTTCCCCAAACAGTTGGGTAATTACATTTTCTATTTTCATGATATAAATAGATTATAATGGTAAATAAACCACTTTTTTAGTTTCAAAAAATGGTTCCTTAAAATAACTCTTCAGTTCATCAATCAGCACCTCGTCCTTAAACTTCTGCACCTCATTTTTCAAATCTCCACCCTTCAAGCAAATCAACCCGTTGGGAACCGCATTGAAGTTGTCGGAAGATATAAGACGACGAACCAAAGGAACAATATCTGCCAAATCCATCACTGCCCTACTGACAACAAAATCGAATTTTCCTTTCACCTCTTTCACATCACCGTGCTGAATGGTGACATTGGTAAGACCGGCTTTTTCTGCTACATCCTGAGCCACTTTCAATTTCTTACCAATCCTATCCACCAGATGAAATTGCACTTCGGGATAGAAAACTGCCAAAGGTATGGCAGGGAATCCTCCACCGGTACCCAAATCAAGCACTTTTGTGCCCGGTTGAAATTTCACAAATTTCACAATGCCCAATGAGTGTAGCAGATGGTTCACTTCAAGATTCTCTATATCCTTGCGTGAAATCACATTAATCTTACTATTCCATTCTGGATATAATTCTTCAAGCAATTTGAATTGCTGCTTTTGACTGTCTGTCAGTTCTGGAAAATATTTTAAAATTGCTTCCATCAATTCTTTTTACATGAGATTATTAATTGCCGACTCCTCTTTCACAAATTGAACCAACTCTGCAAAAGGCACCGATATTGTCGGTTCCACATTTGCATCAACAGTCAATTCTTGAGGCTTATAACTCCAAACTACACCGTCTTCAATAAAATAGAAGTTTGATGATACATTGAGGTTTTCAATATCGAAATAACCAATGCTGTTCAGCTCTTCAGGAGTCGTGACTTTGTTTTGCTCCATCAACTTATTACGCAACAATTGTGCCAATTCATCAATAGAACTTTCCACAAATTCGCCATTATCCAATACAGAACATTTCTCCACATCATAATTATAATATGTGTGAGCCACTGAAGGCACTCCATCTTTCTTCACAACCTCTTCAAAGCACATTGAAAGAACTCCGTTACGATTGTATACAGGATACACCTTCACTTGAATGTCGACCTTTGATGTAGCATTGCCGCATTCCTCTTCACTTGCATCAGCCACATCCGAAACATTTACAGAAAGGCGTGTTGCCACTATTTGTTTCACTGCATTCTCTAAATCCAAGCTATCTCCACCTTCAAGAACAGTTGACGCAAAAAGCTTGACAAATTTCGAGCTTGCAGCTTTTCCATTAATTTTTTCCGGTATAGAAAATTCCGCATCTACATGCAACCTGCACATTTCGCCATTAGAGCGTTTAAACGAAGATGTGTCAGAAACCTTCTTGATTTTAAATGCGACAGTGTCATTTTCAGTAGAAGAGCCATCGCCTTTTCCACAACTTACGATTGCTAACATGAGCAGCAAGCAACCGAGAATCATTGGTATAGTTTTTCGTGTAATCATATCGTCTTTTTTTGTTTCAATCATAAAATTACACAAAAAAAATGACATTTCAACTCTCAACAGTCAATAATATCATTTTATGAATAAAAAACAGCAGATTCACTGATTACAGAAATCCAACACAACAACATGTATTGCTAAATACCCATCTCAAGAATTGTGTAAAAATGCAACAAATCAGCCAAAAAATATCAATAAATAGCGGCTGACATATATTTGATATTATTAATAAAATTAATTTTATAATTTTGTTTAGCAATGAATGCAAACAAATAAACAACAATATATGAAAAAAGAACTTTGGGTAACTTCATTTCTACTCTGTGCAGGAATCAACTTCGCCTCAGCTGAGAAAATGACAATCAACGAGGTAATGCAATCAAACATCAACGGGTTGTATGTCGACAACGAATTCCCTGATTCGTGGATTGAGTTGTATTATGAAGGCGATCGCACTTTCCGCATGGGAGGATATCGTATCGGTGCTTCCACAAACTATGACGACGCTGTTATGATTAGCGGCAGCACTGTGGCGCGCCCCAACTCCTTCATCATGCTCTACTGCGACAAGACAATTCGTCCAAACCATGTTGATTATCGTGTCGACAGTGGTAAAGGCACATTATATCTATTCAATCCCCAAAAGGAAATTATCGACCAGGTTACACTAAAAAAACAACCTTCTCCAAACGTTGCATACGGCCGCGAAACAGAAGGCAGCGACACTTGGGGATACGAAGTCACTCCTACCCCTGGCGAAGCCAATAAAGGAGGCATCAGTGCGAGCGTACTTCCCGACCCTGTTTTCCAAGCCGAAAGTTCAACATTATTCCGCAACTCCCGCTATCGCTACATCACTGTTACAAAGCCTGCAGATGCTCCTGCCGACGCTGTACTTTGTGTCACTACCAATGGTGCAGAACCAACAATCAACGACAAAGTGTCAAGTGGAACATATTCAAAATACACCAATTCTTCATTGGTGCTCAGAGCGAAACTGATTTCGCCCACTATGCCTTCACCTATATCGGTATCGCGTTCATTCCTCGTACATGGCAGAAGTTTCACCATTCCTGTGGTGTCGTTACTGACCAATCCAGAATATATGACCGACCCAACAATCGGCATCTTTGCCGGACAAAATTTCTTGGAAGACTGGCGACGACCTGTATATTTTGAATATTTCCCCACTGCCGATGGCGTGCCTGCTGTAAGTCAATTAGGAGAATTCCGCATCCATGGTGGATGGACCCGTAATCTGGTTCAAAAATCAATGGCATTCTACGCCAACAAACGATTCGGAACAAAAAGATACGCATATAGCTTTTGGAAAGACCGCCCCAATGTCAGCGAATACAAATCGCTCATTCTCCGAAATGGCGGCAACAACTTCAATGGCGCCCGCATCAACGACGCTCTCACCCAAACGCTTTTTGGACGATATGTAGAGAATCTTGACTGGCAAGCATATCAACCAGTGATTTGCTACATCAACGGCAAATATGTAGGCGTTTATTCACTTCGCGAACGCAGCAATGAGGACAACATCGAATCAAACTACAATGGTCTTGAAGACATCGACATGGTAGAAAACTGGAAAGAACTCAAAGCCGGTACATGGGACAACTACAACAACTTCGTTGAACTCTACAACAGCAACCCCACCTATGAACAAATGTGCGAAGCTATGGATATAGAAAATTTCGCCAACACTTTCATTCTCAATTCATGGGCTGCTAACACCGACTATCCTGGCAACAATATGGTGATGTGGCGCAACCGTGCGGAGGGCGGTAAATGGAGATTCCTTGTAAAGGATGAAGATTTCATGGCAATGAACCCATCCAACAAAACCTACTTCAGCACAATACTTCGCACCGGGAACCATGCTGGTGACACAGATGAGGGAAACCGCCCTGAAGCGGTAAAACTTTTCCAAGTCATGTGTAAGTATCCAGAATTCATCACATATTTTACCGACAAATTCACCGTTTATTTGGGCGACTTCCTGCGTGCAAGTATCTCTACTGGAATTATTGATGAAATGCGCGGCGAATTAGACACTGAATATCCATATCACCTAAATTATTACAACACCCCAATCACCTACGAGAAATGGTTGTCGCAGCTCAATAGTTTGAAGACTTGGTGCTCACAGCGCACTTACAATCTTTACGACATCATGCGTGACTACTTCAAGTTAGGCGAGAAAGTGCCAGTTTCAATTAATCCTCACGAATCGGTTGTTAGATTCAATGGCAATAAACTCACACAACCTAACTACATTGGCTATTACTACCAAGATGGAACTATCGAACTCGAAGGCGAGAAGGTGAATTGGAAAGCCAAAATCACCTATACTAATGGCTCAGTTCGCACAATGACATGGCTCCGAAACACAGCTTCTCTCGAAGTAACATCTTCTATGACCAACATTGAATTCGAAACTATCGAGCCATCACCTGTGACCAGCATCACCGACACCGAAATGAAGGATATCACCATCACCACTTTCGGAGATCAAGTAATCGCAGAATCCACATCAGCTATCACTTGCATGCAAGTTGTTGATCTCTCAGGACGCACAGTAGCAAGTGTTGCAAATGGCGACTTCACTGCTTCTGTTACACTTCCACAAGGATTCTTCATCGTAACAGTGAAGAACGAGTCTGGCAAGGTCTATACTCAAAAAGTGAAGATTTAATCCAAAAATTCCACAACCACATAATCAGCCCTTGGTGTTATCATCAAGGGCTTTTCTTTACCCCCAACCAAAACGAGCTGAAAGTACGCGATAAGACACCAAGAAATAAACAATCTTGCTTCCACCCACCCCACTTCGGTAGGGACATGCCTCCCAATATAACTCGCAGACCGATTGACTTGTGGGCTTTATAAAACAAACATTTCTGCTACCACGAATAATTTGGGTCCCGCGAGGTGGGTGTCAAATATTGTTCTACCATATATGACAAGCAAATTGGTTTTTCGCCGCAGGCGTGGTTTATCGTCCTTTGGCGTATGATAAGCCCGCGAAAGAGGGCGTAATTGGTTTGTGGGAGGGCAGATTTAAGCTCGATTAAAATCTGAAATTCCACAAATCAAACGGTGGGTGTGCAGCACCCGCATACGCCAAAGGAGGTTTTGCTCGGTTTTTGTCAGTTTGAAGTCTACGAGTTTTTTGTGAGAAACGTAATCAACAGGAAATAACAATCCCCTCCTTTTCACCTCTGAACCTCACTAAAATCCGCTGATCCGATATTCCCACACAAGAGAATCGGGGATAATGTCTCGAGAATTATAAGCAAAAAAAAAGCGCTGGACTCATGTCCAACGCTTTTATACGATTTTGAAGTAGAAGATTAAGCTTCAGCAGGTGCTTCAGCAGCTTCTTC